>MVQH01000048.1 GCA_002067755.1 Methanosaeta sp. PtaB.Bin018
AAATGGTTTGCCATTCTCCAGCATCCAAAGAGCCCTCTCTGTTGGGGCCCTAGGAAGTAGGAAGAGAAGGAGGCTCGTTCCCACGCGATGGTCCATCACCGCATGCGACAGCATTCTGGGAAAGAGGCTTCTCGAGGAGGTCAGGAACTACGAGGTCATCGAATGCTGTCAGGTGCGTGAGTTTTCCAGCCTCAACAACTACTATGCAGTTCTGCTGCTGCCCACTGCCTGGCAGTATGAGTGGATGGAGGCCTTCTTGCACATCGTTGGAGATGAGGAGCTGATATTCTCGGACTGTGAAAATCATGGTTCGAAGAAGGGCTACTCCCGTGTGGGTGGCTGCTACTACTCCTGCAAGATGGCAGTGCTTGAGGCTCTGGCCAGGGAGAAGATCCAGGCTGGGGCGATCATCCTGAGAGAGGCATACAAAGGTTATGTGCCTCTTGGCGTATTCAATGTGAGGGAGAATGTGAGGGGCGCCATGAGCCAGTCAGGGCAGGAGTTCGAAGATATTAAGACGGCACTGCAGCATATCTCCCAAAGGCTCGAGCTTCCTATAAAGAGGTTCATTTTGCAAAGCGACCTGCTAAAGGAGCAGCTCAAGAGCAGACAGACCACGCTGAGCTGCTTTTCGAAGTGATGGTTGAGGGTCTGCAGAAAAAGGGCATCTTCATGTCCAGGGGACCTTAGCGCAGCCACAGGATATGCGCATCCTTCAATGGTGACGAATGCATTTGAGCCTTTGCCTTTTCCAATAAGCAAGAGTTTTATAGTACCTCTGCCTCTTTTCGTTTATGACACAACAGACCTCCGTGGGGAATCGTCTTCTACGACGTTCGTTCGCTCGTTGGTGAAAAGGTTCGCATTTTTGATACAACCCTTCGTGACGGGGAGCAGACTCCGGGCGTCTCACTCACCCCGGACGAGAAGCTCAAGATCGCCATTCAGCTCGATAAGCTCGGCGTAGATGTTATCGAGGCCGGATTTCCGGTATCATCGAAGGGCGAGTTTGATAGCGTCCGACAGATCGCACGGGCAGGTCTTTCTGCCCAGGTCTGTGGCCTCTCCAGGATTGTGAAGAAAGATGCAATGGCCTGCATTGACGCCGATGTTGGCTTGGTGCATGTCTTCGTGCCAACCTCTGACATCCAGATAGCTCATACGATCAAGATGAGCCACGATGAGATCGTAGCCGGTGCAGTGGAGACAGTGGAGCTCGTGAAGGAGAACGGAAGGTCCTGCCTCTTCTCCGCAATGGACGCCACTCGCACAGAGCCGGAGTTCTTGCACAGGATCTTCAAGGCTGTGGAGGAGGTGCACTGCGATATAATCAACATCCCTGACACCGTCGGGGTCGCTGTCCCATCCTCATTTTATCGTTTTGTGAAAGACATTTGCGACCGCGTGAACATGGTCGTCGATGTCCATTGTCACAACGACTTTGGCCTGGCCGTGGCCAATAGCCTGGCAGCAGTGGAAGCAGGTGCGAGAGAGGTTCAGGTGTGCGTGAACGGCCTTGGCGAGCGTGCGGGCAACGCTAACCTCGCAGAGACTGTGATGAGCCTGCATTCCATCTATGGTGCGCAAACGAGCATCAAGACGAGATACCTTGTGGAGACGGCTCGGCTCGTCGAGCGGCTCACTGACGTCAAGATACCATTAACTGCTCCCATCGTCGGAGAGAACGCCTTCTCTCATGAAAGCGGCATTCACAGCCATGGCGTGATAGAAAACAGCAAGACCTTTGAGCCCGGCATCATGACCCCTGAGATGGTGGGACACAAGAGGCGCATAGTGCTTGGCAAGCATACTGGAAGGCACGCAGTGGCGAAGGTTCTTGAGGACGCGGGCTACAGACCCACAGAAGAGCAGCTTCAGGAGATCCTTGAGAGGATAAAGGATCTGGGAGATAAAGGGAAGCAGATTGGCAACATCGATCTTCAGACCATTGCCGATGTCGTTATCGGAGAGGTGGCAAAGGGCAGCCAGGCTGTGGTCCTCAAAGAGGTCTCAGTCATGACAGGAAACATCATAACACCAACGGCGACTGTAAAGGCAATTGTGCGCGGCAAAGAGAAAGTGCTGGCTAACACGGGCGTAGGACCCGTGGATGCAGCAGTCAACGCCGTCCAGGGCCTCCTGGACAGCGACACGTCCATCCACCTCTGCGACTTCAGGATCGAAGCCATCTCAGGAGGAGCAGATGCCCTGGCGGAGGTTGTGATTGGGGTGGAAGACGACCGCGGTCGCAGGGTCAGCGCACGGTCCGCGCGTGAGGACATAGTCATGGCCTCAGTAGAAGCCCTGGTAAGCGCAATAAACAGACTGATGCTTC
Source organism: Methanosaeta sp. PtaB.Bin018 (assembly GCA_002067755.1). GTDB lineage: Archaea > Halobacteriota > Methanosarcinia > Methanotrichales > Methanotrichaceae > Methanothrix. Next base: position 2,336 of record MVQH01000048.1, read on the forward strand.
TGAATTCTGGTGCTCAATAGATATTCGTGAAGCACAATCTTTTGCAGGCTGTCCACCAGACCGGGAGGGACGTATGTTCTAGGTCTCTGGGATCTCGCAATGCAGGCCAGAACAGGGGATGATATGCAATCCAGCACAGCCTTGACTTTATCCAGCCTTTTGCCCACAACCTCTTCAGCCTGCCCGCTATCTTCCATCCCATAAACTCCATCAAGATCAAAGCAAATGGCCAAAGGCAGCCTGCTCCCTTCAATCTCCTCTTTAAAATTATCTAAATGCAATTTTTGCGGAACAGGCGTTGTTTTTCCTCCCTGAAGCCTCAATCTCGTTAATGCTCCGTCCCAGATTATTCTATTGATCCTCTTTCCATTAATAATTCTGGCCATCACTGCGGTCTTGGGGGCATCCTTGATCTCTTCGCCAAAGATCCTTCCATAAGCATCAATCTTATTCTCTCTCGGATTAAAATGGTACAAAGCACCCACTATGCCATAATGAAATGCTGGACATGTAAAATTGCCTTCATTCAATTTCATTTTGGCATACTCATAAATATAAGGCATTATCTTGGCCAAATAATCGAATAGAGGTCTGCCTTCTTTTGCAGGCAACGTGGGACATTCTTGATTCATGTCATGGTGCTGGTCGATTCGGACTATGACCAGAGGTAGCTTTGATCTGAGGTATTCTTCGAACCAATATGGAAGGACTTCGTTATGCGAATCAACTACCACAATCTTCATGACAGGTCACATGGGCCTGTAAAATAATCATAACGATTAATTGTCTAATTAGCTGAGATGATATTTAAGATCATCTGCAGATATGAGACATTGCCGCAGAAGAGAACTTACCCAAACCTATTTCTTACCCCAGAACTATAGTATCGCAAATCGATTGATGTTTCTGGAGGAACTACACCGTTGAATGAATCAGTACAGGGAGTAATCGATTCGCACTGCCATCTTGATTTCAAGCAGTTCAATAAAGACCGCGACGCAGTATTGCAGAGAGCAAGAGACTCGGGCGTTGTCCTGATGATAAACTCAGGCGTTGATTATTCCACCAATCGCAGGTCCCTGGAGCTGGCGAAGAAGTATGATTTCATCTTAGCCACACTTGGACTGTCCCCCAACACATTAGATGGCCTTTCCGAAATTGAACTCAACAAACTGCTCGAGCAGATAAAGGATAATGCCAGGCAGGCCGTTGGCATCGGCGAGGCAGGACTGGATTACTACCACTGCAAAGATGCAACCGGAAGGGAGCGTCAGGCTCAGGCCTTTGGCAAGGTGATTGAGCTGGCAAGGTCTCAGGATCTACCCCTCGTGATCCACTCAAGGGATGCAGAGCAGCAGGCCCTTGATATGGTCAAGCATCTGGACAAGGTCGTATTCCACTGCTACAGCGGCTCTCTTGCTACCATGAAGGAGGCTGTAGATAGAGGATTTTATATCTCCATTGCCACGAATTTATGCCGCTCAGGACACCACCAGATCCTGGCCAAGAATGTCCCTTTGGACCGCCTGCTCGTGGAGACCGACAGTCCTTTTCTGTCGCCCCGAAGAGGCCGGAACGAGCCTTGTTTTGTCCAAGATTCAGTCAGGCTCATAGCTAAGATCAGAAAAATGGAGCCGCAGGAGATAGCCCAGATAACCTCTGAAAATACCAAAAGGATTTATAACATTCATTGAATCTCGTAAAATCTAAGAGATCACACCAAGTAATCCAAATGCCAAAAGGTGTAATATGGATCGTATGCCAATACACTTCGAACACATCATGAGGTATCTGGGCTCCAAGAAGGAAAAAGGCAGGAAGAAGATAGGTCTTCTTGTAGACGGCCCCAATATGCTCAGGAAGGAGTTTCAGATGGACCTGGAGGAGATCAGAGATATCCTCAAGGATTATGGTGACATCAAGATGGGCAAGGTATTTTTGAATCAATATGCATCTGAGAAGCTGGTTGAGGCTGTGGAGAACCAGGGTTTTGAGCCTGTCATCTGTACAAGTGATGTTGATGTCCGGATGGCTGTTGAGGGCGTGGATATGATCTACAACCCTGTGATAGATACGATTGCCCTCGTCACGCGGGATGCAGATCTAAAGCCAGTGCTTATGAAGGCCATGGAGCATGGAAAGGAGACCATCATATTCGGAGCGGAACCAGGCTTTTCGGTGGCTCTCAGAAATTCAGCTGACTACGTGATAGTGCTGCGCGACGGACAGTATGTAACTGAATGAGAAATTTTTTGGGAGACGACTGTGAAGTGGATATTGGCTCTGTTATTGACAATAGCCATTATTAAGTCGGTTGCGGGGGCACCTGATGAGGTCATCGGGCGAGTCGTGAGCATCATCAGCGGAGGCTCATTTGGCATCGAAATGAAGACACAAGACCCAAGGGTGAATCACATCGACAGTGTAAAGCTTGCAGATATCGAGGCTCCATCGACATTGAGTCCTGTGGGGAAGGATGCCCGGGAGTATGCCGACTCGATATTGAAGAACAAAACTGTCTCTATAGATATAGATGATAACGCCAGTAGCGGGCGCAATGAATGGAATCAATTGATCTGCGTCATATATCTAATGGATTCTTATAATAGACTTATTTGGCCACCTGTTAACAGAATTATGGTGGATTCTGGCCATGCAGTCCTAAATGATGATAAAAGCAATGAATTCAATGCCTCAACGTGGTGGAAAGATCCGACGATGTTGTTAGAAGGCAAAGCCATATCTAAACCAACGAATCTAGTATCTGCCCCACCCGCGAACTCTGAAAAAGATCTCAGTTCGACCAGCGTTCTTGAAAAAGATCCCCATTCTACCAGCGTTCTTGAGAAAAATCCGACATCTGGTGGAGTTAATATCGGATACCGATAAGCGTAAACATGATAAACATTAAGTACATCCACGCCCAGACAGAGTAGCGCGATGACGGTTGTCTGAGACGGCAGAGGAAAAATGCAATTCGACAGAGATAAAGAATATAAATATAGAAGACATGTCGTTGTATATTGTGATGGAGGAGATCTATGGATTATGTCAGGTTGGGTGGAGCCAGTCTGCTTCTTTTGATCCTAGCTGCAGCTCTGCCAATGGAAATATTGGCTCAAACCTCTCAGGACACCACTAATGTGGATTCTGGGACAAATGTAAATGCCGCTGGAGGGGCGACACCGATCATAAGCCGAAGCCTGCTTTCTGAAAGCAGCGCACAAAGTGGAACAATATCGGCAGAGAAAATGGCAAAGCGCAGCAGCGGGATGAAGCCGCTGGCATCAGCATCATCTGGCAGTTCTGCAAGCTCGGGATCCTCACAGAATGCTGTGCAAGCCCAAAGCCCGGCCACCTCTGTGGCCGAAACTGCGACTGCATCTGCTGAGAAGACGACGCAAGGAGAGCAAACACAGGCTGAGAGCTCTGCTGTAGCTTCTGCTGAGAAGACGATGCAAGGAGAGCAAAAACAGGCTGAGAGCTCTGCTGTAGCTTCTGCTGAGACTGCCATTACGCCGGATATGATCCCGCAGGAGACGACGACAGCAGCAAGCTCCGAGAATGCAAGCGCATACCAAGCCACTTCCGCTGTGTCTTTACCTGAGAATGTCTCTCAAAATGAGTCTGAATCCGAGAATGTATCTGAGAACATCTCCGAGAACGAAACTGAAAATGTGACCGAAGCGGCAACTGCAGAGGCGCCTCAAGTGACTGAGACAGGAACTGACAGGATCTGGCGAGAGGGCATCAGCCCGCTTGAGTATACCTGGACGCCTCAAAGCTTCTCCGGCTTCTTCTACGACCTGAAGAACGACGTCGGCACTGAAAGGCTTACCGTTAAACTGCAGAGTTCGAGCAGGACCATTGAGTCCGGCGACCTGACATATAGCACAACAGCACAGGACATGGAATTTGAATTCAGCGATTGGGGAACCTATCAGGTCATAGGTTTCATGGCCGACAAGTACTTTGCAGGCTACAAGGCTGGCGACCTATTCAACAAGGATATAAGCCTGATAAGCGACAACCAATTGAGAAAAGTGCTTATCGACAGCGATGACGAGAGCACCATCACAACGGGATCAGTTCTGCCCCTGGAAGAGGGCTATGAGCTGCGCATAAAGCAGATCGATATCGATGGGAATAAGGTCTACCTGGGCCTGGCCAAGGACGGTGAAGAGGTAGACAGCAAGGTGATCTCGCCTGATAACCTGAAGAGCGCGACCTATAAGTACGAGGTGGAGATCTCGGGCAAAGACACCCCGATCATAATGGCCCACATATCCAATGTCTTCTCCAGCGTTGAGTCCGCCCTCGTGACTGTAGATGGCCTCTTCCAGATCTCCGATACTTATACATCCGTCGAGGATGGCGATGAATACGAAAAGATGAAGGTCGTCTCAGTGTCCGACCAAGGTGTGGAGATGGAGAACGACAACTCTATCACCCTTCGAAAGGGAAGCACCTCCAAGATCTTCGGGAATGTCGGATTTTTGGTTGCGGACGCAGATGAGATTCGCTTCGCACCTGTGGTACAGAGGGCAGGAACCTATGATGTGCGAGGCACAGTGATCAATCCTTCCAAGACGAGCGAATTTACCTGGACACCCTACAACTTCGAGGGATTCTACTATGACATCGACGATGATGTAGGAACAGAGGTTCTTCAGGCGAAGATCAGCGGTGGCACGAAGATAGACGAGAAGGATCTGATCTACAAGACCAGCCCTCAGCCGGTTAAATTCGAGTTTGAGGACTGGGGCAAGTACGATGTCATAGGATTCATGGCTGACAAGTATTTCGCAGGTTACAACAATGAGACCAAATTCGCAGATGAGGTCAGCTCCATCAACGAGGGCGAGTTGAGAAAGGTCCTGATCGACAGCGACGATAGCCAGACCATTGCCAGTGGATCTGCGCTCTCCCTGCAAGAGGACTATGAGCTGCTGATCAAGCAGGTGGACCTCAATGGAAACAAGGTCTATTTGGCTTTGGCGAAGGACGGCAAAGAGGTGGACAGCAAGGTTGTAACGCCATCATCCGATCCGGCAGACAGGGCTTCCAACTACATGTACAAGGTTGATATTGGCTCAGAGAAGGATGTTCCCATCATCGTCGCCCACGTTCAGAGCGTATTCCGCAGCGCTGAGTCTGATCTCGCCACAGTGGACGGCATCTTCCAGGTATCTGACAGTGCTGAATCTGTGGAAGAGGGGGAGATCCACGGCAAGATGAAGGTGGAGTCCCTAGCCGATGACGGTATCACCATGCAAAATGATGGCAGCATAAGCCTCGGGCGCAACAGGATCATTGAGATCATGGAGAACCTGAAGATCGAGGTTGCTGACAACGTCGACAGGCTGATGGCACCGACAGCCACCAAGGTAGGTGAAGGACTGACGATGACCCTGAATGTTCCTGCCGCTGTGGTCAATAAGACTGTCTTGATAAGCACCAAGTCAGGTTCAGAAACACTGAGCGGTGTGCAAATCTCAGTCGATGGCAAGAACATAGGAACCACAGATGCCTCAGGGTCTGTCAGCTACATCCCAAAGAATACAGGCACATTCGATGTAGTCGCCAAGAAGAGCGGCTACAACGATCGCAAGGCAAGCCTTGTGGTCAGGACTGCGGCTGAAGCTGCAGCTCAAGCTGCGATCGAGCAGGCCAACGTCACCCTTGCCAACAGGTTGACCATCAATGTGCCTTCGCAGGTCTCAAAGGGAGAGAACTTCCTTATAACCGTGGTAGAGGGCATCAACCAGACGCCTGTAGAGGGAGCAGATATATTCTTCGACGATGAGAGCATTGGAGCTACCAGCGATAGGGGAACGCTCACATATTCTGCGAACGCAACTGGCGAGCACATCCTGAAAGCGCAGAAGGATGGCTTCAACGACACGATCAGAAAGATCCTTGTGACCTCGTCGTTGAAGGTCATAAGCCTGAATGTGCCTGAGAAGGCGAGCGCAGGCCAGGAGATCAAGATAACTGCCAGTGTGCAGAATGCTGGAAAGGAGACGGATTCCCGCAAGTTCGACCTTAAGGTAAACGACAGCGTGGTGGACAGCAAGAACCTGACAGTCAAGCCGGGTGAGAACGCCACTGTTACCTTCAGTTACAAGCCCAAGGAACCGGGATCGTACAGATTTGGCCTGGACGACCAGGTCAAGAAGGTTAACGTGGAGAAGGCACAAAGCAGCACCTGGCTGATTGCCCTGATCATCGTGCTGCTCATCGCCATTGGCGCAGGATATTATCTGTACACAACAGGGGACCTGGAAAAGATCAAGAGACGACTGCAAGGGCGTTAGAGAACGCCCTGCTCACATCTTTTTTTCTCGCGATTTACAGCTCCGTCCTCACCTCTCTGTTCGGTGCCAGCCTTGTCTTGAGCTCATCTCCCAGCAAATTGATTGAGAGCACAGTGATTACAATCATTGTACCTGGAAAGATGGTCGTCCACCAAATGCCCTTCATTATGTCCCTCTGGGCTTCATTGAGCATATTTCCCCAGCTTGGCAGATGTGGTGGTATTCCCAGTCCCAGGAAGCTCAGGAAGGACTCTGTAAGGATTGCATGAGCTGTCATCAATGTTACTGAGACCACGACTATGTAGAGCAAATTCGGCATTATGTGCCTGAAGATTATGTAGCTGTCTTTGGCACCCAAGGATATTGCCGACTCGACAAAAGGCCGCTGCCTGATGGATAAGGTCTCAGATCTCACGAGCCTCGCAGTGCTCATCCAGTGCGTAAATGCGATGGCCAAAATGATGCTCCAGATGTTTCTTTCGAAGATGGTTACAAGGACCATTAGCAGAATTGTCTCTGGAGGCGAATATATAACATCGACAAGACGCATCAGTGCACTATCCACAAATCCTCCGAAGTATCCAGCAGTAAGACCAATCAGCAATCCAAGAAATACAGTCAGGGCTGCGGCACTGATCCCGACGAGCATTGAGACCCTTGTGCCGTATAGTACCCGCGAGAAGAGATCCCTGCCAAGATAATCGGTTCCGAAGAGATGGTTTAACGATGGAGCCTGATCTGGCTCGGCCAAGCTGGCCTTAACTGGATCGTGTGTCGATATGAGGGGCGCCATCGTGGCTACAAGCGCCAGCATCCCAAGCACAATCAATCCTGAACAGCTATTTCGTATGCTCTCCATTGTATTCATCTCAGTTATATTTAACTCTGGGATCCAGGATCGCATAGGCAACATCAGCCATCAGGTTTCCGATGATGACCAGAATGCTCGTGAACAAAGTCATCCCCATGAGCAGCATATAATCCGCCCGCAGTGCGGCATCGTATGTCAGCTTCCCTATCCCAGGCCAGGCGAAGATGCTCTCAACAACGACGCTTCCACCGATCAGAAAAGGAATTGCAAGCCCTATCTGGGTTACAAAAGGAAGCAATGAATTGCGCAAAGCGTGTCTGTACAGTATGGCCCTTTCATCGAGCCCCTTTGTCCTGGCAGTTATGATATAATCGTCCCTCATAGCCTCCAATAGGCTGGACCTGATGTAGGTGTAAAACACAGCCAGGTGGCTGATCGCCAGCACAGTCGCAGGAAGTATGATATGTCTGATCCTGTCAAGGCTACAGGCCCAGAAGGTGACTGGTTCGTCTACAGAGATCATGCGAGATGAAGGCAGCCAGCCCAGCCAGACTGCAAAGACCAGCATGGCCAGGAGAGCCACGAGGAATGTCGGAGTCGAGTAGAGGATGTAGTTCAGGCGAAGCAAAGATCTGTCCAATGGCGATCCTTCTCTTTTTGCGGATGCAAGGCCCATGATCACTCCCAGTACCATGCTCAGGCTGTATCCTGTAAGGGTGAGCAGGAGTGTTGCCGGGAACCTCTCAAGGATCACATCTAAAACGGGCCTCTTCTTGATGTATGAGAATCCCCAGTCTCCTTGAACGATATTCTCAAGCCACAATAGATATCGTTCATGTGCGGGCTTATCCAGGCCCAGCTGCTCTTCAACCTTGACGACGTCTTCGGGAGGCATCTTCTGAACTGTGGTCAGCCCCAGGTAGGCCACCACAGGATCCACCGGGGATAGATAGAAGATGAGGAATGCCAGGAGCGATATTCCCAATAGTAGAGGAGGGATCTGCAAGATCCTCCTCAAAACATAAATGGCGAGGCCGCTGTCCAATAGAGCCTCACTCCATATCCCATTGCTCTACATTCCACCAAAGCTCGCCGTTTATGGCTCCGTTGTTTCCTTGTCCGTGAGGTCCGTTTCGGGGCACGATGCCCGAAATCTTGTCGTTGAGGGCGTAGACATAGTTGCCGAAGGCTATGAATGCCACTGGCTGATCCTCTGCGAGTATCGTCTGCAGCTTCTGGTAGATCGCCTTTCTCTTCTCCCTGTCAAATGTGGTCCTGCCGTCCTCCAGGAGCTTGTCAACTTCTGGATTATTGTAGTTGGCCGCATTCCACCATCCGTTTCCAATGAATTTGGAGTTCCAATTCTGATAGTTCTGATCGTCGGGATCAAAGGGAGATCCCCAGGCCATCACTATGAAATTGTTGCGAAATACCTCATAGGAGATCTCGTCCCAGCTCTTTCCCACAGGCTCCACCTTAATGCCTATTTTGGCCAGATCTGTCTTGGCAGCGATGGCGATGTCCTTGCGCTCGGCATTGGTGGAGGGATAGATCAGCTGTAGATCGAGGCTCTTTTTATCTTTTTCCAGAACACCGTCGCCGTTTGTATCCTCAAATCCTGCATCTGCCAAGAGTCCCTTTGCCTTCTCGGGATCGTATGCAGTGACGATGTCCGGATTGTACACCCAGTCCTCTTTCCTGAACGGCCCATAGGCCAACTCGCCCTCTCCTTTGAAGATCGCATCAAGAATCTGCTGTTTGTTTATTGCAAGAGCAACAGCCTGTCTCACCTCTTTTATCCCGAAAGGCCACATAGTGCTCGGCATATTAAGGGCGTACCAGTTGGCCGAGGGCTCAGAGTAGACCAGAATCCCCTTGGTCCCCTCCAGAGCATTTATGGATCTCGGATCGATCTTTATGGCATCTACCTCGCCGCTCTTCAGAAGGCTGATCCTTGCGGATTCATCTGGGACGATGACATACTTCAATGTCGCAATCTTTGGAGCTTCTCCGTAGAAATCCGGATTGGACTGGAGCACAATCTCCTCGCCCTTCCTCCAGCTATCGAACTTGTAAGGACCTGTCCCCACGGGCCTTTGCCAGAAGTCCGTCTTAGCCAAATCCTGGCCTTCCAGAATATGCTTTGGCAAGATAGGCAGAGAGAACCTCTCCTCAAATGAGACTATGCCCTCATTCAGGGTGAACTTTACGGTATTGGGATCGACGATTGAAATGTCATCTATTATCTTGAACTCTGAAGAGGATGGAAATATCGACGTCCATTTCCCACCGATCATCAGCTCATAGGTGAACAACACATCATCTGCTGTGAAATCAAAACCATCCTGCCATTTTACGCCTTTCCTGAGATGGAATGTATAGGTCTTGCCATCGGGCGATACCTCCCAGGACTCAGCCAGGTCTGGGGCCATTTGAAGCTTGTCGTCTGACTTCAGCAGGCCGCTAAATACCTTGATGGCATCATAGGCATAGCTATGGCCGCTTCCAGAAATGGGATTCAAGTCATCCGGTTCCGAGCCCAGGGCAATGACCAGCGTCTTTCCTGTCTGTTCTGCGCACACCAGTGGCAGAGCGGCCAATAGTAGAAGGCCGATCGCCAGGGCCACCAAGAATCTTCTCGTTCTCATTTTTCTAGCTCCTTTCCAACAGTCCAGTCGCTTCAAATTACTTGATCGAAATTTTCATGCAAAATTTGTTATTTTTTCCCGCAGATCATATAATAATTCGTATTGTAAATTACTTTTTGAGAAAAAGGCATATGCCTTCTCTGGATGTCTTTAATGTCCTCAAGAGACCTCCTCGCTATCTGTTTGAATCCTGCCTCCTCGAGATAGTCAGCGGCTCTCTGAGCATCCATGCCATGTGGATGAGGCAACTTTGCTTCTGTCTTCTTCGAGTACCAGCCCTTTCTGGGGTTCTGTCGCTCCAGGATGATGACGCAGAGATCACGTATCAGTCTGCGCAGCCTGCTCTCCAGAGAGCCATCCATCCACAGCCCGTCAATCAGCACCACCTGGCCTTCCTTCCTTAAAATGCGCTTCCACTCCAGCAGCGCGAGGTCGGGATGGGGAAGTGTCCATAGAAGATGCCTGTTTATCACAGCATCGAAGCTCTCGTCGTCGAATTTCAGAGACTCCGCATCCCCTTTCAAGAATTGTGCTGAAAGTTGCGAAGCTTTGGCTTTGGACCTGGCAATGCTGAGCATCTTATCGGACAGATCGATGCCTGTTATCTGATGTCCCATCTCCGCCAGGAGAAGGCTGATCTCTCCTGTGCCACAGCCAACGTCCAGAATCTTTAGTCTGCCTTTGGGAAGAACAGCCTCAAATGCACTCTTCCAGGCATCTCGCTCCTCTTGGCTCTTTATTCCATGGCCGTGGAAGCTATCGTACTCCAGAGATGATTCGTCCCATTTTTCTCTGATGGCATCTTTCAGCTCTGCATCCGATGTGGGCATAATAGAAAGATCATTGCCCTAGTAATAAATATATCGATTAAATATCGACTAAAGTGTTACAAAGGTCTGCGTGAACTCCTCCCACGCCCTGAAGGGCAGGGCTTCCCGCTCCGGGCTTCGCAATCCTACGAGTTAAAACTCTGAGATCTTAGCGTACAGCGTCGTCCTTTGCACAGCCCTCTTGCCTCTGCTTTTTATCAGACCAATCAGATCCTCTGCAGAAATACACGGCCCCTCATCTGCATTGCGAGCTATAGCCTCATCCATGAGAGTTCCACCCAGGTCATTCGCGCCCCAGTCCAAGGCTGCAGCTGCAGTCTCTCGGCCAAGCTTTGTCCAGCTTGCCTGGATGTTGGTGATGAACGGATAGAGTGCCACCCTGGCAAGCGCATGCATCTTCAGGTGCTCCAGCAGATCCGTCCTCTTGGATGACAATCCCAAAAGATTATTTTCAGGAATAAAAGGAAGCAGCACCAACTCTGTAAACCCGTGTGTCTCTGCCTGAATCTCCTTTAAGATCTGAAGATGCTGGAGGCGATCTTCCAGGCTCTCCACGTGGCCATAGAGCAGTGTAGAGGTAGAGGGGATGCCAAGCCGGTGCGCTGCCGTTATTATCTCTCGCCACTCTTTTGTCGTGAGCTTATCAGGGCAGATCCTCTTTCGCACTGAATCCACCAGGACCTCTGCAGCAGTCCCGGGCATGGAGCCAAGGCCGCTCCTTTTTAGCTCCGCCAGTGCATCCGCAACTTCCACGTGGGAGTTTTGGGACATATGCATGACCTCCATGGGAGAGTAAGCATGCAGATGCATCTTGGGAAAGTCGCGGCGTATGAGCTCCAGGATTTCGCAGTAATCCTCCAGGTGCATTCTCGGAGAAAGGCCGCCTTGCAAGCAGATTTCAGTCGCTCCTCGTAGTTCTGCATCGGACGCTCTCTCCAGGATCTGCTGATGAGTCAAGAAATACCTGCTTGAATGCTTAAAAGAGCAAAATCTGCAGCTTCCGATGCACTCGTTTGTGAAATTGATATTTCTGTTCACGACAAAGGAGACCTCGTCGTTACAACTACTGCTTCGGAGGGCATTGGCCAGACGGAAGAGTTGCACGGGCTGCGACCACAGCCTCTTGAGTTCATCCTGGCTCATTGAGAGATTTACATGAGATGAGCCCTCTGCCATAGTATCAGACTCTGCCATAGTATCAGAGATCTCTGAGATCATTTGAATCCTGCCTCACGAGCAGCTCGTCATCCGGCGTTCCTTGGGAAGCTGCGAGATCACAATTCCGCGGGAGTACAGCCCGCAGCCAAGTACTTCTTCTCTGTAAAGTACCACCACATAGCCGGGCTCCAAATTCGTGTCGACGGGCAGGCTTTTGCCCTCCAGAAAGGTCATTGCCTGGGATTCATTCAGGTGAACTAGATTCTTTGTAGCATGCTTTCCAAGGATCTGTAGCGCACAGGTGGTCGGCTTCCATGGCCTGTCCTTGAGATTCATTATGCGCATTCCGAGGGCCTCATAGCTGAGGTTGGGCAGATCGGAAGCGCTGATCATCCAGACGGACTGCGCCTTCCGAAAGAAACGATAGCCTGCAAACGCTTTTTCTGGGATGCCAAACCGGGATTTCCACAGCCTTGCCACCTCGGAGCTGTTCATCGGCTCGAAGACGTTCCTAATTCTTGATAAGCTTGGCGACAAAGAAACCCCCAGTGTCGTTGATGTGAGGATAGTAGCGAGCACATTTCGACAGGTCACCCTTCATAGTCTCACCGCTCCATTCAGTTATGCCAGGGCAATCTTTTAGCCCTGAGATCGATATCCTCTCCAGCCGAGCATCATCCAGCACCTTCTCTACAACAAGTTCATTCTCCTCAGGAGCGTAAGTGCAGGTGGAGTAGATCACAACGCCCTTTGGCTTCGCCAGACGCGTGGCATTTTTCAGCAGGCCGATCTGCAGCTTTTGAAGGTCAAGCGACCTTTTGCGATTGCTTCTAGCAATGGTTCCCCGCCCTCTTCTCTCCCTGCCCTCGCTGGTGCAGGGGGCATCCACCAAAACCCTGTCGAAGGATCCACGCGGAAAGTTCCGGCCATCGTAACGGGTGATGGCAACGTTCAATGCACCAAGCCTCTCGCAGTTCGAGCGCAGCGGAGACACCCTCGCCAGCGAGGGCTCATTTGCTATGACCAGACCCTGGTTATTCATCATCTGCGAGATCTGAGTTGTCTTGCTTCCTGGAGATGCACACAGATCCAGGACAACTTCGCCTGGCTGTGGGTCCAGTAACAGAGGAGGGAGCATGGATAGCTCCTCCTGGATATGGATGTAGCCCAAAAGGTTCTCCAGCAATTTGCCAGGGCTTTGTACATCGAGCTTCAGGCCAAATGGATACCAGTCAAATATCCTCCAACCTATGCCCTTCTCATCCAGGCGCTCCAAAAGCCTTGCCCTCTCAATCTTGAGAGTGTTGATGCGGCAGCAGTTGAAGAGCGGCCTGTGTAAGACCGCCTTGAAGGCCTCAAAGTTTGGAATGATATCTTTGTACCTCTCCATGCCGTCCATGCTTCCTTAATGGAGATCTTGGCAGAAATAAATTGGCATCGGAGGAGCAAAAGGATTTAATAGTCGTATGGCTAGGGTGCTGTGGCGTAAATCTGTTTTAAGGTTTTCGCAAAGGACGGTGAAAGGTTAATGGCAGGTTATGAAGAGGGCCGGTCCTCTATGGGTACCCCTGCGCCGGTTGAGGTTGGAAAGGAGTACGACGTCAAGATCGAGGACATCGCCCGCGAAGGCGACGGCATTGCCAGGGTCGAGGGGTTTGTGATCTTCGTGGCCGACACAAAGGTTGGCGACGCAGTCCAGATCAAGGTCGACAAGGTGATGAGGCGCTTCGCTATCGGTCATAAAGTTTAGATGCGAGGCATCAGAGGCGGACGAAAGACGCCCTTCTCGGTTATAAGTCCAGTGACGAGTTGCAGCGGGGTGGCATCGAATGCTGGATTGTATACGTCGATGCCATGTGGTGCGAGCCGTGTGCCTGATATTGTGCAGATCTCATCAGGATCGCGCTCCTCTATGAGTATATCCGCCTCTTCGTGCCTCAAGTCGAAGGTGGAGAGTGGCACAGCCACGTAGAAGGGGACTTTGTGGTACTTGGCCAGGACTGCATGGTTGTAGGTTCCGATCTTATTGAATACGACATCCTTCGTGATGCGATCTGCTCCAACGATGGCTTTGTCAATTCTTCCCTTTCGCATCAGGCTTCCTGACATACTTTCGCAGATCAGTGTGACTGGGATTCCATCTTGTGCAAGCTCCCACGCAGTCAGACGCGAGCCCTGGTTCAGCGGTCGGGTCTCGCATGCGTAAACGTGAATCTCCTTTCCAGCCTCGACAGCTGACCGGACGACTCCGAGAGCTGTTCCCCATGCCACGCAGGCCAGCCTTCCTGCATTGCAGTGCGTCAGGACGCTGTCGCCATCCTCCAGAAGCTTTGCCCCATTCTTTCCTATGGCTTTGTTGATGCGGATGTCCTCTTCTGCGATCTCCTCAGCCTCGCGAAGTGCTGCCTCCCGAATGCCTTCGACCGTCTCCAGGCGGACCGCAGCCTGAAGTGCCCTGTCCACCCCCCAGGAGAGGTTGACTGCAGTGGGCCGAGAGCTTTTGATCATCTCAGCAGCCACCTCGAGCTCTGAGATCAGGTCGAAAGGATTGTGGGCCCTGGAAAGTTCTGCGGCCAGAGCTATGCCATAGGCTCCAGCAACGCCCAGGGCAGGCGCGCCACGCACGCGCAGGGTTTTGATAGCCTCAACAAGTTGGATGATGCTTGAAATCTGGATGGGCACAAGCTCACCGGGAAGCCGTGTCTGATCGATCAGCCACAAGCCGCCGTCCCACCAGATCGTCCTTGACTCGCAGATTCTCACTGGTAGATCACCATTGCATGATGCTCACATAACTAGTTATTATTTTTTTGCTTCCATCGGTTGCGTGCAGTCCAGAATGTTCAGATCGATCTAACCGAAAGGGTTAAAAGCCAATTAGCCTAATGAGAAAAATCGGTAACTCATCTATGAATATTGCTACAGGAGGCAGTGGAGCATTTTAGTTTTTTGATAATTACTGTTCCGGTTATATTGAGAAAAGAAAGGAGGAACGAAATGGATGCGCAAACCAGAGGCCTGCTAAATCGAATTGGGGGTGTAGCAGCAACGGCAAGGCCCTGAACCCAGGAAGCGGCCATTGGTCAGAACCGCATTCGTCGAGCATAGATATTATCGATATTGGAGGGATTATTCGTGCAATTTGACCCACTAGACATTGGTTTGTTTGTAATAGTGCTAATTGTGCTCGTCGGACCATTCATGGTCAAGAAGATCGAGCATAACCTCGAAGCGTTCTTGTTCGTTATGGGTGTGCTAGCAGTAACCATATCCAGCTTTTATAGCAAAGAGGCTCTGGAGGCCTTAGGCTACTCCGAGCATCAGATGGAGCTGATCGGCTGGAATATGGAGATAGTAATGGAAGCAGTCAAGGAGCCAATAATAAAGGGAATTGTTCCTGCGGTTCTTGTGGCAGGGCTTCTGTTTCATTATGGCAGGTCCTATGCCCAGAAGGGAATGAACTCACTGACCCAGGTGGTTCCTGCGAAGATAATCGTATTCTTAATTGTAGTCATCCTAGGACTGTCCTCAAGCATAATTACTGCGATCATCGCATCACTGCTGCTAGTAGAGCTCATGAACTGCATGCCATTTGAGCGCCAAACCAAGATCAATCTTATCATAATCGCCTGTTTCTCCATAGGTTTGGGTGCAGTTCTGACTCCTGTAGGAGAGCCGCTCTCCACAATCGCCATCACCAAGCTGCAGGGAGAGCCGTACAATGCAGGCTTCTTCTTCCTCTTCAACCAACTGGCCATATACATCATACCCGGCTGTCTGGCCATGGGCCTCTTGGCCATGTTCTTCACAGGGAAGGCCAAGGCTATGGAGTGCAAAGCAAGTGAGGAAGAGGATGGAGGCCTGAAGGATGTAGTGGTCAGAGCGATCAAGGTGTATATCTTTGTCATGGCACTGCTGCTCTTGGGTGCTGGCATGAAGGTTGTGATCGACAAATATATGCTCGGCATATCTCCTCAGATCCTGTACTGGGTCAACATGATATCTGCCATTCTGGATAACGCCACGCTGACTGCGGCAGAGCTGAGCCCAGCAATGAGCATGACGCAGATCCAGGCAGTGCTTATGGGCCTGCTCATCTCGGGAGGAATGCTGATCCCTGGAAATATTCCCAATATCATCTCCGCAGGCAAGCTCGGGATCTCAAGCAAGGAATGGGCAAAGCTGGGAGTTCCACTTGGACTCATTTTGATGGCTGTCTACTTCGTGTGGATCTTCTTCATACCCTTCCACATCGAGTTCCACTTATAACTGGCGAATGGCAATCCCATCGCTCTTTATTTTTTGATGCATTTGACAAAGATTCTGTAGCCAAGCAAGCTCAGTTCTGGTCGGCGGACCACGATCTTGCGCTCCAGCAGTCGCGAGAGCCTCTCCTGAAAGAAGCATGGATCGATCAGTGGCCTCCATCGGCTCATGAAGAGGTAGCCTTGGCAGGGCTTGAAGTCAAAGCCACGGTATTCGAGGACAAGGAAGCCTGCATTCTCCAGATCTTTTTTGAACTCAGAGGGCGATACGTATTCAGGAGGATTTATGGTCTCGCCAAAGAGGTATCTTCTCACCAGGGTGTAGTGAGAGATGCGGTTGAAGAAGTCGACGACCAGAATGCCCCCGGGCCTAAGAACGCGACTGAATTCACCAAGAGCCTCCTCGGCGTCTCGAGGAGTGGGAAGACAGGTCAGGACGCCGCTGCATGCAACCCAGTCGAAGGACTGATCCTGAAAAGGAAGATAGGTTATGCTGCCCTGCAAAAAGCTGGCCCTGGGGTCTTCTTTGGCTCGCAAAGCTGCTCGACTGAGCATGTTGCGAGAGAAGTCCATGCCTATAAACTGGACTGCGTCCATATCTGTCGTCTCATCTCTCAGGGCCCTTAGAGCCAGGTTACCGTTGCCACATCCCGCGTCCAGTATCCGTCCTCTCGCACCTGAGAAGCAAAACTTCGCTGCATCCCTCTCGAAATCGGTGAGCATGCGCAGGATGAACTCGGGCGTATCGTCGGCCAGATCGCGGGCCAGCTTGAGGTCCACCTCATCGCCGCTTTTATTCTGGCGCTCCCAGAACATCAGTTCCTCCTTCTGAAGGCAAGCGGCTTTCTGCTCGGATTTTATTGTCTTGCATCTCTTTTGCATGACTCGGCCATCAATCCAATAAGCGTCAGTTGCCCTGAGTGAATGTGAGAAATATTAATAGTTTGCCAAAAAAGAATAGAGACTCCAGATGGTATCTGAAAGGCCTGGAGAAGAGCTCGAGCAGATCGCAGCTCGAGTAGTGGAAAGTCTGGAGGAGCTCATAGCAGTCATGAAAGAGGCAGCAAATCAGGTCTCTTGCGGCAGGCCTGTGGAGGAGATCCAAGTTGGAGGCTACCAGCTTTATCTGGCAAGAAAGAATCCGGAAGACAGCAAGAGCTGCATTGAAGCCATCGTCTGCACTATGGATTTAGAGGATTACATGGACCTGCTTGAGAGCGCTGCGGCAGAAGAGGGCCTCTGCTTGGATGACGCAGCCGAGCTGGAGGTGACAATGCCCGAGGCAGAGTTCGGAGAGAATATGGTTACAGGGGGCTTTGGAAATTTCGTGGGGGTCTCCGTGGAACTGCATAACAGTTGCCTTGAGGAGCTGATGGAGTCTGTCTGCAGGCTTCTTGTGGAGCGCGGCCTGGCAGTTGCCTGCGTTCCCGATGAAGATGTGGTCTTTTATCTGCCACTGAGAAGGCCGGCTTGAGCTTTTCTTGGAAGCAGGCCAGAAGAGCTGGGCGGAGATATCAGACCATCGCCTCCCAAATCGCCTTTTGCAGCATGGCTACGATAGGCAGCTTGATTATTATGGCCAGCTTCTCGCCACCGATAGTTCCTATCACAATGGACGATCGATCGTCTGAGATCATCAGGCCGTCGATGCTGTAGCTGATGCCATCGACGACGGTGTCCTGGAAAAACCTCACTGAGCCCTCTTTCATCGCCACAGTCGCAAACCCCAAATCATCGAACTTCTCTGTCCGATCGACCTTGATCCTCAGCACCTCTATTCGCTTCATAGCTGCCTTGTATTCTCTCAAGAGATCTGGGCTGCGGCAGAAGACGGTGAGCTCCCTTTCGGTCTTGTCCAAGAAATCCTTTATCCTGTTTTTTATGGCCCACTCGCTCCTGATGCACCAAACCGGAGATGAGCTGTGTGCCTCAAGGCTTAGGCTCTTCAGATCTTTGGCGGAACGATCGATCGATGCCACCAGCTCACTTCGAAGACGCTCCATCACAAGGTCCGGCTCCACTGCCCTGTAGTATGTGGGCGAGCCCTGAACGAACTCCACAAATCCCTTCTTCTCCAGTTCCCGGAGGATGTCGTAAATCCGGGTCCTTGGAACCCCGCATAGCTCATGCACTTCCCTTGCGGTTGCCTCGCCCACGCCCACTAAAGTAGCATAGGCTTTTGCCTCATATTCGGTTAGGCCGAGCTTGCGAAGGCCATCAACTATCCCTTTTTTCATTTGTAACTGCATAAGTTACAACAAAGCTAAATAGATTGTTGCAAGCATCCAGTTTGATCATCCGCAAGGATGGATTTCATGATAAAAAAATTCCAAGACAGGGGTCAAAAAAACAAACTTTATGCAAGCCTGCGCTGTCTCCTAACCATAGCATTGCTTTGGACATCGCTTGAGACCTCATCTGCGTCCGAGACAGGAGCACCCATTCCTCCTGAGGAGTTCGCAGACGACTACTACAAGGTTTATGGAACTCCAAATCTGACCCTCTCGCTCGAGCGCTCATTCGTATACCAAGGAGAGACGACATCGCTCTTCTTGACCCTGACCAACCGCGGCAGGATCACCGCCTTCGAGGTGAACGAGGAGCCCGGAGCGAACAGAAGAGAGGAGATCCTTGCAGCACAGCGCGAGCAGGAGCTTGAAAAACAGAGGACGATCGCCCAGGACGTATCTGTGATGCTCGTGGCAGCGAACGAGAGCGCCATCGACATAAAACGCGCTGTGGCTTTCCCTGGCAACATCCGGGAGGGCCAGACATCTGCCAGGCTTGATTTTCCCATTGAGGTCTACAAGAACACGCCTCCTGGAATCTATCAGCTCTATGCCCTGGTAAATTATTCCTACCAGAGGGATGTGGCTGTGAGCGGCGACGAGGACCATCCCGAGAGCCCAGATGTGTTTTACTGGTATGACAGCCTGCAACAGACAATTCCCTTTACGATAAAGGTAGAGCGCAAG
Organism: Methanosaeta sp. PtaB.Bin018; assembly: GCA_002067755.1. Classification (GTDB taxonomy): domain Archaea; phylum Halobacteriota; class Methanosarcinia; order Methanotrichales; family Methanotrichaceae; genus Methanothrix. Next base: position 21,340 of record MVQH01000048.1, read on the forward strand.
AGCGGCGCAGAGTTCGAGGTCCAGAAAATTTCTCCTTCAAGCCTGCAAGCGGGTTCCAAAGACAATGTGGTCAAGATCTCCGTCAAGAATGTGGGTTATGATGCCGCCAGGGACCTGGTGGTAAGGCTGCGGCCTGAGAGCGGGCTTTATGTGAGCGTTGACGAGTCGCCAATACCCACACTCGCGCCCGGCAACGAATCAGAGCTTTACTACAAGCTGGACGTCTCAAAGGACGCAGTTCCCGGCAAAAAGTATCAGATCAAGATGCTCTTCGAGTTCTCAGATAGCCGCAGGGACGACCTGATGGATACCGAATATGCTTACATTTTCATCGAACCCCAAAGCTCGGGCGATCTTTGGCCCGCTGCGCTCCTGGCGGCAGCGATAGCTTGCGGCCTGATTGTGTTTCTGAAAAAACGGAGCAAGAGCTGATAGACAGATGGCATCAGAAGAAATGGGGCCGGCCATATCTGCCAGAGGCGTGGTCAAGAGCTTCGGGCAGTTGCGGGTGCTCGACGAGCTCACGCTAGACATCCCGCGCGGCGTGACCTACTGCCTGCTCGGCCCAAACGGCTCGGGAAAGACCACCTTGATTCGCGCAATCGTCGGACTGCTCAAGCTCGATGCTGGAGACTTGAAGGTCCTGGGCACGCCAGTCTCTCGTGTACAGGAGATCTACTCCAAGATCGGTTACATGACCCAGCATAAAGCTCTTTATCCTGATCTGACACTGCAAGAGAACCTCGAGTTCTTTGCGGGCCTCTATGGCATAGGCAAACAGGAGAGAGAGCAGAGGATCGTAGAGCTTTTGAAGATGGTGAATCTCCAGGGCCTTAGCAGACGGCTGGCTGGGGCCTTGAGCGGAGGAATGTACCAGAGGCTCTCGCTGGCCTGCACCCTAATTCATGAGCCTGAGCTGCTCTTGCTTGACGAGCCCACGGTCGGGGTGGACCCCAGGCTTCGCCAGACCTTTTGGGAGTACTTCGAGCGCCTTGCATCCGATGGCAAGACGGTGCTCATAACCACCCATCTCATGGACGAGGCTGAGAAGTGCAGGATAGTGGGCTACATGAAAGCCGGTAAAATGACGGCAGTTGGCAGCCCAGATGAGATCAAGCGGCAGGCGGGATTGAAGCCGCATCTAGAGCTATGGCTGAAGGACATTGAGAGTGACTGTGCCAGGCTGAGGGCCGAAGGGTACGAGATCGAGATCCTGGATGGCGTGGCAAGGCTTCGCCTTGAGAGCCACAAGCAGATTAAGAGCGTGCTGGAGATTGTATCGCCCCTTGACATGAGGCTGAAGGAGCCCATGCTTGAAGAGGCCTTCCTGCAGCTTTCTGAGGCAGCATGATCCAAGTGAGCCTGAGCCGCATCGGCGTGGTTGCATTGCGCGTGGTTCGCCAGCTAAAAAGAGATAGGCGGACGATAGGCCTTATCGCCTTTGCGCCCATCGTTCTCATGATCCTATTTGGCTATGCCCTCTCAGGCGAGATGAGCGGCGTCGCCCTGGGATTGGTTGACGAGGGCGGGCACCCAGCCTTGAGATCGCACCTGGAGGGGATCGAAGACTTCGAGATTCTTCGCCTTGGTTCCGAGTCCGACGCAGAGCTGCTAGTATCCCAAGGGCGGCTCAACGGAGCTGTGGTGTTGCAGCCAGAAGAGGTGCGAGTGCTCCTCGACGCTAGCAGCCTGCAAATATCACAGGCCATCCTGGCAGCAGCACAAAGCGGAGCACAGAAAGAAGCAGCAAGCCTGCAGAGACCTGGGGTCGTGACCACGCGCTATCTCTTCGGCTACGACCTGGAGATGATGGACACAGTAGGACCCGCCATCCTGGGGTTGGTCGTCTTCTTCTTCACCTTCATCAATGCCGCCATATCCTTCATCCGCGAGCGCTCTCAGGGAACGCTGGAAAAGTTCATGGTCTCGCCCTTGAGCCGCGTTGAGATTGTCCTGGGCTACGTGCTTGGCTTCTCGCTCTTCACCCTTCTGCAGTCGACCACCACATTGCTGGTGGTGACTTTCGGCTTCAAAGTTCCCATGCGCGGCAACCCGCTGACTGCGTTGGCGGTCGTCCTGCTGCTGGGCGCAGGGGCTCTGGTTCTGGGCTCCTTCTTATCCAACTTCGCACGCAGCGAGTTTCAGGTGGTGCAATTCATTCCACTCATCATCACGCCGCAGATAGTGCTGTGCGGAGTTTGGTGGCCGATGCAGTCCATTCCTGAGTTCATAAGGCCGATCTCCTACATGCTCCCCCTGACCTATGCAGGCGATGCCCTGCGGGCGGTGATGCTGAAGGGCTCATCCCTCACTGAGATCCTCTTTCCCGACCTGCTGGCCCTGGCCGTATTCTTCCTGGTCTTCTTTGCAGCAGCAACGCTCATGCTGAGGAGGCAGGTGGACTAAGTCAGCTTGCTCTTCACCTTAGCGTAAAATCCGTCCTGGCCTATCTTCACAAACCTGGCTGGCGTCCTGGCCTTGCTTATGACAAGTGTGTCGTTCACAGAGATCGTGGTCGTGCTCTGGCCATCCACAACTACCAGCGCCTCTTTCTCAGGCAGCTTGAGTCTGACCTCTATGATGCTCCTGCCGGGAATCACCCAGGGTCGGCTGGAGAGCTTGAATGGTGCCATGGGCACAAGAACGATAGCGTCTACCCGCGGGTCGACGATAGGGCCTCCGGCCGACATGGCATAGGCTGTGGAGCCTGTGGACGTGGCGATTATGACGCCGTCAGCCCGAAAGTCCTCCATGAGCGCTCCATCCACAATGATCTCGAACTCGATCATCTTCGCAGGGCTGGCAGTCATGAGAGCAACTTCATTTGTGGCAGGAGGAAGGCATATTCCATTCAAAAGCACCTTCAGTCGCGAGCGCTCATCGACCTCGAAGCCCGAGAGGAGGCTTTCCAATGTCCAGATGGCATCTTTTGGTTCGACATCCACCAGGAACCCAAGGGTGCCCATGTTGATGCCCAAGATCGGCACTGGATCTTCCATCTTATGAATCGTGCGAAGGATGGTTCCGTCGCCGCCCACAGAGACTATGAAGTCCACCTTTTGGCGCTCCATCTCCTCGACAGTCGAGCCCTCCAGGCCGATATGATATGCGACATCCCTATCAACCAAGATCTCCACATCGGCAATGGACCTGAGCCGGTTTATCAACATCTCCACCAGCCGCAGCGATTCAGGCTCGTGGCGCGAGACAAAGCCTATCTTAATGAGAACCACCACCGATGAGCCGGAGCAAATCCAAATGTCGCAGGCCATTCGAGCCGATCAGGTCAGTCCTCTGCCACATATTTCCATCGAGGTGAAGCTCCTTGCCATCGGCATCGGTGATGAGACCGCCTGCCTCTTCAAGGATGAGCTTGCCAGCAGCAACATCAACAACCCGCATCATGCCCCGCAGATCCACGAAGGCGTCGAGCTTTCCTGATGCAACCATGGCCATCTCAAGCGATGTGCTGCCCAAGGACCTGATCCTGCGCACCCTGTCTCCCAGCCCAACAATCCTGGCAGTGTGAGGCCTCATGGTATATGCAGATATGCTGAAATTCTCAAGATCCTCATTTCGCGATACACAGAGGCGCCCTCCAGGCTCTGACCAAGCTCCCCTTCCAGACTGCGCAAAATATTTTGTGCCTCTCGCAAGGTCGCAGACGTAGCCGAGGTGACAGTCATCCCTGCTCAAATAAATAGAGACTGAGTAGAAGGGGATGCCCTTGATGGCGTTGAATGTTCCATCCAGGGGGTCAAGATGCAGGAAATAATCAGGCTGCTCGCCTATCAGAACCTCGCCTATCTCCTCGCTCAATACGCGAAAGCCCAGTCCAGAAGAGCGCAGCTCTCCAAGCACTGCGTTCTCAGCTATGCGATCAATGCTTTTAGTGGGTGTGCCGTCCGCACCCATCCTAACCATTTGACCACTTTCTGCAGTCCCCACCATCTCCCTGATAGCAATTGTCACAGCCTGTGCGATGTTATCACATAGTTTTTTTAAACCATTGCCCCTCGATGAAAGTCGCTCGCTCATCTCCTTTCACTTGGCCTGCCCACTATAAAAGTCCAACACCTCAAAAGATCTGCTCATCTACAGGCAACTCATCAGGACCTCATGTATTGGTCATCGTCTGGGCTTTGGCATTAGGCTATGGGACATCTCTGCAATGCACGTTGGCCAGTCTGAAACGCAACTATGAAACAGCTTCGAGCCGAATTTTGAGCGATAGCAGCTGGTACTACCGATTCACTCCTGAGCTTGTGGCCTTTATCCGAGAGTGTGTAAGACGGGGCATAGAATACCTGGCTCAAGATCCATGGCAAACCCTTGACAAACGCCTCTCGCCGTTCGAAGACGTCCTGATCCAGGATAAACACGATCATTCGGCTGCATGAGAAGCTGGCTGATGTCAAACCTCAATCAGCTTGTATTCTCTGTTTCCAAGGCCGATCATCGATCCATATTCCACCTGAATGTGACCAAGGGTACTCTCCCAGACGCCCTGGAACTTATCCTGCCCAGGTTTTTGATTTTTTTTCAAAAGAGTATTTTCAATGCCCCTCTGGCTGTTCACCAGATCGAAGCTGGCCTGGTCAATGGCCACTGGATCGCAGGAGGCAAGGATGCCAATGTCGGGCACAAGGGGCGCATCGCTCCAGGGAACACAATCGCAATCCGGCGTGATGTTCAAGAGAAAATTGAAGAACCCTACGCGGCCCTCCTTTCCAGCTATTGCACCCAGCGCGTACTCCGTCAACCTTTCCATAAATGGGGGAACCTCCACAAACCAGTTGAAGTCGATGGCTTGTGTCTGGCAGACTCGCAGGCATTTGCCGCATCCCGTGCAGACCTCGTAATTCACCGCCGAGATCTTCTTTTGAACTGTAATGGCAGAGTTTGGACAGCACTCCATGCACTGCCGGCACCCTGTGCAAAGCTCTGCGTTGAAGATGGGCTTGGTAGAATGCTGCTCCGCCTTTCCGATGGCTGGAGCGCAACCCATCCCGAGGTTCTTTATGGCACCCCCAAATCCTGCCGGCAAGTGCGCCTTGAAATGAGATATCACTATCATGCTATCTGCATCGGCAATTTCGCCCGCGATCTTTACCGTCTGGAAATGCTTCTGGCCAATCCTCACTTCTCGGTAAAAATCGCTTCGAAGACCATCCGCTATTATGACCGGCGCGCCTGCTACTGTATATCCAAACCCATGCTCGGTAGCAGTTTGAATATGATCCACAGCGTTTGCCCTGCTCCCACCGTAAAGAGTATTGGTGTCAGTGAGAAATGGCTTGGCACCCAATGCATTGATCATCTCAACGATGGGTCTGACGAAGATGGGATTTACGAAGGAATCATTACCTCTTTCTCCGAAGTGGAGCTTTATCGCCGTCAAATCGCCTTTCCTTATCACCTTGTTCATGCCAGCTGCGTCAAAGAGACTTTGAATCCTGCTCGCCTTGTTCTCTTTAAAGCTTCTTGCCCTGACACTTGAAAAATAAACGGCACTCTGCAATCTATCCCCCTCCGACTTAAAATCTGATATCTGGATCTTCAGTGAATGGACCAGGATCGTCTGCCGCATTAAATCATACAGTGATGCTCATCGGCTGTATGGCAACGAGGCCGCCATCCATCGCCGGATCGGCAACCAGCTTTCCGGATGCGTTAATCGAATGGCCAACCGGCAGATCTCCCCAATTCCAAAGGCCGTTTGCGGTATCATTAGTAGTGGAGTTCGTCAGGTTGGAGGTGTTGTTGATTGAACCAAGTATGGCTCTGCCGGCATCTCCGCTGAGCTGTAGTGGTGCAGCATAACAATTCAGAGCCAATAATGAGAAGATCAGGCCGAATATCATCGCGTTCTTCATATCGCAGCACAAGTGATCGCTTAGCCAATAAATAGTCTGTGCTAGAGATGAGTCAAAGCTGGTGAGCCACTTCTTTCGATCTTCTTGAGGATGATCGTTCCATCTCCCAGGTGGTCCACAGCGATCTTGTCTCCTGGACAGAGGTCCAGCCAGTAGCGGATGGTAAGAGGAAGTTGGACCCTTCCATTTGCATCTATGTTGGTAATCAAACCACTCACCAAAGCGCACGTAGACCTTGGATTTATAAAAGGATTATTTTGAGATGAGGTTCACATGAGACCTAGAAATGCCTTTAGCAATCCAGGTCATCGCATCCTAGCTGTCGTTTCTCCTTCACAGGATTCTCGTGGAACTTGAGCGTCTTCTCCACCTCGAACTTGCCTGTGAAGGCCTCGTGGACCTTGACATCCTTGCTGAGCAGCTTATGCATCCTTGCGTCCGTCTGCCAGGTTCCATTGAAGGAATTCTTGGTCTTGATGCCCACAGTGTGGACAGGACTTTGAGCAAGTATCTGAGCGATTTTATTAACATCAGTCATATACGATGCCGGATCGGTGGATGCGAAGTATGTGCTGCCTTCACGCTCCATCTCTGTGACTGAGAAGGATTCTGTGACCTCAGCGCCGATTCCGCCCCAGAAGGACTTGGAGTTGATGTGCTTCACTCCGACCATGGGGGTCTTGCCGGAGTATATGATCTTGGCATTCTCGTAGAGGTTTAGCGGCACAGCTGAACCATTGCCCATTCCAGGAAGCTTTGCTGCCCTTTGTGCCTCCACTGTGCTTGTGTCCATCTCCAGGTCGCCGTCTCCGGACATGAAGTTGGAATATTCCAGGGCAAGCTGCCTATCCTTCACGGAGACGCCCACCTCGAATGCGCCTGTCCCCGCCACCTTTAGCCTGTTGCAGAAATCCCCGTCCTGGATCGGCTCGGTTATAGCAGGTGTTCCTGCCGCCAGGTCCAGGCTCAAGAGGGATAATAACAACAGGGCTACTGCTGCTCCCTTCGTCCTTCAACCCCTTTAGAGACCTATAGACCTAATTGTACTCTTCTAGCTAAAAAAGTTATTGTAGCAATGCACCACCTAATCGAAAGTCCAATACAAATGCCTATCAGAGGAGATCCGTCACCGACAGTTTGATCTCTTATATTGGTCAATCAGCAGGATGTATGTCCGAAGGTCTTGCAGTGGTCATGGACGCAGCAGGGACTATCTTGAGGATGTATCGTGTGGCCAAGGATATAATCCGTGGCATCATGCTGGAGAAGGTCATCACCTGGGAGCTGATCATGGAGAAGGAAGGCAGAGCACTGGTAGTGCCTCAGATGGACCCCAAGACGGTCATCTTCCTTCCGCCAGACGACCACATTGCGTCTATCATCAAAGGTCGCGAGAGGTTCGTGGAGATAAGCTGCAGCAGCAGCCCGATCTCAAAAGAAGACGCATTGAACATCCTTTATGGCTCTCAAGTCAAAGTTCGCGAGCTGCATGAGGTTTATCAAGCGGTAAAAGCCAGGTGCCCAGACAAATACCTGACCACAGGCATGATAGTGGACGAGGATTTGCAAGAGATTACTCACGTCTTGAGCACTGGTGGGTCGCCTTTTCCTGGGCTGAGGGATGTCCTGCACAGCCTTGAACGTCAGGGGGCAGATATTTATGTGGCCTCGGGAGACAGTATGCACAGCCTCGTGAACCTCAAGGACTACGGCTTCGACCCGAGACGTATATATCCTGTCTCCAGTCCCAGACGCAAGCAGGAGATTGTAGTGGCTCTGAAGAGAAAATATCGCCGTGTGGTAATGGTTGGCGACGGCTTGAATGACCTGTACGCCCTGCTGGAAGCGGATCTTGGAGTGCTGACAGTTCAACAGGATACCAGGCCTGCATTGGAATTACGCGAGGCTGCAGATGAGGTCATAATGGATATCCAGGAATTGCCAGAGATCGTCAGGTCATCCATCTGATCCTGTGGTGAAGCCAAGCCAATAGAATTGAAAAGGAGACTTTCAATGACGTGTCCTCGAAATTTATATTTTTGGCCAGGCAGGATGATGGATTGGCAGAATCACTCACAATATGCCACATAATCTGATAATTCTAAGAAAAGTATTTATACTAAGATAGTTTACTTGGGTCCGGCAGTCTTTTGAGTCGCTTCATGACGAGATGAAGCTAGAAGATACTAGGAGCAGCCAATAGATGTTCGAAGAGCTTTTAGAGCTATACAAAGCAAAAGCTGAAGAGATTGAAAGCAAAAGAAAAGAAGCGCAAGCCATGATCACGCTCGTTTCTGCCATTGAAAAGATATACACGGAACTTGGCTCCAAGCAAAACGACGTTGAGCTTTTAGGCAGGCTGATAGATCAGGTTGACCGTCTGTCAAAAGAGGTAGCTGATTTAAAGAGTCAGATTCGCACCAGAGGGGGACGAGCGGCTCCAGTCCAGGAGGCGAGCGGAGGCGATCGCAAGGCCCTGGACAACCATGCCCGCACGCTCATCGACATAATCGCCGAAAGGCCTGGAAGGTACACTACCAGCGAGCTTGTGGACATGCTAGGCTTGAACAAGACCACTGTCATAAGCGTGATGAAGCGTGCACTTGAGCTAGATCCCAAGCACGTTAAAATGACCCAGGGAAAACGACGGAAGCTATATCTTTCGTATGTACTGGATGAAGGGCCTGAAAATGCCGAAGCCGGCGCAGGCGCAGGTGAATCCGACAAGATGAAGCTTGAGCTTATGGCCATGACCTGACGATAGCTGCAACATTACAAAGTAAAAAGACGCAGAGGAGGAGGGCCTATTGTTCAGGCCTTCTTCTGTTTTCTGCGATACATATAACCGCCTGCCGCAATCAATATGATCAGAGCTATGAGTGCAGGCAGAATCAGAGATGCAGATGCAGCCTTTACCACCACAGGTATCTTCATGCTCTCAGAGATGACTGTGTCGC
>MVQH01000049.1 GCA_002067755.1 Methanosaeta sp. PtaB.Bin018
ATTGATTGCACAATGAAACGCAGAACTACTAAAAAATGCCAAGGTTATTTAGCCATAGCGGATGCCATCGAAAAATGAACATAAAAAGAGAGAAATTCAAGGAAAATCGATAGTATTCGAACATAAAAGCTAAAAAATTAAAAAGGAAAATTGATCTCAGGATGAATGATGTTTTAAAGCAAGGTTTTTAGGAATCCTCCTGATATTTAAATTGGAAAATTCAGGGATCACGAGACAAAAGTGCGGAACGTCGGTTTAATTAACCAGGCGGATAATATAAGCCATATGCTCACCCTCACCGCAGTCATCCACAAAGAAGAGGACATGTATGTTGCAGATTGTCCGGAGATAGGAACGGCAAGCCAGGGCAGGACTATCGAGGAGGCAGTGGCGAATCTCAAGGAGGCTACAGAGCTTTATCTGGAGGATTTCCCTCTGGAAAGCAGTGCAAGATCGATAATTACCACCTTCGAGGTTACTGAAGTTGCCAAGACTTAGGGGACTATCCGGCGAGGCTGTTGTTAAAATTTTCTGCAACAGGTTTGGCTTTGTGATATCCGGTCGATCTGGAAGCCATGTTAGAATTTCAAAAATGACTCCCCATGGCAAAATAGGGACTGTTGTGCCTTTGCATGATGAGCTTAAGCCGGGGACCTTGAAAAGCGTCCTAAATTTGGCGAAAATAGATCCGGATGACTTCGCTGAATGTTTATAGCCCTACCGAGACTGAATGAGAAGATAAGGTTAAGGTTCTTTATCGATAAGCTGCCAAGAAAAGAGAAAAGTGACCTATCTGCCATCTTTAGTGCTCTGAAGGATAGCGAGCTGCTCGACGAAATTGAAGAGGACTCAAAAAGAATTAGAGCCTCTGCGAGGTCCAGAGTTTGATAATCCTCGATAACAAGTGCCTTCATATATATATTCAGAGGTTCTGAGAAGGCAGAAGGCTTTGTAGATGATGAATTCGCCACAACTATCATAATTTATTATGGAGTTATCGAGTGAGCCATGGCAGGGCTTCTAAGTAAAGGGACACCGGCCAACGCCTTCGATGAGCTCGTAGCCGGAATAGCCGTAGCTAATAAAGCAGATAGGCTCATCACCCGTGATACTGATTTTTAAAAATTTTCGAAATTGCAGGCATCGATGTCCTTGTGTATTGAACTCTTGAGCTTCCCTGAAGAGAGGCGGATTTCCCGCAAGCAAAAGGCCGATGCACGATACAGCGTAATAGGCATATGCGAAGGCCCGCCCGGCCTTGCAGAAAAGCACGATAGCTAAAGCCCATGAGCTGATCGTTCGTGGCCTCTGATAGCGCTCAAAATCTTATCCGACCTTAATTTCTTCGGGACTACACACTTCGGGACTTATTACAAAAAGCTTATCATCCGTGATCTCCCACTAGTGGGATAGTGAAAATTATGCCGGTCACTAAAGTGGATGAAAAAGGGCAGATTGGTGCTGCCAAGCGACATTTGGCGGAAGCTTGGTATCAATGCTGCCGACGAGTTTTTTGTCCAGGAGCTTGAGTCTGATTCACTCGTATTGAAAGGGGTAAACCTGAGGGCTCTGATGCAGGATATCATAGAGAAGGCAAGGAACGTCGATATGGATAGGCTAGAGAACGAGATCGAAGAAGAGGCCAACCGGCTTGCCAGACGAAAATACAAGATTCTTGATTGATACCAACCTTTTTTGTGGCCGCTACGAAGAGCGGCTGGACCAAGAGCACAGATCTGCTCATAGTCCTACTCGAAGGCCCTTGGGATCTGGTTGCCGATGATATGTCGATCTCCGAATATGGGCGATACGCAAGACATGTTCGGCGCCAGAGATTTGCTGGCATTGCTTAAAGCTTAATGTAATCGCAATAGGGCAATCTGAGGAAGATATAGCTGCCTGCAAACCATTCTTCTCAGCAGGTATGGCAGCAGATACAGTTCATGCGGCAACCTGTCTGCATACGGGAGCCGTTTTAATTTCCAATGATGCCCATTTCGACCGCATAAATGATGCCGGCATAATTGAGGTCTGGAAGATATCGGAAGCGATAAAAAGGATCCTTTAAAATATCAAAAGCATTAGACCTCGACCTCGTAAATCCCATTCCCGAACGTCACCATCTTTCCCACATGGATCATGCTCCCCAATTCCAGCAGCGCCATCATATCCTGGGAGAATTCACCTGAATAGGTTATCTTGCCAGTGAAGAACGGCGCCAGAGGCCTTCTCTCCTGTTTTTGCTTATGGAAATATCGCTTCTCCCAGATCTCCTTTGTGGCTACACTGGTTATCGCAATGGGCCTGCACGCTCCCAGGATGCGCAGCGCCTCTTCGCTGCTGTACAGTGCGCCAGACCCGTAAAACTCAGCCAGCACATTCGCCCTGGAGAGAAGCTTGGACATGAACCCTCTAAAGCTTGGAGCCGCCGTGAACCTGTCGTTCTCCTTGATCTGAGCAGGCGTGATGAACTTTATCGTGAGCCTCCCTACATGCTCCTTGGAGGCCTTCAGAATGTCCCTGTAACTGAGAAGAATCGACCTGTTGAAGACAGTATCGCCTGAGAATATATTCGCTCTAGCCCCATAGCCCAATGAATCCACAGACTCCAGGATAAACTTGCCTTGGCCTTCCCTATAGCCGTGGCCAAGACCGCTCTCGCCCAGATCTCTTAGCGCCAGGAGGAAGTAGGGCAGGTACTGTATCCCACGGCCAAAGAGCGTGAAGCAGAATACTGCCTCATCTCCTGGATCATATCTGCCTGATTGCGGCGGTTCGAAGGCAAAGGGCCTTGGGGGATCGCTCTGCCTGCGCAGAACCTTTGCACCGGACGGCGGCCTGGCATTGTAAAAGTAATCATAAACGCACATATCCCGATGGGTGCAAGAGGGGCACTCATCCCGAAGACCTGCACCTCTGGCGAGGCAGACCAGGCCCTTCAATCTGGCCCCAAATCCACTTCGCAGGGCGTTGCCTGACCAGAACGGCAGGTGGGCAGGAGACGTGAACCTTATCCTGGCCTCGAACTTGCCGAACCCCAGATCTCCTTCAGTCATATCTACAGGGTGATCGCATTTCGGGATATTAAACAATTACAGGTGCAAACGAGGAGCATGTGGCCGAACGCCACACCAATTTTGGTAGCACTGAATGGCTTCTCATGCGAAAACAGCCCCGAAGGGCTGAGAGGATCGGCCTTCAGCCTTTGATCAGCCCTTCGCCGCAGAACACTCGTTTGGCCTCCTCAATGGACAGGTCGCCAGAGGGTATGATGATGTCCGAGGAGACTATCTCAACGGGATCGAGGGGCTCTCCCTGCTCTTTGACGATGGAGATCAATCTTGCCAGATCCCTGTGAAATCCCGCTGAGTTGCCCTTGGATACGTGTTTGACCAGCTCGTTGTCGATCTTGTTAAGCCCTTCAAGATGCTCATCGTCCAGCCTGAACTGGCCCTCGCCCAAAATCCTTATGATCATCTCTTCATCTCCGACTTCATCTTGGCCAGCTCATCATCCACACTGCTCTGGGCCTTCGCCTTGGCAAGCTCAGCAGCAAGCTCGTCGCCTCCGGAAAGATCTGTCAGAGTCCCGGAATCGAGCAGCTCATCCAGGGCAGCCGAGCGGGCCTTCATGTTCTCAGTCTTCTCCTCAGCCCTCTGCACAGCCATGCCCACGTCGGCCATCTCCTCGCTGATCCCAGTTACTGACTCTGTGACCTTGACCTGAGCTTCAGCAGCCGAGTACTGAGCCTTGATGGTCTCCTTTCGAGTTCTAAAGGCCTCGACCTTGGTTGCCAGGCGGCTCTCTGCTGCAATGAGCTTTTGCTGCTGCTCATTCAGATCGGAGATCTGCTGATCCAGACTTGCAGACTGGGCCTGCAAAGCAGCCTTGTTCTCCAGAGCCTTGCGCGCCAGATCTTCCCTGCCCGCCGCTAACGCCTCCCTGGCCTGGCCATCCAGTTTGTCGATGTTTGCCTGAAGCTTGGCCTTTTGCAGCTCGATCCTCTTCTTGGAGGTGGTGACCTCGGCGACGCCTCGCTTTACATTCTGCAAGAGCTGTAGCTGTTTTTCGTAAGATAGATCGAGGGTCTCTCTTGGATCCTCAATCTTGTCCATGATCTTGTTCATCTTTGCCTGCACAACTGTGCTCACGCGGTCCAAGAAACCCATTTCACACTCACCCTCTGTTTGATGGTCAGTAAGATTCGAATTAGATAAACAAATGGTCTCGGATGTATTTATAGGCTGCTGGAAAAAGAGCAAAACTGCAAAGGACGGGGCCCGACTGCCCTCCACAGGCTTAAATAAGAGTGGGGATATGTCCGGCTTGATCATGAAGACGCCTGCGATCAGTCTGATCATAGCTATCTCGGCCATGCTGGTGGTATGCGCTCTTACAGCCTCTTCGAACATGGATATAGACTACAGCCATAACGTAGAAGGCACAGGAACGGTTATCACCGATTACAAAATGGGCTCTTCACAGAGCACAGAAGCAGTGGGCAAGGTGCGTGGCACAGGCGAGGTGATGAACAGATATATATTCCAGAGCAACAACTCTGAGAATGTCACCATCGAGGATCAGTTCTTCTTCTCCCAGGCGCCTGAGGCCCGCGAGATCTCCATCAACGATTATCCCCAAATGACGAACGTGACTGGCGGCTTTCGCCTGCTGGGTACTGTGTGGGCCGGCATGATAAACCTCTCAGCCAGAAATTGAGCAAGAATTGAGCAAGGGAACAGTTTCGCGCCGTGCCAAAGCTTTATAGATTATTTCATCAAGACTATCATGGACATGACAGACGGCCAGGAGATCGGGAAAAAATTTGCCGAGCTGAGAGCGCTATGCCAAGCGCCTGCCGAGGAGATTTTGGCGGCAAAGAGCGTCCTAGTGGTATCGCATGTCGATGCTGATGGACTCACAGCGGCCGGCATAATGTGCACTGCTCTGGATCGGCTGAATGCGGAATATGATTATTTTTTCTTTCGGCAGCTTGATGATGCTGCCTTAAAGCAGGTGGCGGACCAAGGATCCGATCTTGTGATATTCACAGATCTTGGCAGCGGAATGATCAAGGAGATCTGCGAATTGGCCATCCCGGCTGTGGTTGCCGACCACCATAAGCCTGCCAGCACCGATGCCCGTCCCATTGCTCACATCAACCCTCATCTGGTGGGAGCAGATGGGGCAACTCAGCTCAGCGGCAGTGGTGCATCATTTCTTCTGGCATCGGCCCTTGCCAGAGGCAATGAAGATCAGTCTGCTCTTGCCATTGTGGGCGCAGTGGGCGACTTGCAGGACATGGCCAGTGGCCATCTCCTGGGACTCAATCGCCAGATCCTCGAGATAGGTTCGAAGGCTGGTGCCATCTCCTATTCCAGGGATGTCAAGCTATTCGGCAAGCAGACCCGTCCAGTCTTCAAGATGTTGGAGTATTCCCAGGACCCATACCTTCCCGGCCTATCTGGTGATGAGGATGCATGCATAGCCTTCCTGAAAGAGACAGGGATACGGCTCGGCGGCGAGAAATGGAGGCGCTGGATTGACCTATGCCAGGAGGAGAAGGCGCGCGTGGTCACTGCCATCCTGAATAAAGGTCTGCGCAGCGGCATATCCAACATCAAGCTGGAGCGCCTGATCGGAGAGGTCTATATCCTCTTGAGGGAGCGAGAAGGCACAGAGCTGAGGGATGCCAGCGAGTACTCGACCTTGTTGAATGCCACTGCCCGTTACGGCCACGCCGATGTAGGACTGCAAGTATGCATGGGAGACAGAGACGAAGCCTTCGAGGAGGCGCAAAAGCTCCTCGGCCAACACCGCCAGAACCTCGTCAATGGACTGAAGCTCGTCAGCTCAAAAGGGATCACGCCTCTGAGGAGCATCCAGTACTTTGATGCAGGCGACGCCATACTGGACACAATCGTTGGAATAGTCGCAGGCATGAGCTTCCAGATGGCGGATCGCTCCAGGCCCATCCTGGCCTTTGCCAGAACTTCGCAGGGAGAGCTAAAGGTATCAGCACGCGGAACACAAGATCTGGTCCGATTGGGGCTGGATCTGGCGGATGCCATGTCTGCTTGCGCGCGTGCTGTTGGCGGCGTTGGCGGCGGCCACAACGTCGCTGCTGGTGCGACAATACCTCCGCAGGCAAAACAAGAGTTTCTGGAGCTGATGGACGCTGCTGTATCCAGACAACTGACATGCTGATGCGACGCTGCCACCCGATCAGGCACACGGCAGATATCCGCACTCGCACATATGGTCCTTTGCAACTATTATCTCCTCATCGATGCTGAAGTTGCCGACGAACATATGGTTTATGCGAGACTGCTCGTCTTTGACGTCTCCCGTCTCGGGGTCTAAAACCAGGTATCCTATGCGGCCGATGCCGATGAAGTCTGCCTGGATCTCTACTTGGGTGAGGTTGGGCAGCGCCTTCAACTGCATCCTGGTGGAGAGGCGCGTGGCATCGGTGAACTCCTTTGAGGCGCTCATGTTCATGGGATAATTATGAAGCTTTGTACTCTCTCGAAACTTTTGGTCGTAGGCAAACAAATGAGCATTGGGATTGCTCTTGCTGCCGATCTCCATGACATAATGCTCTGCCGATGCCTGGCAAAGCATGAGCATGAAGCTTATCAGCAAAAATCCACCAAGTGCCGGGCTCTTGACCAGTTTGATTCTCTCACAGCTCCTGAGAAAGGCTCCATTGGTATTCTTCGCTCAGCTCTCCCGTAAAAACAGTCACTGCAGGACCTTCCATAAAGGCCTTGCCCTCTTCGAAGGTTATGATCAGCGGGCCACCTCTCGTCTCAACAAGGACCTCATCGTCCACGAGGCCAAGCCTGTGGGCTACAGAAGCACTTGCAACTGCACCTGTTCCACATGATAGCGTCTCCTTCTCCACACCACGCTCAAAGGTCCTTACCTCAAAAAGCTTGCCTGGCTTGACGAAGTTGACGTTTGCCCCCTCCGGAAAGATGCTGCTGTGCCTAATGAGTGGGGCGATATCTTCAATGGCAAACTCCATGTCCTCCACGAAGATCACTGCGTGGGGAACGCCAGTATTCACAGCCGAGACCTGCATGTCGTCCAGCTGCTCCATGATGAACTCACCCGTGCCACATGCCGGGATCGACGGCCTGTCGAACTTGGGCTCTCCCATATCCACTTTGGCCCAAAAGGAGCAATCCCTCTCCCGCACATTTACGGGGATGACTCCTGCCAGCGTCTCCACATCGAAGGACTGGCCCACATAACCAGTCTCCCAAGCATATTTGGCCAGGCAGCGTATGCCATTGCCGCACATCTCAGCCTCGGAGCCGTCGGGCTGAAAGAGCCTCATCCCGATGTCAGCGCGCGAGCCGTTCACCAGGAATAGAACGCCGTCTGCGCCTATCCCGAAGTTGCGATGGCAGCAGCGAGCTGCGAGTCTTCGCTTCGCTGCTTCAGGCACCAGCTCCTGGCGCATCTCGTCTATGAGGATGAAGTCATTTCCATTGCCGTGCAGCTTAGTAAAAGCAATGCTGCTGGGGCGAAAGGGATCTTCAAGCTCAATCTCAGAAATATCCGCCAGCTTCATTTTATATACCATGCATCTGTTTTACATTTAGCTTTGTGCTGTTGTGGTGGTGATGTCATATTAAACCCATTCTACAGGTCGCACTGGATCTACTGGAGCTTGACAGATCTATTCAGATAGCTAAAGAGGCTTTTTTGGGTGGCGCAGACTGGATTGAGGCAGGAACTCCCCTCATCAAGAGTGAGGGTATGAACTGCGTGCGCGAGATGAAGAAATCCCTTCCTGGGGCAAAGATCGTCGCAGATATGAAAACAGTCGACACTGGTGCCATGGAAGTGGAGATGGCTGCCAAAGCCGGTGCGGACATAGTTGCCATGCTCTCAACCTCGGACAACTCAACCATAGAAGACGCACTGAGGGCTGCGCGCCAGTTCGGTGTGCAGATCATGATGGATCTCTTGACGGCTCCAGACCCAGTGAAACGTGCCAAAGAGCTGGACGATCTCGGCGTGGACTACATCTGCGTTCATGTGGGCATAGACCAGCAGATGACGGGCCGTGATACCATTGATCTCCTGAAGCAGATTGTAAAAGAGGTCAAGACGCCGGTAGCCGCAGCTGGCGGAATTGACGCTGCTACAGGAGCTGAGGCCATCGCAAATGGCGCTGCCATCGTCATCGTGGGCGGGAGCATTGTGCGCAGTGCAGATGTTACAGGCTCCGCTCGCAAGATCCGCGAGGCAATAGATCATGCTAGCGTGAGCGCGCGCCCGCGAAAGAGCCTGGAAGAAGAGCTGGTATCGATCCTCAGAGAGGTCTCAGCACCCAACATCTCCGATGCCATGCACCGCAAAGGAGCCATGCGCGACATCCATCCCATAAATTTAGGCACTAAGATAGTCGGCACTGCAGTTACCGTCCAGACTTTTGCGGGCGACTGGGCAAAGCCCGTTGAGGCAATAGACATCGCAGGCCCTGGAAATGTGATAGTGATTTACAATGGCTCCAACAGCATTGCGCCCTGGGGCGGCCTTGCTACGCTGAGCTGCAAGATCAAAGGCGTTGAAGGCGTGGTGATAGACGGAGCTGTCAGGGATGTGGACGAGATCAGGGCAATGAACTTCCCAGTCTTCTCTTCGGGCATCACCCCCAATGCCGGCGAGCCAAAGGGTATGGGAGAGATCAACGCTGAGATCGTCTGCGGCGGGCAGACGGTCAGGCCAGGTGATTATATCGTGGGCGATGAGAGCGGCGTCGTTGTCATCCCCAAAGAGAGGGCCTATGAGATCGCGAGAAGGGCAAAAGAGGTAGAAAAGACGGAGAGCAGGCTCTACGAGGAGATCCGCAGAGGCAAGACCCTCTCTCAGGTGGCAAAGCTCAAGAAGTGGGAGAAGGTTTGACGATAGTCGTAAATAGATTGAAATATTCTAAAGAAGGCGCATAACATCAGGAGACTTGTATGGAATTGGAGGACATCATTTCTAAGTACCCACCCAGGCAGATAATGCTGCTTCCTATAGCTATCATAGTTTTAGCACTTATCAGCCTGAGCGTAACCTATCTCAACACAGGCTCGCCTGTGCGCTTGGGAATAGAGTTCACTGGAGGCACTCTCGTTACAGTTCCCCAGACAGGAACTGAAGACACATTGAGATCTCAGTTTGAGGGCTATCCATTGGTGGATGTGAGGAACATCGGCAGTAGATACATGCTTCAGTTCGGGCCAATGAGCGATTCCGATTACGCCCGGCTTGCCAAGCAGGTTAATGAAAAGTACGAAGGGGCAGAGATAAAACACATGGGACCCATATACAGCAAGGAGCTTCAGGCGCAGGTTATAAGGTATCTTCCCATCTCGTTCCTGCTCATGGCCATTGTGGTCTTCCTGGTGTTCAGGGAGCCGATCGTCTCTTTGCTGGTTGTGATCAGCGCAATTGCTGACATCCTGACAGCAGCGGCATCAATGAACCTGACTGGCGTCCAGCTCTCGCTAGGAACAGTGGCCGCCCTTCTCATGCTCATCGGATATTCCGTTGATACCGATATTTTGCTTTCGATGAGGGTGCTGAAGCGCAAGGGAGGCGTAGACGAAAAGATAATCGGCGCAATGGGGACTGGTCTGACGATGGCAGGCACCACCATTGCTGCTGTGCTCTCTCTAATTATAGTTTCGAACTTTCTTTATTTCGTAATACCATCTTTCTCCAGAATGGATGTCATTGCTGATATGTCGACGGTTCTGATCTTCGGCCTGGCAGCGGATGTATTCAACACATGGGTCACAAATGCTCAAGGACTGAGGTGGTACATGAACCGACCCGGCAAGGCGACAAGGAGGCAGAAAAAGTGAGCCTGCTCCATGATCTCTCAAAGGACAGGAGGGTAGTCGTTTATGCGGCTGCTGTGGTCCTAGCACTGATCTTTATCGCAGTATTCGGCCTCAAATTCGGACTGGACCTGGAGGGCGGCTCTTATCTGCAGCTGCAGTTGCAGGGCGCAGTGGCACAGGTTGATGTCTCTCCAGAGAAGATTTTAGAGGCACAGTTCCATGGCACATCTGTGGAAAAACACGGTGACAGCTATTTTGTGACTGTCCAGGGCAAAGTAGATTCGACGCTTGCTGACGATCTGGGATATTCAGGGGCGAAGATCGTGGAAAGAGACAACACCAGCAAAGTCACTATCATCGCTGCTCCTGAGACTGTGATCACCAACTATCTTAAAAAAAGCCTGGATGCAGATGTCAAGATAGTGGGCGTCGCGCCAGTAAAATACGAGATCAGGACCAATGTATCCAGAGACTCGCTCAATGCGATCCTCGCCCCGGTGGGCGGTAGTGTTCCTTCAGGAGAGGATGCTTTCGTCGAGGGAGTAACTGCGGATACAGTGGATGAGACCAAAAAGGTGCTCGACTCCAAGTTGAACCGTCTGGGTTTGCAGGACATAAAAGTCAGGATCGTCGATAACAAGTTCATCCTCATCGATCTGGCTGGAATGGACGTGGCCACAGCTCAGGACGTGGTGGGCAAGCCTGGAAAGTTCGAGATACGCATCCAGACTGAGAACAATCAGACTGTGCACGTACTCTATGGAGATGCAGTAGAGTCCGTAGACATACCTCAGGGAGATCGCCAGGGCGGATGGGGTGTGCCCTTCATGCTCTCTGAAGAGGGTGCGAAGGTATTCCAAAAAGCTGCGATAGATGCTGGAGCAACCAAGGATCCAGATGCTCACTATATCTCAATGTACCTTGATAAAGACGAGATCTTCAGCGCTCCGCTGGCAGCTGAGCTGGCAGGCAGCCTGGCAAAGTCCCCCGTCCGCAATTTGGAGGCGCGGGTCGGATCCGGCGATGCTGGCTCTCAGAAGGCCAAAGAGCTGTACATACACCTGAGAGAGGGAGCTCTGCCTGTTAACGTAGAGATTGTGGGCTCAGGCCAGGTGTCTGCGGCGTTGGGCAAGCAGTTCAAGGTTCAGATGGTCATTGCAGGGTTGATCGCACTTCTGGCTGTAGCTGGCATGATCTTCTATCGCTATCGCGAAAAGAGGGTTGTGCTGCCCATGATCACAACCTCATTGAGCGAGGTCGTCATGATGCTGGGAATCTGGTCACTGGCCGGCTGGCAGCTCGACCTGGCAAGCCTGGCGGGCATCATCATGGTGATAGGCACAGGCGTCGATCAGCTTGTGATCATCACCGATGAACTGATAAGGGGAGGCGAAGCCTCTGCATTGGAGCGCAGCATAAAGGAGAGGGCTGCTGAGGCTGCTGCGAAGGCTGGCACAGCAATTGCTCCTACCAGCAGCAAGGTCTATTTGGGCAGACTGTCCAGAGCTTTCTCCATCATACTCGGAGCTGCTGCTACAACTGTAGTAGCCATGCTGCCACTGCTTTACATGGGCTTTGGAGCTCTCACAGGCTTCGCGCTCATCATCATCTTGGGAGTGTTTCTGGGCGTGGCAATAGCCCGGCCCGCTTACGGCAGGATAATTGGGCACATCCTTGGCACGAGTTAAAAATCCTGCAGTCCTTTTGGGGCCTGCAGGATAAATTAATTTTTGTTTTTCATAGCACCATTTATGGACACCCCAGCGAACGCAGCTCCCACAACGATGTTGGAGAAATACGTAATTATCCTCCAAAGGGCCACCAGGGGACCGAGCAGAGATGATGAGATGAACATGGAGTAAAGATAGCTCATGCTCAGCTCTGCCACTCCGCTGCTGCCGGGTGTCAGGGGCAAAATGCCGATTATGGCCAGTATGATCTGGGAGGTAATCGATAAGAGGAAGCTCGGATCTGCGCCCATGCCTACCAGCAGCGCTGATGGAACGAGAAATTCGCTCATCCAGATCAGGGCGGTCATTGCCAGCATCAGAGGCTTGTGGCGCAGAGTCTCCCTGGCTAGCTGCATTCCAGCTTCCCGAAATAGCCAGATCTCCTTTTCGATGGATATCACAATAGGTCTGTTGCCGGTCTTCTCTTTTGCCCAGCCGATCAATTGCGCAATTCTGTTGGGCTGCGCTACCAGCGTCCATAAAAAGGCCAGAATTAGGAATAGAAGGACCAGGAATATGGCTCCGATCTTCAGGCCGAAGCCTGTAAAAAAGTTGGTGAACATCAGAAAAAAGGCAAGAGCTCCAACAAGGAAAATGCTGTCCAGCAGTCGCTCGCCTACGGCGACGGCCGTTGCGCTGCCGTAGCTCATACCGTCGTCTGCGAGGATCTTGATGCGCAGAGGCTCTCCACCTGCTGAGGAGGGAGTAAGTGCTGCAAGGAAGTTCGATGCGAGGGTGGATTTCAGGGAGAGGCGAAAGCTTATCCTATGGCCTGCCAGGGATGCGAGGAACCTGAGCCTGATTGCGTAAAAGGCCCAGGAGAGCATATGGATGGCGAGTCCTAAGAGCAAAAATCTGCCATCGATCTGAGAGATTATCTGCCAGCTAACATTTGCATCGGTGAATTTTGTTATGATGATAACCGCTGACAGGCTCATCAATGTCGCAAATATGACTGCCCTTAATCGCTCTCCCCTGAGACTCGAGCTCAAATGCCTCCTCTCCAAAATCCCTCTGAAGCTTTTAGGTGACCTCTCCGTAAATGGACTCTACTGCGTCCAGGACCTTGCTCCAGGAGTACTTCTCTGCCACTGCTCTCCTGCCCCGCTTGCCCAGGGCGACTCTCAAAGGCATGTTCTCGTGAAGCTCCAAAATCATCTCAGTCAGCTCTGCAGTGCTTGAGAAGAGCCTTCCGCCGTGTAAGGCCACCTCATTTACGCCTGGAGAGTCGAAGGCCAGCACAGGCGTCTCGCAGGCCATGGCTTCCAGGAGGGCGATGCCGAAGGCCTCCAGGCGGCTGGCTGAGGGAAGAACGAGCATCTCGGCCCGTGACAGCAAGTCTATGAGAACATTGCGTCTCACCCTGCCTGTGAATTTGGCGTTAACGCCCAGGTGCATGGCCTTCTTCTCCAGGCGGCTGCGATCGTAGCCATCTCCTGCAAGTATCAGCTCAAGGTCTGCATTTTTCTGCACCTCGCTCATCGACTCGATCAACGATTCGATGCCCTTGTAGTTCAACATACGTCCAACATAAAGAACATAGTTGTCCTTTGGACGGCTGCTCCTCGGATAGATCGACATGTCCACTGCATTGGGCACAATTCTGGTCTTGTCAAGGTAGTTTTTAAGGACGGGTGATGTTTCGGCATAGCTCCTGGTAGTGGCGATCACAATGTCCGCCTTATCAAGAACTGGCTTGACGAGCTTTTTATTCAGCCATTCAAGTGAGGCGCCAAGCCATCTGGGTGGGTTGTATCCGTTCAGCTTTCTTGGGATGACCACGTCATTGTGATAGGTCACCACATGGGGGGAGGACTTTCGAAGCATGAAGGCGAAGAGAGGACTTGGGATGTGGCTGTGGAAGACGTCGGCTTGGAGCACCGGGCGGCTCAAGGGCAGGGGTGTGTAGAGGAGATCCACGCTGGGGATGCGAATGAAATCCTTCTTCCAGTCTCCGCAAGAGGATGCCACGCTCACCTGATGGCCTCTATCGACCAGGCCGTCGGCCAGCTCTTTAACGTGATACTCGACACCGCCAAGGTGTGGTGGGAAGTAAGGAGATATCTGAAGGATTTTCATATATCTGATGGCTCATTGCACTTCAAGCGACTTAAGTCTATTGCAGAAAGGAAAAATGCTCGACAATGCTCTCAGGTGCGTCTTCTAGGCAGCGTGTCAATTTTGATGCAAGATAGTAGTAGCATATGACCTCACTGTAGCCGTCATCCTGGCCAAGGCAGTCTCTACAGCTTGGAGATCCTTGCCTCATACTTGCATCGGTTCTCATTGCCGGCAAATGCCCTTTCAGGATTCTTTGGCAAGCTCAGATCTCCACCTACAAGGGAGGCTGGGATGTATGCAGTGCTCGCGGGCGATCCGGGATGGCGGCCAGCCGGATTCAAGCTCAGACACTGCTGATATCTCGGATTCGAGGTCATAGCGTCGCCTCATTTTTGCCGTATGCTTCCCTCCCTGAGTCGGCATTGTTTAACCGGTTGTCCGAATAGATTTTTCATGTGATGCGACAGGTCAAGGATTATGCCAAAAAATAAACACGATGCTTCTGGCCTTTTTGCTGCTGCTTGCCGCGAACTTTCCTAAGTATCGGCCCATGAGGAGAACGTCTCCAAGCTGATAGTGCAGGGCGAGGGCAAAGTCAGCGTTGTTCCTGACATGGCGACGGTCGTTCTGGGCGTCGAGACACGCAATGCCAGTGCTCTTGTGGCTGCAAAGGAGAATGCCAGGCGCAAAGCAGAAGTAGGCAGCAGAGGCTGCAGGAGTTGAGCTTGGCAGAGTGCTTGAGATCGCAGAAGGATATGGACATGTGACTCCTGCGGCCGAGAGCGCAATTCAATTCGATGTCGCCACACCAGTTCAGCCTGGGAGAGATGGAGGTGACAGCCAGCGTTACCTTGACCTACGAGGTATCCTGAGCTGGAGTGACTGCGATCCTCTTTTTTAGCAGTACATTGGCTCCGGCGGCCCCGATGCCTTGCTCGCCTGTCCTTCGCCAAAGACCTCCTGAAATTTCCAAACGATGTAAAGCTCGCATTTGAAGTTCTCGCGCACCGCCTCCATGAGCTTGTTCTTGGTCAGGCCATCGTAGTAGATCTCCCTCGTAAAATGGATGCCTTGCAGGTCGCCTCTCTCCGATTCGATCTCGAAGCTCGACTGCTGGAAGAGCAGGTCGTAGCGCATCTGCCAGAGCAACTTCTCCCTCTCCTTGGGGGGCATGGCCAAGACTGCCTTTTGGTGAGCCTCGGCCAGCCTGATTCTGCTGAAGACGACGATCATGTCCTCGCGGTTCTTGGGCTGAATGATGCTGACGTGTCTGCCAGTGCGAGCAGGGTACTCGGCAGCAATGTGAAAGTGAAGGTTCTCATCCTGGACAGTCTCCTTGAAGAGCCCCTCCTGGGTGAGCCAGGACTGTATTTTATCGCGGGTTTCAATGATCTTCTGAGCTGTCATCTAATCGCCATCTTTGCAAAAAACCCATCTCTTCCTAATGCGGGGCACAAACACCTGTCTTCATGGCAATGGTTACTCAAGCACCACATGCAGCGGGAACTGGTGGGTTCCTAGCTTCCCTTCATAGTTGGCTGCAGAGATCTTCAGGACCCCAGGCACGCGGCAGGCAGCATTGATGCCAGATTTCATGGACTGCTGGATGGCGTCTCTGTTCACACCGTTGATCACGACCTCATAGACGCAGGAGACATCCTCTGCAAGCGTGCAGACGCCGTCCTCCCGCAGAGATGTGCAGAATGCTGTGTTGGTCGAAGCCTTCAGGAATTTGTACCTGGAGCCTACCTTGGAGCCGCTTGATACCACTCCGCCAGGAAATGGGGTTATTGTGCCCTCGAGCTTGCCGATGGCATCTGTTGCAGCCTCAGCAGCTGTCAGGGCTGCCATCTGGTTCTGGCCCAAGATCAGGAAGTTTCCACCTGCGATTCCATCGACTGCCCCGAAGCTCTGCTCGATGACAAAGTCGCCTGACATCAGTGGTATCTTCCAGACATTCCTTCCGAACAACTCCAGCTGCTTCTGGTAGCCATCGCCAAAGAAGCTCAATTTCTTTCCGGTATCGAACTGCTTCTCCGCCTCTGGCATACCGCTAAATGCTGCAGCGGTTGGTGCTGTCAGGACGCACTGTCCCAGCCGATTCATCAAAGAAGCTTCAAGGTTCTTGTAGCCCATGTTGCAGATCAGGATATTGACGCCCGGCCTGCCATCTGGCGTTCGGCTACCGTCAACGATGCACTCGATGCCCGCCTCAGCAGAGCATCCAATGACGGACGTTCCAAATCCAGTGGCCTCGCGAGCCGCCTCCAGAGCCCAGCGCTCAGTTACGGCGGTGATCTGCACCCTTGCTACCTTTATGGGAAAGCCTTCTGCAAAGGTATCCTCTATTTGCACGCCATTGATCTCCATAACATCCCTCTACAGCGGATTATAAATTGCAAGATCAAATCCTTTACCTAGCCCCGCCAGTGCAGCCGCAGAGCACACTGGCCTTTCGAATTCCAGATCAAATGCCCGACGGGCGATCTCTTCTGGGCATTGGCCGCTCATCGGGATTGGCTCGAAGTCCGTCATCTCATAGGTCGCGACCATGAATGCCTGGCCGTTCGCCAGCCTGAATTCTTTGACATGCAGCTCATCCTTCTTCGCAATCCCGAGCCAGCCAGTGTCGCCCTCGACGGCACCTGCCAGACGTGGTGTGTCCAGCTCATCCCTCTCGTAGCCTAGAGCCACAAGGCTCAGGGAGATCGCGTCCAACGGACGCATTCCGTCCTCGATCTTCTCGACGATAGTGTCGGCCTGAGTGCCATTGGCAACGACTGCAGCATCATCGAGAACGCGGATGCAGTTGTATGAAATGTATGGGTTCTTGGCCAGATCTGCTGCATTCCTCGGATGGACCAAAATGCTCTTACCTCTGATCTCTGCCCTCCGGCTCGGAAAGGAGCGGGAAGAGACCCTGTAGGCCACCCAGCTCCTATTATCACTTCGGCCAATTGCCACTATCCGGCCGACGTACATATTCAGTCAACCAGCTTGTACTTGGCTATGTTCTTGTCCGCGATGGTCTGTATCTCCTTTTGTATGTCTCCGCCGTCGGGCTTCTTGAAGAGATGCTTGTACCTGCCCTGAACCTTGAGGTACTCTTGAACTGGCTTTGGCCTGCGAATCTTCTTGACGCCCGTCAGCTCTCCATTCACCCACTCGGCAAGTGGCCAAAGGCCAGTCTCTACCGCGAGCCGTGCTATCTCAACCATGGTGCCAGCATCGAAGGTCCATCCGGTGATACAGGGCGCATTGACCTGGATGTAGGAGGGGCCATTGGTCTGCAGGGCACTCTTTACCTTCCTTCTCAGGTCCACAGGATACGCAACAGACGCCGTTGCTACATACGGCACCCTATGAGCTAGCGCTATGGCAGGCATGTCCTTCTTGGGCCTCGGATTGCCCGAGGATTTGGAGCCCGGCGGCGTTGTGGTGGTTTGGGCGCAAAAAGGCGTAGATCCGCTGCGCTGCACGCCTGTATTCATGTAGGCCTCATTATCATAGCAGACATACAGGACCTTGTGGCCGCGCTCGAACATGCCTGAGTTGCAGCCCATGCCGATATCGAATGTGCTGCCGTCTCCTCCGATGACGATGACATTGGTGTCCTTGCATCGCCGCTTCATCATCACCTCAACGCCCGAGGCCACGGCGGATGCATTTTCGAATAAGGAGTGAATCCAGGGAACGCACCATGCGCTCTCTGGGAAGGGCGTGGTAGTAACCTCAAGGCAGCCCGTAGGCGATACCACGATGGTGTTCGGGCCCGCAGCATCTAAGACGAGCTTGATTGTCGTGGGCATGGCACATCCTGCGCAGGCCCTGTGCCCCGGTGCAAGCAAAGATCTTTCCATTTTCAAAACCTCCTACAGGATCTCCCATCTTAAATCGAGGAACTCGAACTCGGATTCTATTCCCTTGCGGGCAGCCTCTGCCCTCTCTACGATCTTTCTTATGTCTTTGACAGTGATGTCGCGTCCTCCGAGGCCCGCTGCAAAGCCAATGATGGGAATGCGCAGCTTGCTGTTGTAGAATGAAGACTTCAAGTCCGTCACAAGCCCAGCCTCGGCCCCAATGGATACATCCTTCTCAATGACAGCAATCACGCTTGCGTCCTTCAGAGCTTGGCGCAAAGCTTGGGCCGGGAAGGGCCTGTAGCATCTGACCTTGACCAGGCCGACCTTCTTGCCTTCTGCGCGCATGGCATCGATGGCGTCCTTGATAGTTCCAATCACAGACCCCATGGTTACTATTACTACCTCAGCGTCGTCTGCACGATAGCTATCGATCAGTCCGCCATAATATCTATTGAAGGTCTCTTGGAACTCCCGGGCCACGCTCTCGATCTTCCCAAGGGCCTTTTGCTGTGCTTCGAATTGCTGATATCGAAACTCCGTGTAGGTCGAGGGGTCTGCGAAGGCGCCGAAGGTCATTGGCCTGGCCGGGTCCAAGATCTTGGCAGGCCGAAATTCGGGCAGGAATGCTGAAGCTCTCTCTTTATCAAGGAGCTCGACAGGCTCGTAGACATGCGTCAGGATGAAGCCGTCCATGCAGACCATTGCAGGGGTCCTGATACTCTCGTCTTCAGCAATCTTGTAGGCCTGCAGCGTCGCGTCCACTGCTTCCTGCACGTCCTCAACATAGATCTGCAGCCAGCCCACGTCACGGGCACCTACTGAATCTTGCTGATCGTTCCAGATGTTCAAGGGAGCTCCCATTGCCCTATTGGCAACGTTCATGACCAGGGGCAGCCTCATGCCAGAGGCATTGTACAAGACCTCATACATCAGTGCCAGGCCCTGGCTGGTGGTTGAGGAGTAGCATCTTCCACCGCAGGCGCTCACGCCTACCAGCACAGACAAGGCAGAAAACTCGGAATCAACTGTCAAGAACTCGGAATCAAGCTCGCCATTGGCCACCATCTGCGAAAGGTGCTCTACAATGTGGGTTTGAGGCGTTATGGGGTAGGCCGAGATCACATCCGGCTTGCAGCACATGACAGCATGAGCCACAGCATAAGAGCCCTCGACGACCTTCATATTTGCAGTCATCACTTCTCCTCCAGGACCATCGAAATTGCCATGCGTGGGCATTCATGAGCGCACACGCTGCAGCCTTTGCAGTAGTCCAGGTCGGGCACGAAGAGCCCATCTTCCTGGTGAATGCAGCCCTCTGGGCAGTAGATCTCACAGAGGCTGCACTTGATGCATTTCTCATGATCGACCACTGGCACGAAAGTCCGCCAGGCACCAGTCTTTGTGACGCGGGTGCTGCACGGATCTACAAGTCTCCCTGCCTTTATCTCCATCATGAAACCCTCTCGTAGGCCGTTTTAATGGCTAGCAGGTTCTTCCTGCCCAATTCACCCTTGAACCGCTCAGAGATGGCTAAATTCAAGCTCTCCAGCCCGACCTCTTTGCTCGCCCCGCAAAATGCCCCCAGCATCGTGGTGTTGACGATAGGCCTTCCCAGTATCTCCATCGCGATCTTGGTGGCATCTATTGTGATCACATCCGCCTCGGTGTTCAGCTTTAATGTCTCGAGCGGCCGGTCGGTATTTATTATTATCTTGCCATCGTCTTTCAGTCCGCTTGCCACATCGACCACATCCAGCAATGTGACATCCTGCACAATCACGTAGTCCGGCTCATAAACCTGGCTTCTGATCCTTATGGGATGATCGGCTATCCTGGCAAAAGCCATCACCGGCGCGCCTCTGCGTTCTACTCCGAAGGCCGGAAATGCCTGGGAGAACCTCTTGTCCTCAAAAGCCGCAACGGCTATTATTTCGGCCGCAGTGACAGATCCCTGCCCGCCACGACCATGTAAGCGTATTTCTTTCAAGGGGCTGACCTCCAATTTTCTTGCGGGCTATTCTTCTCCTCTTCCCCGCGAAAAAGTTATGAGCAAATATATCTCTTTCGGAGCCGCGGCAAGTTCTTATGTATGATGCTCATCATACTTACAGTTCGTGCGGCCTTGGGTCGAAGGCTTTGGCGTATGAAGGATAGTCTATGGATAACAAGAACGAAATACTCTTTGCGGTTCGGGAGGCCAAGAGGACATTAGGCGAAGGTGCAAACTTTCGCGTTGCAGATGCTCTGACGGTCTTAGAAGGGATCGCGCCGTTCTTAGATAAGGATGCAGTAATAAAGATGAAGTGCAGGGGGTGTGATAACTATGCACCTGCCTCTTTTCCCCTAGCCAACGATTTTTGGGCAGTTGACAAAAACGAATACTGCCATGCTAAATCGGCATCTTTAAAAAATCTCACCGCATTGAAGCTGGCGAGCTGTGACCAATACTCTCACAAGGCTCAGGATGAGCTGGAATCCTTGGGGAAGTCCATACTGGAGGAGGACCTCAGGCCAGCGCTAGCCGAGAGAAAGCTGTACGATCGCTGCAAGTTTGCCAGCTACTGCATCGCTTTTCAATTTCAGTCATCACCAGGTTGCGTCAGCATCGAATTTGGGCATAAGACCGATGAGGGTTTTGCTCGCAGCGACATTCAGCTATACATTCTTGGCAGACTGGACCCTGGGTTTGGCCCTGAGGCCTCCAAGAAGATATCTGAAGCGATGTTGAATGGGCCTGTTTTAGTGGTAAAGGCCAGCGCTCAGACCAGGCGGCAATTGGATATAGACTATGTACTGGAATGGATTGCTGAAAAGCGAAAGATGGATATAGTATATCTCTAGCTTTATAATTGACAATAATTGATATTTAAAGGATGTTTTGAACGATGGCGCAACCATTGGTGCCAGATACAAGTGTGGTTATAGATGGCAGAGTCTCTGCCAAGATCAAGGCAGGCGAGCTCAAGGGAAGGAGGATCGTCGTGCCGGAAGCAGTTGTAGCTGAGTTGGAAGCCCAGGCCAATCATGGCCGGGACATTGGCTTGAGAGGTCTTGAGGAGCTGAGAAGGCTCTCGGAGCTTGCCAAAAACGGCAAGATCGAGCTGGAATATGTCGGCATCAGGCCGAACCTGGACCAGATAAAGCTCGCGGGTGGTGGGGAGATCGATGCCATGATTCGAGATGTTGCTCTGGAGCTGGGCGCTTCTTTCTTGACCAGCGATCAGGTTCAGTTTAGGGTGGCCGAAGCCATGGGCCTGGATGTGGAGTATGTTCGCCCTCAGCGAGAGGCAATCAAGCCTCTATCCCTGGAGAAGTACTTCACTGAAGATACACTCTCAGTGCATCTCAAAGAGGATGCAGTGCCCATGGCCAAGCGCGGCCGAGTCGGCGACTTCAGCCTGGTTCGTTTGGGGGAGCGGCCTCTTTCAGAGCGCGAGCTGCGAGATCTCTCTCGCGAGATCTATGAGAGAGCCAAGGCTGATCCGGAAGGCTACGTGGAGATGGAGAAGATGGGAGCCACCATAATTCAGCTCGGGCCCATGAGGATCGCCATTGCCAAGCCCCCATTCTCCGATGGGCTGGAGATAACTGCCGTCCGGCCCGTGGCCAAAGTTAACTTCGATTCCTACCGCCATAACCTGGAACTAAAGGCGCGGCTCAAAGAGGGTCAGAGGGGGATTCTGATTGCAGGGCCACCGGGCTCTGGCAAGTCCACATTTGCAGCGGGCGTTGCTGAGTATCTGCTCACATGCAACTACGTAGTCAAGACCCTAGAATCGCCTCGCGATCTGCAGGTCCCTTCAGAGATAACCCAATATGCTCCTCTTGAGGGAAGCATGGAGGCTTCGGCAGATATACTGCTGCTGGTTCGGCCTGACTACACCATCTACGATGAAGTGCGCAAGACGCGCGACTTTCAGGTCTTCGCAGACATGCGCCTCGCAGGCGTTGGCATGATCGGCGTGGTACATGCCAACAAGCCCATAGATGCTTTGCAGCGACTTTTAGGCCGCGTCGACCTTGGCATGATACCGCAAGTTGTCGACACTGTCGTCTTCATCGAGAAAGGTGAGGTCACCAAGGTCCTGGATGTGGAATTCGTTGTAAAAGTTCCGACAGGAATGGTGGAGGCGGACCTCGCCCGCCCGGTGATTGTGGTCAAGGACTTCGAAACAGGCGCTGACGAGTATGAGATGTACACCTACGGCGAGGAGATCGTGGTCATGCCTGTTTGCAGGGACGGCAAGAAGCCTTCCTGGAGGCTCGCGTCCCGCGAGATCGAGAAGGAGATCTCACATCACGTTCGCGGTCCATTTAAGGTGGAGATGCTCACAGACTCTTCTGCAGTGGTTCACGTTCCACAGGATGAAGCAGCGAGGGTAATTGGCAAGGCAGGCAAGAACATAGACCAGATCGAGAAGGCCCTGGGGATGCACATCGATGTTCGCACCAAGGAGGAGCAGGACATTCCGGCCCCTCGGGTGGAGGATACCTCCAAGCATCTCATCATCTGGCTGGAGGGCATGGCTGGAGAGTCTGTGGACGTCTTCGTTGGCGAGGAGCCTGCATTCACAGCCACTGTAGGCCGCAGGGGCGACATTCGGGTTGCCAAGTCCTCGGAGATGGCCAAGCGCATAATCAAGCGGATGAAGGCTGGCGAAGAGATCGAGGTCAAAAGGGCGCGGTCGGACTAGGCAGCTCAGCGCTCATCTTTTTTCATTCTAACAAGAGCTCGTCTTTGAATGCGCGCACGGCCTAGACTCCCAAAGCCAGTCTCAAAGCATTCCGAGCGGCAGGTGCCAAGCCCAGGGTGATCAGAGTAAGCTTGGTCAGATCTCTCAAAGACTGATCCTCAATCGACCTGTCTATAATGCTCAGGGCCGGCAGGAGCACGAGCAGTTTGAGCGGATACATTATCGAAGATGAGCCTGTCAGGTTTATCAGAAAAGTGGGCACGACGTGCTTCTCGTAGTAGGAGAACCAATCCACACCAATGTAGGTCGAACTTGCATCAAGCATATGGGCATAGATGATCATCAGGTTGAATTTATCGTCCAAGAACCTCAGCCAATTTAGCCTGCGGCGTACTAGAAGAATGCCTGCCGTAATGGTTGTGCCAAGCAAGAAGACTGCTGGGATGACCCAAAGGTTTTGAAATCCTGCGGTTGTGAGGAACGCCAGGTTTAGCGCTGTCCAGATGAGGCCGATTGCGGCGTAGGCTCTGTAAAACTCGGCTCCCAGAATCATTCTGCTCAGCAGAAGGCAGCTTGCTGCTACAAAGAAGACCACAAAGAATATCAGAGGGGTTATGAGCAGGTAGCTTGCAGGAGGCGAGACCAGCCTCGCGTCCTCGATCACCCGGAGGCTTGAGCCTGCCAGGACGAAGGGGAGTGTGTAAAGTGCCAGCCGCTCGTCCATCTCAAGTTTGAGATGCTGAAATAGCCTCACCAAACCGAGGACTGCCAGGCCCAAAACAATCGCCCAAGTAACAGTGTCCACTGGGTTGTAGCTGGTGTCGTGAATTATTGGATCGATATAGTACCTGTAGATCCAGTCTGCTAGGTCGTACACGAAGATCTCATTGAATCCCTTCGTATTTCTAGGGTTCGTTATGCCCTTGCTTTGCA
Organism: Methanosaeta sp. PtaB.Bin018; assembly: GCA_002067755.1. Lineage (GTDB taxonomy): Archaea > Halobacteriota > Methanosarcinia > Methanotrichales > Methanotrichaceae > Methanothrix. The sequence continues at coordinate 23,133 of MVQH01000049.1, forward strand.
TCTTTATCGGATGCGGCCTTGATCTGATCGGCGGAAAGTATATATATCGCAGAAGTAAACAACACCCTTGTCCGTTTTCTGATTTTAATTGAGGTAGTTAAATGGTCGAGGTGTTCAAAGGTACAACCACGGTAGGTGTACTCTGCGATGGAGGTGTCGTCCTTGCATCGGAGAGCCGTGCTACCATGGGCAGCTTCATAGCCAGCAGCACAGCCAAGAAGATCTATCAGGTCGATGATCTGGTGGGGCTGACTACGGCTGGCGTTGTGGGAGATGCTCAGTCACTTGTCAGAATGGTTCAGGTCGAGGCTCGGCTTTACAAGATGCAGAGGGGCGAGAGTATGACCGTCAGAGCCATAACGTCGATGCTGTCCAATATTCTATCATCTCGGCGGTATTATCCATTCATGGTTCAGCTCATCATGGGTGGCGTAGACAGGTATGGCCCAAAGATCTACTCGCTGGACGCCCTTGGCGGTCAGATCGAGGAGCGGAAGATAGTCTCCACAGGTTCAGGATCGCCAGTGGCCTATGGCGTGTTAGAAGCCATGTACAAGCCGGGCCTGAGCGTCGAGGATGGAACGGTGTTGGCCGCCAGGGCAATTCACAACGCCATGAAGCGAGACTCTGCATCAGGCGACAGGATCGAGCTCGTCAGAATCACTGATACTTATGAGGAGGTAGGCGAGCCTGAGTTTCAGGAGATTATGAAGCAGCTCTAATCTTTTTTGGATGTGTTCACTTGTCTGTAGAAGAAGTACTTTTTGAGCTCAAACGCAAAGTGCAAAGCAAGCTGCCTCCGGACATCAATGTGACTGGGCTGGAGTTCGAGGGTCCGGAGCTTGTGATTTACACAGATGATCCGAAGAAGCTGGCCGACGACGGCGAGATCATTCGCAATCTGGCCAAGGAGCTGCGCAAAAGAGTCGTGGTCCGGCCTGACCTGAAGGTGCTGGCAGATCCCGAGGTCGCCATAACCAAGATCCAGGAGGTCGTGCCAAAGGAAGCTGTCCTGACCAACTACTACTTCGACGGAGAGACCGGTGAGGTGCAGATCGAGGCTGAGAAGCCGGGCCTTGTCATAGGTCGCCATGGCGCAACTCTTCGCGAGATCACCAAGCTGATCGGCTGGACGCCAAAGGTTGTCAGGACGCCGCCCGTACGTTCATCGACCATCGCCAACATCAAGGATTATTTGCGCAGCGTACAATCGGAGCGCAAGAATATCCTGCGCACCGTCGGCCGTAAGATTCACAGAGATGTAGCATCAAAGGACCAGTGGGTTCGCATCTCCACTTTAGGAGGATGCCGCGAGGTAGGCAGAAGTTGTATGCTCCTGTCCACCCCAGAGTCCAAGATCATCATTGACTGCGGCATAAATGTGGGATCTGATGACTCCGCAACGCCTTACCTCTATGTGCCGGAGGTTTATCCACTGAATCAGATAGACGCCGTGGTCCTGACTCATGCTCATCTGGACCATGCTGGCCTTGTGCCCATGCTCTACAAGTACGGCTATGAAGGGCCCATCTACTGCACACCTCCAACCAGGGATCTGTTTGTACTCCTGCAATTGGATTATATCGAGGTGGCCGGGCGAGAGGGCAAGCGCCTTCCCTATGACTCCGGCATGATCCGTGAAGCCCTCAAGCATACAATAACTCTCAATTACGGCGATGTGACAGACATTGCGCCAGACACCAAATTGACCATGCACAATGCCGGGCACATTTTAGGCTCATCAATTGCGCATTTCCATATCGGAGACGGCCTTTACAATGTGGCATTCACAGGTGACTTCAAGTTCGAGAGGACAAGGCTCTTTGATCCGGCCGTATGCAACTTTCCAAGACTTGAGACGCTGGTGACCGAGGCCACTTACGGGGGGGCCAACAGCCTTCAGCCCTCCAGGAAAGAGGCTGAGGTGAACCTGATTAAAGTCGTAAAGGACACCATCAAGAAGGGCGGCAAAGTCATCATTCCAGCGTTCTCAGTTGGCCGCAGCCAGGAGGTCATGGTCGTTTTGGAGGAGGCCATCCGCAAAAAGGTCATAGAAGAGGTGCCTGTCTACCTGGATGGCATGATCTACGAGGCCACGGCCATCCACACCTCTTATCCAGAGTACCTGAACAATGACCTTCGAGATCTGATATTTCATAAAGGGATCAATCCATTCCTGGCACAGTGCTTTGTGCAGGTGGAGTCTCCCAAGCAGAGGACTGAGATCATAGATGGTCCTCCGTGTGTGATCTTGGCGACGAGCGGCATGCTCAATGGCGGGCCAGTTCTCGAGTATCTCAAACGCCTAGGTCCCGATGAGAGAAATACATTGGTGATCGTGGGCTACCAGGCAGAAGGCACTTTGGGCAGGCGCATCCAGAAGGGCTGGAAGGAGCTGCCCCTCTCAGTCGAGGGCAAGACTCAGACGGTGAAGATCAACCTCGATGTAACGACTGTTGACGGCTTTTCCGGCCACTCTGACCGGCAGCAGCTGATGGAGTACATGCGCAGGATCTATCCAAAGCCCGGTCGTGTACTGACCAACCACGGCGAGGAGAGCAATTGCCTCGATCTGGCAAGCTCCATTTATAAGAGGTACAGGATTCCTACCATGGCACCAATGAACCTGGAGACTGTCAGGTTGATCTGAGAGCAACCAAATTGGCTAACTGCTCCTCAAAAGCTTTATCAAATTAGAGACATAATACCAGTGTGAGGTTCTTCGTGACTGGAAAGAGAACGCGAATCATCAATGATCCTTCAGATCTGGTCCCTTTGCTTCAAGCCTTTGGCTCCAATGTTCATAAAAAAGTCTTCGATGAGCTAAGCCAAGACTGGCATACTGAGCGCGAGCTGGCGGCCCTTATCGGGGATGAGGCGAGCGTTCACAGGAGCGTCGCGTTGCTTCGCAAGAGCGGCCTGGTTGAGACCAAGTGGAGGGTGCCGGAGCCTGGAGCCAGCCCCGAGAAGGAGTATCGATCCACCTATTCCCGGGTGCAGGCTAACTTCGGAGCATCCATGGAGGACCTGAGTGAGCTGATCAGCCTCACATTCATGTCCGATGAGGAGTTGCGATCTGTGACAGAGAAGCTGCAAAAAATGGTTCAGGGCGGAAATAACAGTCTATCCAACCTCTCCCGGGAGCTGGGATTGAGCCAGATCTTCATCCGTGGCGTCGCAAAAAGAGCAGAAAAGCTGGCCGTCAGGGGTCAGCGCATTGAGCCTTATGAAGAGGATTTCTGATGGCCAACGTCCTGCAGAGCAAACGAGAGAGTTCGCGTTTCCAGATACTAGTTGAGATCGCTGCACATCAGCCCAACCTTCGTCAAAAAGAGGTGGCAGAGAGTTTGGGCGTCACGCCGCAGGCGATTTCGGAGTACATAAAGGAGCTGGTGGCGGATGGGCTGGTGACCACTGATGGGCGGATGCGCTACAGCATCACCAAGGAAGGGGTGGAGTGGTTGCTTGAGAGTGCTGCCGAGCTGAAGCGCTACGCCCGCGTGGTTATGGAAGAGATCATAAGTCACGTATCTGTCTGGACTGCTTTAGCTGAGGTCGATCTTCGCGAGGGAGAGCGCGTCTCACTGGAGATGCGTGGCGGCCTTTTGTATGCCAATAAAAAAGATGGCATAGAGGCAAGTGGTGTCGTTATCGCTGATGCAAGGGCTGGTGAGGACGTCGGCATATCTGATCTGCGTGGCTTGATCAGCCTGGAGGAAGGGCAGGTCACCGTCTGCAAAGTGCCGAGAGTGCAGATGGGTGGCTCTCGGAAGGTGGATTTGAAGCTCCTGGAAGAACAGCTTGCTGCAGACAAGTCCGATGGCAAGATGATAGGATGCCTTGGCATCGAGGCGCTTGTGGCGCTGCAAAAGGTGGGACGCGAACCCGATGTTCTCTTCGGCGCCCGGGAGTTTGCAGTGGAAGCGGCCTACCACGGCATAAGCTCAGTGGTCGTCAGCGTCGACGAGCAGATTCCAGGCCTGCTCACTCGGCTGGAGTCAGAGGGCCTGAAGTATGAGCTTGTGGACCTCACCTTAGGATGACTTTTCAAGTTTTGGCTAAGGCTGATCGGTCCAGGATACTGCTACTGCCCCAGAGCGGAGACAAGACGCTCTTCGAGGGCTATCTGAGGCTGAAGGACATGCCGCAGGGCCCAAGGGTCTTCAAGTTTTTGGTGAAAAAAGAATCACAGGCCGAGAGGTATCTTCCACCTGAAGACGCCCTCCGGATGTTGCGCAGTGCCAAAGCCATCCATCTTGCTCGCGGCGATCCTGAGATGGAAAAGAAGCTCATCAGGCTTCTGGAATCCTATCAGCTTGGTTATCGTTTCGTTAGCGTCTGCAACCACTGTCTTGGGCAGAGCAAAGTCACTTTCGTTGGCAAGGAGGCGATAGCCTACAAGGGCACGTGGATCTGCGAAAACTGCGCTGCTGCAGAGCTCTTACGTGAGGCAAATTTTCGCCACCTGGGTCGCGCCGCCAAGGCACATCTAGCCAGGATCTTGAAGGCCAGGCGGAGCCTCGATGATGTAGTAGGCTTGCTCTCGTTACAGCGACTTGAGCCGGAGCTGACGCTGTTTGATACCATCCAGGCAAGCAGCGAGGAGCCGACGATTGCGCTGGAGAGCGTCAATCTCCCTGGATCGCTGAAAGAACTGCTGCAAAAGAGGCTGACTCACCTGTTGCCGGTGCAGTCCAGATCTGTGCAATCAGGCCTGCTGGAAGGCCAAAACCAGCTAATAGTATCTGCTACAGCGACAGGAAAGAGCCTCATCGGTGAGATGGCAGGGATAAAGAGACTTCTGGAGGGCAAGGGCAAGCTTCTGTTTCTGGTACCGCTCGTCGCTCTGGCAAATCAGAAGTTCGACCAGCTCTCAGTGTATAAAGACCTGGGCTTTCAGATCTCAATTAGGGTGGGCCAAAGCCGCATTCGCCTGGGCAAGGGGCGCAGGATTTCGCAGAGCTTAGATGCCGATATCATAGCTGGAACCTACGAGGGCATCGACCAGGTGATCAGGACAGAAAGATCCCTTGGCAAGGTAGGAACTGTGGTGATAGATGAAGTACACATGCTTGAGGACGCTGAGCGCGGCCATCGACTTGCGGGATTGATAGCGCGCCTGAAAATGGTAGCTCCTCAAGCGCAGTTCATATTCCTCTCGGCCACCGTCGGAAATCCGTCATATCTCGCCAAACGCCTCGAAGCGACGCTGATAGAGTACGAGGTCAGGCCCGTGCCCATCGAGCGGCACCTCATCTTCTCTTCGGGGGCTGAGAAGCGCAAACTATTGAGGCAGCTCTCCAAAGAGGCCCAAAGCCTGAGATCTAGCACGGGCTACCACGGCCAGACCATAATCTTCACCAACTCCCGCAAGAACTGCTACAACTTGGCAGATTCCATTCCGGGCGCTGCAGCTTACCATGCGGGCTTGCAGTATCCTGAGAGAAAGAGGATCGAGGAGCTCTTCGCAGATGGCAAGATCCACACAGTCGTGACTACCGCGGCTCTTGCTGCAGGTGTGGATTTCCCTGCCTCACAGGTGATCTTCGAGTCCCTGGCCATGGGCATCGAGTGGCTGAATGTGCACGAGTTCAATCAGATGCTGGGCCGCGCCGGAAGGCCGGGCTACCACGACAAAGGGCAGGTGTACATCCTCGCCGAGCCTGGCCGACGCTTTTCTTCGGGGCGGGGCGAGTCTGAGGATGAGATAGCTCTGGCGCTCCTGCACGGCCAGATGGAGGACGTGGCACCGGAGTTCGACGAGACACAGCAAGAGGAGGAGGTCTTGGCCAATGCGGTCGTCGCCCGCTCGCGGCTGGAACTGGAGAAGCTTCATGCACTTACATTGGGGCTGGATGATTTGGATAGCTCTCTGAAGTCTCTGGAGAGGGCAGGGCTCATTTTGGGCATTGAGCCCACGCGCCTTGGAGCGACAGCGACGGCTCATTTTCTGAGCTCGGAGCAGGTTGTGAAGATATCCAAGCAGCTTGACAGTGGCAGGCAGCCCATGGAGGTGGCAGTGGATCTGGAAAGCTTCGAGGATCTTTATCTCACGTTCGCAGATCGCATCTCAACTAAGCTTCGCATGCAGATCTCTCAAAGAGCGCTGCATGGCTCCTTCTTGGACTTGCTTGGAAGCGCAGACTTAAGAGAGCTGGAGAACAGGATTCAAAGGTACTGCCTTGACTTTTCCAGGGATTTTTTGCGCTGCACCTGCAAGGAAGCGCCCTACTGCGGATGCCCTCAAAGGCTCATCTCGCTGAGAATTTTGGATCTGAGAATGTATGGGAAAAGCCCAGAGGAGATCATCGAGCACTTCAAAGAGAGATACGGGATGTATGCCTACCAGGGAGACCTGATAGGCTGGCTGGACCAGATGGTGAGGTACCTGGAGGCGATCGAAGCTGTGGCGAAGGTGTTAGGTAAAACTGATGCCGCGAAGGTGGCAGGGGAGTGCAAGAAGCATGTTGAGGGAGAGGATTAGGTCTGTCATTGCTGTTCTACCACATTTAGTTCATTCAGTTGGTCATTGATCTGCTTGAAGTTGTCCAGCAGACTTGCTCCTCGTTCAGTCGTTTCATATATCAGGGTATTTTCTCGCCTCACCGCAAGCAGCTCATTTTCTATTAGCAACTCGAGATACGGATTTACTGTCCTGAAATTGAGGTTTGCCTTGTATACGATCTTGGTCTTATTGGCTCCGCCTCGACATATATCCAGTATTTGCGAGACGATCACATGCCTGCTTCTCTTCATCATATGCCTTCACTCCACATGAGTTTTAAGTGCGTTCATCGATCATAGGTATTATTATCTTTTAATTAGCAATTATTGTTAGACAAATATTGCATATAATCTCTTCCGAACCAAAAGTCCGCCATAATGTGAGCAACAAAATTATTTTTTTGGGCAAATATATCTTAAACGAACCCAATTACGCATGACTGCTAATCAGCTTTACATTTAGTTTTTTTCACGAGATAATATGCAGCAGCAAGTGAGATCATGATCACACCAAGGCTGGCCAGCACAATCTCATCAGAGGCCCCATTCAGATCGAACAGTACAATTCTTCTGGCAACAGCTATAATCGCTATCAGTATTACTGCTAGTACGCTGTCGTTCTTCTCGAGATCAAAGCTTTTAAAAGTCTCCAGTAGCTTGACTTTTCCACATTTAAGTCCTGCCAGCCATATTAGCAGGTCTCTCAACCCACAAATTCACTGAAGGTCGGC
>MVQH01000050.1 GCA_002067755.1 Methanosaeta sp. PtaB.Bin018
GGACGTCTCCGTTTTCATCCCCACCCTGAAGGGTGGGGCCTTCTCACTTTGCCCTCTCCGCTCCCGCGAGGTAAAGTCGCTCGTCTGCACACTGTGATGGAGGCCGGCCTGCACGATCTTCTCTGCGAGGCGTTGACAAGGCATAAATACGAATTACACGTAACATATTTACCGTGTACACGCAGATAGAGCAGGCCTTGGAGAGGCTCGACTCTTCGAGCAAACAGAGTCAGGAGAAGATCAAAGCCATCCTCAAGAGATACGCGGCAGGGGAGATGGGCATTGATGAAGCCTACTACGATCTCTTGGAGAGCGGACTCATTCCCATGCCCCAGAGGTGCGGCATGTCTGCCAAGGTCCCGTCCACCGCAAAGGACGAGGTGAGGCTCAAAGAGAAGATAAAGAAGGCGCTCTCTGTCTAGCTGCCGAACGCTTCAACTCATCTTTATAGAACCTGAGTCATCGTTATATTCAAAAATATTCAAAAATAAAAATATTCAAAAATAAAACGCTTGCCTAAAGGAGGATTCAAAGAACATGTCCAAAGATATTTTGGAGAAGGGTGCCATTGTCCAAAGGGATAGAGAGACCTTCGCCATCGCCCCGCACATACCCGGAGGTATAATCAGTCCAGCAGATCTTCGAAGGATCGCTGATGTTGCTGAGAAGTATAACGCAAAGGCTCTCAAGATCACCTCAGCCCAGAGGATCGCCATTGTGGGAATCAGTCCCAAGGACATCGACAGCGCCTGGAGCGATCTGGGCATGAAGCGTGGTGCAGCCATAGGTCTATGTGTTCGCAGCGTCAAGATCTGTCCTGGAACCACATTCTGCAAACGCGGCCAGCAGGACTCCGTGGGCATGGGCCTGAAGCTTGATGAGATCTACCACGGCATGCAGCTGCCCTGGAAGTTCAAGATGGGAGTGTCTGGATGCGCGAACTCCTGCGCCGAGCCTGCTGTAAAGGATATCGGCTTGATAGGGACTCCCAAGGGCTGGAGGCTTCTTGTAGGTGGAAGCAGCGGCATCAAGCCAAGGCTTGGCAAGGTGCTGGCTGAAAATCTATCCGACGAAGAGGCGCTGAAGCTCATCGATAAGATCATAAACTACTACAAAGACCATGCTAAGAAGCAACGGCTAGGTGAGTTCATCGATGAGATAAGCTTCGAGAGATTCAAGCAGGAAGTTTTGGCCTGACGATCAGCACCGGCTGCTTAGCCCTGCGAGCCACATCGAAGGTCGTGCTTCCCACCCGAATTTGCTTCAACCAGCCCTTTCCCTGAGAGCTCATGATTATGAGGGATGCGCCCTGCTTTTCTGCCAGGGCGAGGATCTGATCGGCAGCGTGGCCTTCCAGCACGTGAACTGTCACCTTGCCAGTCAGCTCATCACGCAATACATTGAGCTTCTTCGCAGGCACCTCGATGTCCTCTCCCTCGGACACCACGTGCACCAAAAGGATCTCATGCACTCCTTCAAGGCCTTTTACGAGGGTCACGGCATCTCTTGCAGCCTCTGAGAAGTCTGTGGTGATCAACACCCTTGAGAAGATGTCATGGCAGAGCTTTTCTGATCCCTCCAAAAGCTTGTGGCGTATTATTAGCAGATCCGTCTTGCCGCTGTGCAGGACCTCGGTCGAGACGCTTCCTAGCAGTATCCCCTCCATCAGTCCCTTGCCATGCGCACCCATGACGATGAGCGATACCTTCTCCTCATCGGCTGCCTTTTGTATTGCTTCCCCGATGGTGCCACCTTCTATGAACTCTACGCCGGATACTGGCTCTGGCCTTTTCAGATTCACTCCATCGGCTCCGCTCATCGGCTCCACTATCACTTTCAGAACCGGTTTGACTTCCAAGACATTCTGCTGTCCCAGGCGTTCCAGGTGCTCTACCATCTTCTTTAAGTCGGCTTTTGCATCATCCAAGAGAGAGCTGTAGCTCCAGCCTTTTTTCTCCAAGACCATGGGATTGCCGGCGTCCACTACATTAAGAAGCACGATCTCTCTTTGGCCCGGAATCTCGCCAATGCAATCCAACATCTTGAGAGCATACCTGGAGAAGTCGGTTGGGACAAGCACTTTTTCAAACATCATCATCATCTTCTGAATGTACTGTGTACTAAATATATCAATTTAGTGATGTTTTCAGGCATTCATATCTCTATCTGGCCCTTTCCATAAAGGTCCTGAGCAACCTGCTGGAGGGCATCGCCCTTTACCTCTGCACCATAGTCTGGCAAAATGGCTATCCGTTTGTCTGAATACTGGGCCTGAAGACCCTGGATGTAAGATCTTTGAGATGTCATCTTGCGCTGGCAGAACTGGCAGTCGCACTCACTCATTACATGGTTGATGACTACGGATGAGACATGCACACCATGAGACTCCACTGTTTCAATCAGGCGCCTCGTCTCCTCAACTGCTGCCTTCTCTGGTATTGTGACAGCAGTTATGGTTGCGATCTTCGGATCAATCAGAGCATTCCTCATGGTCTCTGCCTTGACTCGCATGGTTCTGATCTCTTTGAGGATCGAATCTCCAAAGCCTGATTCGAGAAGGTTAAGCACACCAATCCATTTATTCCTCATGCCCAGAACCCTTGTGACAAAGCCGGTGGTGATGGATGGAAGTTGCAGCAGGGGCAGGACCATGGCAGTGGGCGCAGAGTCTATGACCACGTAGTCGTATTTTTTCTCCACGAAGATGTCGTTTAGCTTGTCCATGAAGATGAGCTCTGAGACGCCCGGCATATTTCCGAAGTCCTCGGGCTTGACCTCAACCTCAAAGAGCCCGAATAAGGCTGTGAGGATATTTTTATACCTTCGGAAGAAGCCCTTGGCTTCCTCGGTCAAGTCGGGCTCATAGGCAAAGAGGTGATCGCGGATATTCTTCGGCTGGCTTCCAAGTTCAACATCAAAAATATCAGACAGTGAATGGGCGGGGTCCATGGAGAATGTCAGTGTATCCAGGCCAAGATTTGAGGTCCAGATGCCGGTCGCTGATGATGTTACGCTCTTTCCCACGCCGCCTTTGCCCGCCACATAGATGAGTTTCATGGTTCGTAACTGATCTAAAGGGGATTTAATAGTTTGTGTTGGACCTAATAAAAAGGTTTTTCTACTTCCAAGACCTCTAATATAGAATTAATCATGAATTGGGGGCAAAAGGTTGAGGGTAGCAATCACATTGGTATCGATGTTGGTCCTATTGGGACTCGCATCGTATGGCTTTGGCAGCACGGGATCTGTTAGCGTAGATATTATCGGTAGCAAGGCCAACAATACTACTATCGTCTCACAATATGGCGAGCCCGTGAACCTGGAGATCATCGGCAGTGCCGCTAGCAATATTAAAATAGTCTATCCTGAAGAAAAAGCCAATGACATACAAATCTGTGATGCATGCGGCCAGGAAAAACGTTATATTACGCCATGGGATGATTTCAGGAGGCCACTGTGCTATCCATGGAGTTCGTATATTCCCACCAGGTACAACAGGCTGTTCTTTAAAGATCAGGGATATTCCGGTGTCAAACCAAAAGTTCTCACCTTAGGTGGGATGGCGGGTTCATAGCGAAAGAGAGGGCAAGGATATTCGGCTGCAAGATGCCATCGAATGCATAGTAGCCATCGGAGATGCTGTTCATCCCATTTCCTCGAAGCTGTACATTTCAGGCAGCAAACTCTGAATGCATTTAAATTGATTTAATAGTTCAACCCCTTTTGGGGTGGTCTGATATATGATGACAGAGCTTCTTGTCGTCTCTAAAAGACCATTTCTTATCAGAAGCTCAATATACGGAATTACTGTCCTGAAGTTTAGGTTGGCCTGATAAACTATCTTGGTCTTGCTTGCACCGTTGATACAAATATCCAGGATTTGGGAGATTATGGTATCTTTGCTTCTCTTCATCTTATTCCACTTTCTGTAAGCCTTTGTGTCATGCGCAATGAGGGCCGTTTTGACTTTGAAGAGCTAGATTTCTTTAATTCAGCAATGTTGCTGTAAGTTTGCAAAAACATATAAGTCTATCGCTGAGGCATTAGCTAACATGTGGCTGGCATATCTTTAAAAAATCGAGATGATAAACCGAACTCATTGGTTGGCGTTGAAGGCTAATTTCACATTTGCAGCCATTTTTTAGACAAAATTATACAATATTAATCTGCAAATATTGGCGTATAGGTGAAATGCATTCAGAATTATCAAACCTATACTATGTTATTCCCGATAAGTATTAATATTGTTTTGCATAACAATCTCTTTCTGATTGTGATGTACTAATGGTATAGAAGCATTTTAAGACTAAAACGAAGGGAGAATAGATAGATGTGGCAAAGTATAGACCTGCGATCAAGATCGTCCTTAAAATTCTTGAATGCATATCCAAAAACCAAGCCAAGGGTCGTGCATTAAAGACACACGTTATCCAGTGCGCCAACCTGAAGACAACGTCTGCAGAAAAATACATAAAAATGCTAAAAGATGCAGGTTACATCGAGGAGAAGAGGGAAAACTGGGGAGAAAGGGAAGTCATCGTTTACGAGATGACGTCGTTGGGAAGAGAAAGGTTCAATTGGTTCAGGAGAATAAATGATGAACTCTTTGTGTCAGGTGATGAGATGGAGCGGTGAAATATATGTCAAATACGACATTTACTGATTCCGCATATCAAGCAATTGAGCAGGCAGAAAAGAGAAAAAAGCAGCTAATGTATATTATTCTCGGCTGTATTTTAACATCGCTTCCTGGCTTGGGAATTAATGCCTTCATCTTCATGGCAGGTTCCAATCAGAAGGGAAGTTCGATTGAAGATTATCTGGTGTTGATCTCTGTTCTGGTTGTGATATGTCTGATTATTATGATAGTTGGAATACATAAGTTTATTCTGCTAAGAAACCTGGAGCATAAGCTCAATCAGGTTGAGTTGCTGGAAGAAACAATATATAATGAGGTTTTAAAAACCGGTGGGGCATCAATTTCACTTAAAGGGGATTCTGAAGCATTATAAATTCTTTTACAAAGCAAGAGAGATGTTGTCATAGGTGAAGATTACTGAAAACAGTCGCGAGAATCGAATGCATAGGGTTCATTTTGGATCCCACATCCCGTAGGTAAACCTTCGAATCTGAAACATTTTTATCCTTGAAAGTGCTTTCTGATAGCGAAAGGGACTGAAGGTGCTTGTATGAAGCTATCGACGCATGAGACTCTTGAAAGAGGCTATCTTGTTGAGGCTGAGGTTGAAAAAAACGAAGAGATAATCGCAAGCGAGAGAGACAGGCTCGGCAGGTTTGTCCTGGCGAGCAACGATAAGACTCTTGGCGGGGAGATGATGCTTCAGCACTACAAAGGCCAAAACGCTGTCGAGAAAGGTTTTCGGTTCCTGAAGGATAAGAGCTTCCGGGTGGCGGAGGTCTATCTCAAGAAAGAGGAAAGGATAGACGCTCTGTCTATGATCATGGTTCTTGCTCTATTGATTTACTCGATTGCGGAATGGATGCTCAGAAAACGGTTGAAGGAGACAGGTCAGACGGTATTGAACCTGCTCGGAAAGCCTACAGCAACGCCTACTATGAAATGGATATTTCAAGTCTTAAGAAATATAAATGAGGCAATTATTGAATTGAAAGGTACTATTCATCGCGAGATAATCAATATCGATGCCGAGCAAGAGAGAATTATAAAGCTGTTTGGCCCAAAATGCCAAAATTATTACAGCTAATGGAGGACGTGCGGGATGTGGGATGTATGATAACAAGAGTGACCGAGGTGGGAGGCCTAACTGTGATCCCATAATGATGTTCAAGGTTCTGACAATTCAGCAATGGTACGGCTTGAGCGATATGGAGGCTGAGAGACAGATCGCGGACAGGATCTCGTTCATGGAGTTTCTTGGCTACCCGGATGAGGTTCCGGACTCCAGGACCATATGGTTGTTCAGAGAGCGCCTCAGCAGAACTGGCACGGATCGAGTTGTTTGGAGTGAGCTTCAGAGCCAGCTAGATTCGATGGGTCTGAAGGTTGTAACTGGTACAGTCCAGGACGCGACATTCATCGAGGCCGATCCGGGAAGATCAAAAAAGCCACGCGGTGACGATGCAAAGGCACGTCGAAGCAGAGATGGCACATGGGCTAAAAAAGGCGACGACCTCCATTTCGGCTACAAGCTGCATCAGAAGACGGATCTCGATTACAACCTCATACGGGAGATGGAGACGTCCACAGCTTCGCTTCACGACAGTCAGATCGATCTATCCACAGAGGGCGAAGTTGTCCTCAGGGACAAAGGATATTTCGGCGCAAGGGCAAAAGGTATCGATTTCACGATGAAGCGCAGAACAACAGACAAACCTCTTGGAGAGCTCGATAAAGAGTACAACAAGCTGATAAGCAGGATCAGATCTCCATGTGAGCGACCGCACGCAGTCATAAAAAGGATATTCAACGCCGGAAGGGTTCTTATTACCACGGTCAAAAGAGTCCACGTAAAGATGGTCGTTACTGCATTCGCTTATAATCTGTACCAGCTGTGCACGCTGAAAAATGCCGGCATAATTTGAACCTAGCGGAGGCTATCTAAGAATGACGGAAAAAAAGAGTGAAATCAAGGTGAAATCAAGGTAAAATCAAGCGATTTGAGCAAATTTTGAGCGAAATAGTAATCAAAAATAAGAGCTTAAGCTAAACGTGCATGTAAATAGGAATCCTCATATCCTATGAAATTAAAAATATCCAGCCAAGGTGGCTAGAATGAGACGGTCTAAAGGAAGAGCCATTCCACGGTGCTTCATATGTTTGGGCGAGGTCCTTCTCGTGGCAATCCTGACAGGATGCCTGTTTGCTGGTATCCAGGGCTGCGCTGGGCAGGGAGAGGGGATGAGGCTTGAGGTAGAACCACAACAGGTGCTGGTAGGCGATCCCGTCAGCATAAGGGCGAGCGGGCTTGCCTCAGGACAGACAGCCTCGCTGAGGGTATCAGGTCAGGACCAGTTCGGCAACATCTGGTCTTCTGAGGCCTCCTTTAGGGCGGATGCGGCAGGAGCCATAGACACATCGCGCGACGCCCCTGTGGAGGGCTCATATCACGGGGTCGACCAGGCAGGGCTCTTCTGGTCCATGGCAGTCGATCAGACCGGGCAGATGGTCTCGCCCTTCCCCGCCATCCACACCCTCACTGTGAGCCTGTCAGTGGACGGCCAGGTGGTGGAGAGCCAGGAGGTCCAGCGCATAGGCCAGGTCGACCTTGTCAAGGAGAACCTGACAGGCCCGATCGTAGGGGTCTTCATAAGACCAAAGGAGATCACCGAGCCCACCCCAGCTGTCATAGTGCTCGGGGGATCCGAGGGAGGGTACAGTGAGGCCTGGGCTGCCGTCATCGCCTCCAGGACACGAATGCCTACACTGGCCCTCGCCTATTTCGGAAGAGATGGGCTGCCGTCCACTCTGGAGAGCATACCCCTGGAGACCGTTGAGAAGGCCATAGACTGGCTGGGCCAGCAGCCTTCCGTCGCCAGTGACCGCATAGGGGTCGTCGGGGCATCGCGTGGAGGGGAGCTGGCTATGCTCGCCGCCTCAGTCTTCCCACAGATCAGGGCCGTCGTTGGATACACGCCAAGCGGCGTCATCTGGTCTGGCATAGGCAAGAGCCCAGACGCTCCTGCCTGGACCTATCGAGGCAGAGCCTTCCCCTATCTGCGGACGATGGTAAGTGAGGAGCAGGAGAGGCTGTTCTTGGAGGCTCAGAGGAACGGAACACCCTATCTGGATGCGCCATCCTTCCTCTACAGCCTTGAGATGCAGCGGTCCCGTATCGATGAGGCCACAATTCCTGTTGAGAACTCCAAAGCAGCCTTTCTGCTCATAGGCAATCCCGGGGACGGGGTCTGGCCCTCTGATATGCTATCCCAGATTTCCATCGATCGACTGAGGGCCCACGATCATCCCCGCCAATACCAGCTCCTCTCCTACGATCAGGGCGGGCACATGCTGATACCCTATCCCTATTATCCAACCACAATGCGCCAGTTCTATCTGCCCACTGTCGATGTATGGGAGGGGCTGGGCGGAACAGCTGAAGGAGCTGCAAGGGCTGCAGAGGACTCGTGGCCCAGGGTGGTGGAGTTCCTGAAGAGGGAGCTCGAGGGATAGCAAGGCACTCCAACCCGGCCTGCCTCTCGCGCCCCATCGCTGTTGCTGAGTGACGATCATCCCCACGACTGGGGCGCAGGAGGATGCAAAGGCTTATCTACTCACTCCTGAACATACGTCCAGTGATAGGATGGCGGAGATAGCGCCTCACAGGCATTGCGTTGTATGCGGGAATGCTATAGGGTCGGAGGAGAGCTTCTGCGATGAGCTTTGTGAGTCCAGGTTCAGATCGGCTCAAAGGAAGCAGCAGATCCTGTTTGCAGCATTCATCATACTCATGGCGCTCATACTCTTCCTTCCATCGATCATCAAGATGAGCGGATGATGGATGAAGCGATACAGAGCCCTCATTCTTCTGTCAGCGGCGATTCTGCTGGCTGCCCACGGAGGCGGTGCCAGAGAGAACATCCACGTCGAGGAGGTGACGATGCATCTGATGGATGGGAGCGCCACCTTCGAGCTCAACTACTCACTGGATGCCTTCACGAGGCTCTACGTCCTGGCCCTGGGCTGCAGGTCACTCGAGCCTGAGCTCGCCTCCATCCTCTGTGGATACAGGGACGTCAGGCTGATCAGGGCAGATCTGAATCGCGCTGCCCTGCTCGTCGGCGATGCAGCAAGGTACAACGGCGGATACTATCTCTTTGAGTCCCGCCCCTTCGGATATGGGATCCCCAGGTTCACGGTTGTCTACCCAGATGGCCAGGCCAGGACGTACTACAATGTGACGTCGACACAGGACGTCTTCTGCACTGAGCGCTGATGCTCAGGATGCCGCTGGAGTCTGACCTCCTTCGGGGATTGCGCCTCACTATCAGTCACCGTGTCTAAGTGGTCCTGGTCATGAGGACCGACTGGCTCCATACTCCCCCAGTCCCTGGCTACTGCTTTCGGCCTCCATCTCCCTGGCAAGATCCCTCAGGCCGGGGTGTACCACTGCTCCAGAGAGATAGGCGAGCCAGAGCATGAACCTCTCAGCCCTATCCTCCAGAAGCCTGGTCCGGTTGTAATGCACCATGGCCTCCTCCATATAGCCCCTGGCAAGCCTGGAGCTCTCCTCAGATAGGAGTGCAGAATCCCTGCACCTCTCCTCCAGGTCCTCCATATCATCGATGAGTGCAAGGCTCCTGTTATAGAGAAGTGCCGTCTGCTCGTACAGGGCTCTGGACTCAGCGAGCAGCCTCTCCGACTCCTCAACCATCATCGCAGAGGAGAGGGCCTTTGGCTGGGGGGTCGTCGGAGGAGCAAACCCCCCTGGTCCGATGTGGGGCGCGGAGGCCGAGGCCCTCGCCCCGGTCTGGAGGTTTAAGACATCATCGATCCTGCCATGTCCGAGAGTCTGAGGCTCCATTGCAGTTGCCACCTGCATGGTGGCAAAAATGAGCAATAATACGATCCACATCGAGGTAAATCGCCTCCTGGCACCATTCAAATGAGGATTCCTAAAAACCTTGCTTTAAAACATCATTCTTCTTGAGATCAATTCTCTTTTCAATTTTTTTAGCTTTTATGTTCGAATACTATCGATTTTCCTTGAATTTCTCTCTTTTTATGTTCATTTTTCGATGGCATCCGCTATG
>MVQH01000051.1 GCA_002067755.1 Methanosaeta sp. PtaB.Bin018
GGACTGCTCGCGTGCGCTGCTGCAGTTCAGGCCACATCTCCGGCGGATTTTTGCGGAAAAGGGGCATTTGATAAGTCGGACTGTGGCAAGTGCAGCGACGGCTATATCCAGGATCCCGTTTTCTGCACTGAAATATGCTCAGACACAAAGTGCTGCGAGCATCACGGCATTTTTAAAACAGCCGATGGTTGCATGGAGCAAAATTGCCTGGTGTGCATAGTCGAAGAGAGATGCGACGAATGCGGCAAGACGTTCTACTGCGATGGCATCTGCGATGGATGCGGTGCACCGTGTGCAGTTTATGAATACTGTCCAAACTGCGGTGCCATGTACCTCACCAATCACGCGGATGGGATATGCGATAAATGCGGCAATGGTTGCTACTGCATAGAGAAATGCAGCAAATGCGGCTACACTCATAACTACAATGGATACTGCGACGAGTGCGCCAGCAGGTGTCATTACCTCAGGTGCTGCTACGACCTTTGCGAGATGTTCAACCACGGGCTGTCTGAAGATTACAAAGGCGGAGCCGCCGAGCAGCCAGCAATCTCAGGGATCTATCCAGTGGCACAAGGCGAGATGATGCAGTACCAGGGTCCCGCTGAAAAGAAGAACCTGGATCTCTGAGCGATAAGCGAGAGTTGGGTTTTGCTCGCCCGGCTGTAAATGACGGGCGAGCGCATTTGTTATTTTTCTAAATTTGACAACAAGGATTTATCAAATAGAAGATACATCTTCTCATAGCATGGGCGTTGACTTGGGGGACCTGCTGCAGAGAAAGAGGATCGAGATCAAGGGTCTTTCAGGAAAATGGGTGGCGGTGGATGCTTTTAACACCCTCTACCAGTTCCTGAGCATAATCAGACAAAAGGACGGCACTCCGCTCATGGATAGTCAAGGAAGGATAACTTCGCACCTCTCGGGCCTATTGTACCGCACGACAAATCTGATGGAGGCCGGGATAAAGGTTGCCTTCGTATTCGACGGCGAAGCGCCATCTTTTAAGGCAGGAACGCTTGAAAAGAGGGCAAAAGTAAGAGATGAGGCAGCTGATGCCTGGGAGAGCGCGCGCGCTGCAGGAGAGGATGGGTTCAAGTATGCACAGGCTGCATCTCGCATCAGCTCTGAGATTTTGCAGGATGCACGCCGTCTTATCAATGCCATGGGGCTTCCAGTAGTTCAGGCGTCGTCCGAAGGCGAGGCGCAGGCTGCCTACATGGCGATCAAGGGATCTGTCGATCTTGTTGGCAGCCAGGATTATGATTCGCTCCTATTCGGTGCCCCGCAGGTGGTTAGAAATCTGGCCATAACTGGAAAGAGAAAGCTTCCTGGCAAGAACATCTATGTCGATGTTGAGCCGGAGATGATAGACCTTGAGGAAGGGCTGAAGAGCCTTGGCATCACCAGAAGGCAGCTCGTCGAGATTGGCATCATGTGCGGGACGGACTACAACCCAGGCCTCTCAAGGGTCGGGCCAAAGACTGCATTGAAGCTCATCCGCGAAATGGGAGATCTGGAGTCCATCCTGGCTGACAGGGGAGAGACGATCGAAAACTTTGCAAAGATAAGGGAATTCTTTTTGCATCCTGATGTTACAGATCAATATACTATTAAGATGAGCAGGCCACGCATCGATGAGATAGTCTCTTTCCTTGTCGATGAGAGAGACTTCGATCTGGAGAGAGTGGAGAAGACGGTTAACCGACTTGATGAGGTCTACAAAAGTGGACAGTGCACTCTCGACCGCTGGTTCTAGTTCAGGCCAGGCCTCAAGCTACGACATCGAACTGGAGAAGGCAGTAAAGCTTATACGAGACTGCGGCGCGAAGCGCGTTGGCCTGCAGGCTCCGGAGGGTCTGAAGAGAGCCTGCCTTGCAATTGCAAAGCAGATCGAAGATACGACTGGGGCAGAGGTGATGATCTCCGGAGATCCCTGCTACGGAGCCTGCGATGTGGACCTAAAGCTTTGCGACGAGGTGGATCTGGTGCTTCATTTAGGCCACTCGGAGCTGGGCGAGGGACCGAGCAAGGTCATCTTCCTTGAAGCCAGGATGAAGGAGGATCTTGTGGAAGCAGTGCAAAAGGCTGCCCTGGTACTCAAGGCTAAGAGGGTTGGAGTTACTACTACGATTCAGCATGTGCATAAGCTTGGCCAGGCACTGGATGTGCTCCGAGCGCATGGAATCGAGGGCGTGCTCGGGCCTGCAGGCGGACGGGTAAAGTATGCAGGACAGGTTCTGGGATGCTGCTATAGCACAGCCAAGGCCCAAGAGGTCGAGGAGCATCTTTTCATAGGCACAGGCAGGTTTCATCCAATTGGAATTGCTCTGGCCACCGGCAAGAGAGTTGTTGCAGCAGATCCAGTTAGCGCTCAGGTCTCCGAGATCGATACCGATCCCGTGCTCAGGCGCAGGTTCGGAGCAATAACTCGCGCAGCGGATGCCAGGAGGTTTGCAATTCTAGTATCCAAGAAACCAGGGCAGAGGCGCATGGATCTGGCCAGACGACTGAAAGCTCTTGGCGAGTCTGCAGGAAAAGAGATGTTTCTGGTTTACTTGGATAACATCGAGCCGGACAGGCTGCAGAACATAGGCGCAAACGCCGCGGTATCAACAGCCTGCCCCAGGGTGGCGCTAGACGATGCTGCTAAGTTCCAAATTCCAGTGCTCACGCCCCCAGAGTTCGAGGTGCTGGTCGGGGCGAGGCCGTGGGAATTGTACAGGTTCGATGAGATCGATGAATAGAGGATCTCAGGGCGTTCTAGTAGCCCTAACAGTTCCAGATCCTATCTGTCCTCCATATCTGAAAACGTGGAACGACGACGAAAGATGCAACCTGCTGATGTCCAAGGATATCGAATAAAGCTCAATTCCGCTCTCAGGGACTACATCCAGGATCACTGTGCTGCCCGTGACCGTGCCACTGGCCAGCGCCCCTTGAGTTTTCTGGCCTGTCGTCATGCTGCCTCGGCCGAAGATCCTTGTACCAGACTGATAAAGCTCCAAATATATCGATCTGCCATCTGATAGAGACATGCTCCAGCGGCCTGCAGCATTTGCAGTTTGAATGCTGGCGGCTCCTGCGACTGAAGTGGCAGGCCTTGAAACCACAGAGCCAAGAGATATCGGTCTGTCCATTGATTCTTGCATCTCCCTCGTGGCTGGGTCAGATGATAAGTAATGGCCGCCGGACGAGGAGAATATTGGATCAGTGAAGTACTGTCCGATTTCGCTATTGCCTCCGCCGCTTACATATCCTCCTTCCAGCCAGTCGGCCCCGTAGGACACCATTGTCAGAAGGATCAACAGG
This sequence comes from Methanosaeta sp. PtaB.Bin018, assembly GCA_002067755.1. Classification (GTDB taxonomy): domain Archaea; phylum Halobacteriota; class Methanosarcinia; order Methanotrichales; family Methanotrichaceae; genus Methanothrix. Next base: position 3,313 of record MVQH01000051.1, read on the forward strand.
GATGGTATGCCAAATGCTTTGATGCTAATTCCTCCAGCATAGACGTAGTTCGGCAATTGACTTAAAGATAACCGTCAAATACAACCTTTAATTAGTAGTACGACAATAATAATTCGGCGATTGAGGGAAAAATATGTGTCAAATGAATATCCCAATGGAAAAGCACATGGAAATGGCCAAAATCGGCATGGGCCATATGGGAATGATGCATCACATGGGCGGCTTTCCGCTCATCGGAGATAAGATGCCTCAGATGGAGGTCAAGACAACGCATGGTACGATGACGCTGCCTGATGCCTTCGCAGGGAAGTGGTTCGTTCTTTTCAGCCATCCTGCAGATTTTACACCTGTCTGTACCACTGAGTTCGTGGCCTTTGAAAAGAGGAGAGGGGAGTTCGATAAGCTAAACTGCGCTCTTATCGGGCTTTCCATCGATCAGGTTTTCTCACATATGAAGTGGACGCAGTGGATATCGGATAATTTGAAGGTAGAGATCAAGTTCCCCATCATCGCCGACGATCAGGGAAAGATAGCGGCGAGAATGGGCATGCTTCACCCAGGCAAGGGAACCAACACCGTCAGGGCCGTGTTCATCGTCGACCCAGAGGGAACTGTCAGGCTGATCCTCTTCTATCCCCAGGAGGTGGGCAGGAACATGGACGAGATTCTGAGAGCCCTGAAGGCTTTGCAGACCACGGACAAGCACAAGGTGGCAGCACCTGCGGGCTGGCCAAACAACGAGCTGATCGGCGATCAGGTGATCATACCACCACCGGCAGACGAGAAGACTGCAGCGACCAGGAAGACGAGCAAGGACATGGTCTGCGAGGACTGGTGGTTCTGCCACAAGAAATTGTGAGCGGGCAGTTCAGCTCTTTTTTTGCATCTAGCTTTAGAGGGCCAAAACATCTGGGCTTCACAGTCGAGCATCTCGATAAACTATTTCCGCAAGGACTCCAATGCATTGAAGATGTGGTCTGAAGAACAAGTCAGCGGTCGGCTCAATGACGGATTCGAAGATACAGGCATCAAGGAGCCTGTAATCATCAGGAGATTTCGCCCAGCGGATCTTGATGCAGCTTTGGAGATCGACCGTGAGGTCTTTGGAGGCTACGACCCGAATATCTTTGCGACATTTTACGAGTACCACCCAGCCTGTACCCTCGTCGCTGAGGTGGGCGGAAAGGTCGCAGGCTTCTTATTGGGATTCAAGCATACGCCCTTTGAGGGCAGAATCTTCTGGCTGGCTGTAAAACCAGGTTACCAGAACTGCGGCATCGGCATGAGGCTCATGCTCGAGGTTCTCAAAGTATTCAGATACATGGGCGCTCTTGGTGCCACTCTCGAGGTGAGGGTGAGCAACAAGAAAGCACAAGCGCTCTATTCCTCACTGGGCTTTCGCATGATCGGCTTGTATCCCTCTTACTATACCGACGGCGAGGCCGCCATAGTCATGAAACGGAGGCTATAGCTATTCTACGCCGCGAGCAGTCAGCAAGAACTCCGTGCTCGTTCCTTCTGGCAGAGAGCGGTGTTTCATCAACCTGGCGCGCCGCAGCCCCTCTCCGGCCCTTTCAAGGAAAATTATAGCCTTGCACATATGCTCGAGGTATGTGCCGCCCAGAGGGCGCAAGATATTGCCCTCTATGTCCATGTAGACCTGATTGGTTATGACGACTGGAACCCTGTGCCTTCGCGCCAGCTCCTGCAGCTCGGAGAGCTGGGCCAATAAAGTCCTGCGTGCAGGTCGATTGTCATCGGCCTCCAGAAGCACACGGTAAAGCGAAGTCGCCGAATCCAGTATCACCAGCCCAAGATCCCTGCCTGCTATCTTTGATGCTTCGCGAATGGATACCGCCTGCTGCTCCAAGCTCATGGGCTCGAAGATGATGATCTTTGATGCCATCTGCTCAGCGCCGGGCCCTGCGATCTGCTTGAACCTCTCGGCGCTGAAACCCTCTGTGTCGATGAAGATGACTCGCATGCCCCTGGCCACAGCCTGGATCGCCAGTTGCAGGACTATGTTGCTTTTGCCAGAGCCAGACTCTCCATAGAGCTGGGTTATTATTCCTGATTCGAAGCCACCTCCAAGGAGCAGGTCCAGGCTCTGGCACCCGGATGGTAGGCGGTCAAGCATGGTCATATGTGTGAGTAGCTGTCGACCCTGTCCATGAGCCGTTCCATGGCCTCGCGCTCCCTTGGACCGCCGCAGCGATTGATTATCCTCTGCATCTTCATCAGCTCATCGTAGTAGTTGTCGGTGCGCAGGGCCATATATCTGGTAGCAGCAACGGCCGCTTCCACGACGAGGTTGGCTCCCCGGTTGAAGGCACGAAAGTCCTTTCTGATTATCTCGCCCCTCACCAGCTCAACCCTGGCGATGATGATGTCCATCATAAAGGCCTCGCACTTGAAAAGCCCCCAGGCCTCAGCGCCTTTGAGCACAGGCACTCCATCGCAGCGCATGAAATTTTCTGCTGTGAGGTCCTCCAGGGCAGTCTCAGCGATCAGCCAGGCATCATGGGTCACATTGGCCACGAACCATCCGCTCGACAGGATGTTCTCATAGGTGTGAGTGCCGGAGAAGAGCCGCACGTACAGGCTGTCACCATCTTTGATGATGCCCAAGGGCGCAGCATTCAATCTGCCATCCTTTTCGGTTGTAGCGACTATCTCATTTATGCCATCGAAGATTCCCAGCTCCTCCAGAGCTTCATTGCCATAAAACATTATCAAAACCTCAAGCCATTCAGAAGGGAGATAAATAAAGATGCTGCAATCAGGTCTGCCGTGGACCCGGGATTGACGTCCTCGGCCAGAAGCTCGCTGTCCATCTGCCTTGCCAGATCAAGTGTGGGGTCTTGCAGCGCCTCGCCCGCACGAAGCGAGACCTGCTTGGCTTTTTTTGGCCCGAACTTGGAGCAAATAAGGCTGTCTGGCACTTCATTGAGCGCCTCAAGGAACGTCATGACGATGCCATCGTTCAGGCCGATCTTCTCGATCCTCTCTGTCAATCTTTTCGCAAGCAAGAAGGATCTCTCATAATTCGTGGACCACTCTTTGGCCACGAGGTCATGGCCCTGGGAGAGGCGCATCAAGTCCAGCAAGCTCTTTTTATCCTGATGCAGTCGCTCTGCAGATCGCAGATCTTTCAGGCTGAACTCTTCGACATCTGCGACCCTGGCCCCAGCGATATGGAAGGCTTTATAAAAATCGACTGCATCCTGCACAGTGGTTCCCTGCAAAACCCGTGCTAGATTGTCATGCAGGCACTTCTCATGCATATCTATCCCAGCCGCACATGCCAAAGGTACCATAAGCACCAGCGAGCCAAAGTGAGTATTGCTGCAAAGGTTCCATTCCTGCCAGGCCTGTACACCCTCAAGGATCAAGGAGCCCACGCATCCCTTGCCCTGGGCAGCCTTTCTGAAGACTGGATAAGCAGAGACTGAGCTGACGAGGAAATGATGAAAACCAATGTCCGAGAAATCGTGGCACCTATCGACATTTCCAGGCTTTGGGCTGGATGAAAGCTCGAAGAGCATGGCCAGCTGTGCGCACTGGGCCACGCGATCAGGGCTCATGGTGAATCGGGACTACTTCTTGAGCAGGTCTTCGGCCAGCTTCTTCTTGAGCTCCATGTACTCCTTTCCAGAGAGCCCAATTCTCGCCATTGCAGCATCTCTGAGGTAGCAGAGCTTGGTGATCTTGCAGCACCAAACCAGGCTGCCAAAGCAGGTCCCATCGCCCTTCTCCAGAGGCGTGCCCTTTGCCAGCGAGAGTTTCTTCTCCACAAACTCCTCCGGCGTCATGCCAGCCTTCTTCAGAGCGTTCAGCACAGCACAGTGCTTCACTGGCGGACAGCAGTAAGCCAGCCCCCTCAAGTCCCCGCCAGCGCAGATGTGCTTTGGCGCATTGCACCAGCCGCTCAAAGAATCGTACTCCCTCATTGCCCCTGAGAGCCACTCTGCAAATTCTGGGTCTGCACCACGCAGTGAGACCACCTCTGCGCCCATGGCGAGCAAAGCTTTGGCATCATCAAACTCGCCAACATCTGCAAGAGCCATAATGGCAGGACCTCGCATATCCTTAGCTTTCTTCACAATTCTCGGGCCAGCTCCGTTCAACCCCCTAAGATCCAGATGGATTAGGTCCAGCTCTGTCTCGTTCAGCTTTTGCAACAGAGCATCCGATAGGTCCTCGGGCCGGATTCTCAGTGACAGGGTGACTCCGCAGCGCTTCAAGCTGGGGATCAATTCCAGAAGCCTGACAGGATCGCGAATCTTGGACAGCCTTAATTCCAGAAGGCACAAATTTCTGTTCGCGATCCTGGCGGCAGCCAGCAGCGGCTCATCCAGTGAGCAGGTGACGGACACGCCTACCGATCCTCCTCTTCTATGCTCTTTGATCTTCAGCAGGCAGGATTCCATCTCAGCCAGAGGTACGTCGTCCAGATCGAAGCCATCCAACATAAGCAAGCCGCCTGGACTTTCTGGTGCAAACTGATGATAAGAAGATATAGTGGCAATGGGATTGTCGATATGAAGATATCCTACTTCAAACATCGGGATCTTTTGAGTTTGTTCAGGATATCAGTCTTTCGCTCTTTTCGGAATTGTCTGATCCGGCCCTGTATCCTTTATATCTGAGTATGTCCAAGGACTTTGCGGTGATATGATGGTGATATTCAACGTCGATGCAAAAGTCAAGGGAACTGGAAAGGACGGGGCCTTGGGCGTCCAGATCTCGGGAGATGGTGCAAGTCCCATATCAGCCAAGATATCAGGCGACTCGAAGAATCCCCTAGCCATCGGACCTATTGAGGTCTCGCCGATCACTGTGGCTCTGGATCTGAAATCGGCTGCACAGACGTTGAATATCCCTGCGGTTGTCGATGCACTTACAAGGCTATCTCAAGGATTGAAAGTAGAGATCGCCACCTCAGGAGCGCCTCTGTCTATTGCTCTGGGAAAAATGCCTGTCGATCTGACCATTTCGGTATCGTCTCCTGCACAGGATACTGTTTTCAAGGTGGAGATCAAGGGAACTGTGGGTGAGCAATAATATTGGCTGCATATGTTTTTTAGGGAGGCAATGATAATCATCGACTCAGTACCTGCTTGGGCGACGACCATGCTCGTAGCAATGCTGCCCATCTCCGAGGTGAGAGGCGCTATCCCTTTGGCAGTTGGAGTCTATGGTCTTTCTCCGATGCAGGCCTATCTTTTATCCGTCATGGGCAACTTGCTGCCTGTAATCCCATTGCTGCTCTTTTTAGGGCCGGTCTCCGGCTACCTGAGACGATTTTCAGTTGGAGACAGGTTCTTCAGTTGGCTCTTCGCTCGCACCCGCAGCAAGTACATAAAGGACCATGAAAACTTCGGCCTAGGTGCACTTGCCATCTTCGTGGCCGTCCCGCTGCCAATGACCGGAGCCTGGACCGGATGCGCCATTGCCTTTCTGCTTGGCTTTCGCTTCTGGCCAGCGTTTGCAGCCATCGCATCTGGCGTCCTTGTTGCAGGAGTTGTGGTCATGACTGTGGTCATGGGCATTAAAGTCGCGCTTTAGGACGAGATCAGGGCTAATCCCAGCCAATTCATTGGCGGGAGGAGTCACTAGTCCTTGTAAATTGGCCTCTCCGGCACCAGGTAAATGGTCCAGAATGCCAATAGAGTCACTATCGCCTTGACGGTGATATTGGTCCAGAACATCTGCACCAGGGCATCAACGCCTAATATTCCTGTGAATGCGATCAAGGGAAAGAGAATGCTATCCACAGGGATGGAGACCGCGTTGGAGACGAAGACTCGCGTCCATTGGGGCAGCTTGGCGCCAATGCCCCCAATCCAGAAGTGATAGACCTGAGTGTCGATCGTCTCCGCGATAAGGGCGGTGAGGATGGAGCCAAGGACGATACGCATCTGCAGAGAGAAGATTGACTGCCACCAGCTCCCTCCAGAGGTATCTAAGATGCCAAATAAAAATGTCCAGGCTGTCTGTCCTCCGCTATTTGCCCAATCAGCCTGGGCTGGCAGCAGCACTACCAATTGAAAATAAAGTGCTGCAAGCAGGTTGATGGCTGCCGCCAGCCAGATTGTGGTGATGGCTGCCCTCCTTCCAAGCTGCTTGTGGATCAGGTCGCGCCAGGTGAAGGTGAGGGAGTAGATGAAACCTGCATCCATAACCAGGCTGCCAAAATAAGTGACCTTGGTGGCAGCGATGTTTCCAGCCAAGGAGAAGAATAGGTAAAGGCCACAGAGCATTATGGTAGCCTGAGTCTTATCGATCCAAAATCTTCTTGAGATGCCCTTCTCTGCTATATCTTTTTCAGCCATTTATCTTTGAGTTTCATGAAGGTTCCTGCTCTTATGCTTTCCCTTATCTCCTCCATCAACCTGAGCATGAAATGCAGGTTGTGAAGCGATGCCAGCCGGAAGTAGGATAGCTCTCCTGAGTCGTAAAGATGCCTCAAATAAGCCCTTGAATAGCTGCGGCAGGTCAGGCACTGGCAGTTGGGGTCAATGGGCAGCTCATCATCTCTGTATCTGGCGGCCTTGATATTTATGCGAAACTTGTTCTCCGGGCTCCCACCGGCCTTTGGAGAGACAAAGAGGCTCCCACGGCGCGCGATTCGCGTTGGAGAGACGCAGTCGAAGGTATCGATTCCACGCTGCACGCCCTCGAAGATGTCATCGATCTCCCCGATGCCCAGAAGATGGCGAGGCCTGTCATCGAGCATGGGCACAACCCAGTCCAAGACCTGGTGCATATCCTGCTTGCAGTTTCCCAATGAGCCGCCAACTGCAATTCCGTCAAAGGATTGGGATGCTATGAACCTGGTGCTTTCGTGTCTCAGATCCTCGAACCAGCCGCCCTGGATGATGCCATAGAGGGCCTGGCTTTTGTCGTGATAGTGAAGGGACTGCACTGCCCAATCGTGAGTTCTGTGCATGGCTTTTTTTGTGTAATCGTAATCGGATAGTGGAGAGGTGCATTCGTCGAAGGCCATGATGATGTCCGAGTCGAGGTTTGACTGGATCCTCATCGACGTTTCGGCATCCAAAAAATGCCATGCACCGTCTGCCATGGACTTGAAGGAGATGCCCTCGTCTGTGATCCTCGTCAGGTTCTCATTCTTAGTGACATTGGTCTGCCCAATTTTCTTTTTCTCTCCCAGACCCATACGGCTCGTCCCATGGCACTCTGGTTCCTGCGGAAAGATGTTGCCGATCTTGCTGATGTTATGCTCTCTTCCAAAGCCCAGCGAGAAAGCCTGGAAGCCGCCGGAATCCGAGAACAAGGGCCCTGGAAAGTTCATGAACCTGTGCAGCCCCCCCAGCTTTCTTATCAGCTCATCTCCGGGCTTTAGGTGGAGATGGTAGGTGTTGGCCAGAGCGCATTGAACGCCCAACAGTGCCAGATCATCGGAACCAAGTGCTCGCACGCTGGCTAAAGTGGCCACAGGCACGAGATATGGTGTGACGATGTCACCTCGCCTTGTTCTTATCAGGCCTAGCCTGGCATGCGTCTCTTTATCCTGCTTTAAAACTTCATAAGTCAGTGCACTCATTCACAATGCCCTTTGAGATCAACATGAGTCCTAAAAAGATGATAGAGAGTGTAGCAGATCTAAGTGATCGTTGTAAATCCAGCGATCTGCAGGGCAGAAATGCCGCCTGAAAGCACATATGCATCGCGGTCAGCGAAGATCCTCAATGTTTCGACTGCATAAGCAGCATCTATGTCAAGGTCTCCGTAGACTGCGACCTTCTTGCCTGCTGGGATCATTCCGAGCTGAGAGACCAGATTCTCGAGTGGCATGCTCAGAGCACCCTGTGCATGTCCTTGAGCGTACTGATCAGTGGCCCTGACATCCACAATCACCCAGCTGGGGTCGGCTTTGCTACTGTTGACGAAATCAGGGACGCTGATGATGTAGAATCCTTTTGTTTTGGATCCCTTGAGGAATGAGTCGGCTACTGTCAGGTAATTGCTGGACGTGCCCTGCGTTGCAGCCGAGATTTGCACAGGCGCAGAAGTGACGGAGACGGCTTTCTGATTGGACTCATTGAGAGGCGAAGTCGCCCATGGCTGGCCCTTGTAGCTACCACTGACCGTCGTTTTATCTTCTAGGACCTGCTTTTTCAGTTCATTTAGTGCTGGGTCGGAGTATGTGTTGGCTGCAGGGCTCTCATCAACGGCACAGGCCTGAATCAAAAGACAAGCTAGAGCCACTGAGCAGAGGAATGATTTGCTGATCACCATTGCAATCACCTGCACTCCAATGGTGCATCTCCTACTAATAATATTGGGTTGTTTTTTTGGCCTCGCCATGAGCAGACCTCGTTAGTACAGATGAGTCGTGGTGGCATATAGCCGAGCCTTCAGCTGCTCCCAGAGATAGTTCGCAACTTTGTCGAATTCCGATCCTGCAGACTGCAAAAGCTGGCGTAGTAGATTCTGGAGGATGCTTTCCAGAGGCGTGCTTTTATCTCCTGATCTCTGCTCTGACCACCAATCAGCAGGCTCGAATTCATTGTTGGTGAAGTTCTCTAAAACAGCATGCCCGGAATCTACAAGCATGCGGTTGAAGTTGGGCGAAGCCAGAGGCTGTCCGTAGAGCCCCGCGAGGTACACGACAGCAATCAGTCTGCCATATGAATCTCGACCACTTCCCGAGAGATCGTCGATGTCCAGATAGACTCTCTTGTTCATGAGCACAGCAAATGTGAAGTCCATTGCAGGCGGCCCATCAGGCGTGCTCAGCTCAGGAGAATTGACATCTGCCAGTCTGACGCGTTCGACTGCTGATGATATTCTGGAATCTGCCTTTTCGATGGTCACATCGAATGTATCGCCATCCACAACATTTGTGACCACGCCGTATGCCTCGTCCTGTGCCGCCTCAACTATAATCGACAGCAAGATCACCAGACTCAGTGACAGAAATGAAATTGCCCTCGTCCTCGACCCCCCTCTCAAATAACGTAAGGATGACTTCAAATTGGAAGATTGTGTATTTATACGTTCACAATGATTCTGAGATCCCTTGACCTATTCCTGCTACCATTAATGGCCATCAGAGTGTATGTGGTAGTCTCAGACGGCACTACCTCCCTGAATCCCTTCAATTCCACCTGCCCGATCCCGTGATCGATCTCCACTCGGCTTGCACCGACGACGCTCCAGCTCAGGTTAGAGGCATTGCCAGGGCTGACCACCACAGGCTTGGCATCAAAAGACTCGATGACAGGATATGGAGAGACGAAGACATTGAGCGCTAACAAGCCGCCCGCAATTATGGACGCCAGCAACACAGACCAGATTGCAATTCCAACAGGCGTTTTCCAGAACGATCTCTGCATCTCCCAATAGTTCATCTTGAAACACCAGATAAATGGCATTACATCCAGATAGATATAACCTGCTGATCGCGCGAAAAGAGTGCAGACAGCAAAAGAATGCTCGCGAGGTCTCACATCTCAAATCCCAGCCTTATGTGCTTGGTCTCAAGATATGCCTCCAAGCCATCGTGCCCAAGCTCTCGTCCAATGCCGCTCTGCTTCCATCCTCCGAAGGGCGCTTGGATGTCCACCACGTTGTTCACATTGACCCCGATGCCTCCGGCCTCCAGGCGTTCGGACGCAAAGATGGCTGTCTTCAGGTCGCGGGTGAAGAGATAAGCTGCAAGGCCGAACTCGGTATCATTGGCAAGGGCAATGGCCTCCTCCAGAGTTTTGAACCGCATGATTGGTGCCACAGGCCCGAATGTCTCCTCACGCATGATTCGCATGCTGTGGTCCACATTGTCTAGCACTGTGGGCAGATAGAAGAAGCCCTTTTCAAATGCCCTGCCTTCAGGCTCTCGACCGCCACATAGAAGCGACGCGCCCTTGGCCAGAGCATCTGCTACATGCTCTCTGGTCTTCTCACGCTGGGCTTCGCTGAACATGGGCCCAAGGTCCACATCGGGCTCCAGGCCATTGCCGATCCTGAGCCGCTGCGTGTGCTCTAGCAGCTTTGCAGTGAACTGGTCGGCTATCTCCTCGGCTGCATAGATCCTGTTGACGCTGATGCAGATCTGACCCATATTGGAAAAAGCACGCTGTGTGCATGCAGAAGCTGCCTTCTCCAGATCTGCATCCTGGCAGACTATGAAGGGCGACTGGCCCCCCAGCTCCAAAGAGATGCGCTTGATCTGCCCTGCTGCATGGGCCATGATCCATCTGCCAGTCTTAGTCTCGCCTGTGAAGGCGATCTTTCTTGATATCGGGCTTTGCACGAGCTCTGCTCCAACCTCGCTTCCAGGCCCATGTACCACATTAGCGGCACCTGGAGGCAGGCCTGCATCGATCAAGGTCTTGACAAACTCAGTAGCTGCGATTGGAGCTTTGCTTGGCGGCTTGGCAACGAAGGTGCAGCCAGCAGCCAAGGCAGGAGCGACCTTCCAGGCCAGCAGATCCACAGGAAAGTTCCAGGGAGTGATGAGCGCCGCAACCCCCACCGGCTGCTTTAGCACAATGCTTCGGCTCTGCCCCGATGCCATCCATTCCCCAAAGTTTCTCTTTCCCTCCTCAGCGTAATAGTCGAGCATATCTGCAGAGGATCTGACCTCTGCGCGGGCATTCTTGAGGGGCTTGCCCTGCTCTTGCGTGAGCAGGCGGGCGATCCTGTCAGTGCGCTCACGCACCAGATCCGCAGCTTCGTGCAGGATTTCCGCGCGCTTCTGGCAGGAGGTCTCAGACCAAGCTGGAAATGCACGTCTTGCAGCCTGCAGGGCCAGGCGGGCGTCCTGGCGCGAGCCTACTGGGACCTCGCCTACAGGCTCCTGACTGGCAGGATTGTAGATGACATCAACTCTGCCGGACAGCGCCTGGACCTGCTCTCCATCGATGAGCATGTAAGAGTGGTACATGGTGTCTAACATCTTCGCGTCCGGCACTCATAACCTTTGCCTTGGCCCCGAACATGGTTCGAAAAAGTATTTAGGCTTGAATTGCAAGGGAGAAGACCGATGCAACCAGAAATGAGGGGGCCTGGACTTTGTTGACGGAGGAGCTCTGGGTCATTTCTTTCATTGGCAGGGACAGGCCTGGTCTTATTCGCGATCTCTTAGAGGAGCCTGCATTGCAGAAGGTGAACATCGTGGACATGGACCAAAGAGTGATGCAGGGCATATTCGTGATGTCCGTGGTTGCAGATTTCAGCTCAGCCAATGTCACTGCCCAGGAGCTCGAACTCTGGTTCCAAAAGAGGGCAGCAGGCCTCGGCATCGAGTTCAGTTTCCTTCCTATGCAGCAGTACCGCGGCAGACGCCGTTCCAAGAAAAATATGCATATGGTCACAATCCTTGCCAAGGATAGGGTTGGCATCATCAGGGATGTGGCAGGCATTGCAGCCGAGAATAAGATCAATATCGAGAGGGCATCTGTCACAGCTCGTGGCGATCTAATATCGATAGAGTTCCTCATGGATTTTGCTGATTGCGATGCAGAAGGCTGCAAGGCAAAGCTCAAGCATGACTGCGAGATACTTGGGCTGGATGTGGTAATTCAGGATCTGGGGCGGTCATTAAAAGAAAAGAGGCTCATCGTCTTTGACATGGACATGACCATCGTTGACTTTGAGATCATCAACAAGCTTGCCAGCTTTGTGGGCGTTGACGAGCAGGTCAAGGCGATAACCGAGAGAGCCATGAATGGAGAGATGGACTTCAAGGAATCTCTCAGGCAGAGGGTGCGGCTTTTAAAGGGGACACCTGTGAGCACTCTGGAGGAGATTGCTCGCGATCTGAGGCTCACGCCAGGGTCTGAAGAGTTGATCCACCACCTGAAGCACCAAGGCTACAAGATCGCCCTCATCAGCGGCGGCTTCACTTATTTTACTGATGTGCTAAAAGATCGGCTGGGCTTCGATTACGCCTTCGCAAATGAGCTGGAGATCAAGGATGGCATCCTGACAGGCGAGATAAAAGGCGACATCATCGATGCTGACGCCAAAGGGCGCATAATCTTTCGCCTTGCAGAGCTCGAGAATATCAGCCCTGACAACATCGTGGCAGTTGGCGATGGTGCCAATGACTGCTTGATGATCAAGAATGCAGGCCTTGGGGTGGCCTTCAACGCCAAGGAGATATTGAAGAAAGTTTCAGATGGCACTCTGTCCAGAGAAAACCTCATAGGGCTGCTCAACGTACTTGGATTGGCTGAAAAGGAAAAAGAAATGCTGTAAATGAAGAAGATCGTCATCAAAGGTGCCCGTGAGCACAACCTGAAGGACATAACCGTTGAGCTTCCCCGTGATAAGTTCATAGTCATCACAGGCGTCTCAGGATCTGGCAAATCTACGCTGGCCTTCGATACCATCTACGCAGAAGGCCAGCGCCGCTACGTCGAGTCCCTTTCAGCCTATGCCCGTCAGTTCCTTGGACAGATGGACAAGCCAGATGTGGACTTCATCGATGGCCTCTCCCCGGCCATATCCATCGAGCAGAAGACGACGTCGAAGAGCCCACGCAGCACTGTTGGCACTGTCACGGAGATCTACGACTATCTGCGTCTGCTCTTCGCCAGGATCGGCGTGCCGCATTGTCCTCTGCACAACATACGAATAGAGTCCCAGTCTCCAGAGAGGATCGCCGACAGCATAATTGCCAAAACCTGCAAACATGACAAAAGCCGTAAGGTAACAGTCCTCGCTCCAGTGGTCCGCCAGAAGAAAGGAACCTACGGCCAGCTCTTCAGCGACCTGAATGCAGAGGGCTTTATGCGCGTCAGGGTAAATGGAGAGATCCTCAGGACCGATGAGGAGATAGAGCTGGACCGCTACAAGAAACACGACATCCAGATCGTTATGGACCGACTGAGCCCTGCCCAAGATCGCTCAAGGCTTGTCGAGGCCATTGAGAATGCGCTCAAGAAGGCCGATGGGCTCGTCATCGTCTTGGACGCAGATGGAGGGGAGTGGCTGTTCTCTGCAAAGATGGCGTGTCCAGTTTGCGGCATGGCCTTTGAAGAGCTGCAGCCGCGCATGTTCTCCTTCAATAGCCCATTTGGAGCCTGCGAGGCATGCAACGGCCTGGGCATTCGCATGGAGTTCGACCCGGATCTGATAATTCCAGATATGGATCTGTGCATTGCAGACGGAGCAGTGGCACTGTACAGGAACGCCATCGATGGCTGGCGTGGCCAGTATCTGGCAGCCGTCGCAAAGCACTTCGGCTTCGATATCTTCACGCCCATGAAGAACCTCACAGATGAGCAGTACAACGCCCTGATGTACGGTTCAGACGAGCGCATCAAGTTCAGCATGAGCATGAAGAACGGAGATGCCTACTGGTCACATAATGGTCAGTGGGAGGGCCTGATACCGCAAAGCATTCGGCTATACGGACAGACGAACTCAGAGTACCGGCGGGAGGAGCTTGAGAAGTTCATGAGGGTCCTTCCATGTCCCGCATGCAATGGCAAAAGGCTAAAAGAGAAGGTTCTGGCCGTAAAGATCGCCGAGAGGTCCATTGTGGATGTGACGGATTTATCCGTCAGCGATTGTATAGCGTTTTTCGAGAAGCTTGAGGCCTCTCTTGGCGAAAAGGATAGAGAGATCGCACGCCAGGTTTTATCGGAGATACGCTCTCGCCTGGGTTTCCTGGAGCATGTGGGCCTAGGCTACCTGACACTTTCCAGGAGTTCAGGCACTCTTTCAGGAGGAGAGGCACAGCGCATCCGACTGGCGACCCAGATAGGCTCGAACCTGACGGGCGTTCTCTATGTTCTCGATGAGCCATCCATTGGACTGCATCAGAGGGACAACGCGCGTCTGATTGGGACTTTGAAGAAGCTGCGGGACCTCGGAAACACTCTGATCGTAGTGGAGCACGACGAAGAAACCATTCGCAGCAGCGATCATGTGCTGGACATAGGCCCAGGAGCTGGCATTCATGGCGGCTTTGTGGTGGCCCAGGGCACCCCTGCGGAGATCGAGAAGAACCCAGAGTCGCTTACAGGCCAGTACCTCTCCGGAAAGAAGCGAATCGCAGTCCCTGCCACCAGGCGCAAGAGCAGATCTTTCATCCACATCAGGGGCTGCAGGGAGAACAACCTGAAGGACATCGATGTAAATATTCCCATAGGCGTCTTGACGGCGGTGACTGGAGTCTCGGGCTCTGGCAAATCTACCCTGATATACGACACGCTCTACAGGGCCTTGATGAAGAAGATCCACAAATCAAGCGAGACGCCTGGAGAGCACGATGAGCTCACATTCGACTCCGAGATCGACAAGGTCATAGTCATAGATCAGAGCCCAATTGGCCGGACGCCTCGTTCCAATCCAGCGACTTACACAAAAGTCTTCGATCCCATCCGGCAAACCTATGCCGAGACCAAGGAGGCCAAAGTGAGAGGCTACAAGAGCGGACGCTTCTCGTTCAACGTGAAGGGCGGGCGCTGCGAGGCCTGCCAGGGCGACGGGCTGATTAAGATCGAGATGAACTTCTTGCCCGACGTTTACATCGAATGCGATGAGTGCAAGGGATCACGCTACAATCGGGAGACACTCGAGGTTGAGTACAAGGGCAAGTCCATAGCCGAGGTTCTGGACATGACAGTGGAGGAGGCAAGAGAGCATTTCAAGAACATTCCAGCGATAAGAAGCAAGCTCGACACTCTTTTAGGCGTAGGCCTGGGTTACATCAAGCTTGGCCAGAGCTCAACAACTCTGTCAGGCGGCGAGGCTCAGAGGATCAAGCTCACAAGGGAGCTGGCCAAGAAGGCCACGGGCAGGACAATCTACCTGCTCGATGAGCCCACCACAGGGTTGCACTTCGATGATGTTTTAAAGCTGATCTCTGTCTTGAACGAACTCGTGGCCATGGGCAACACTGTGGTTGTGATCGAGCACAATCTGGATGTGATCAAGTCAGCCGACTACATCATCGACCTCGGACCTGAGGGCGGCGATGCCGGAGGGCGGATAGTGGCAGAAGGAACGCCTGAGGAGGTAGCCGGGGTGGAGGAGAGCCACACGGGGAGGTTCTTGAAGGGGAGGCTAACATAAAGAGAATCTCAGGCCATAGCTTCTGGAATGCTCCCATGCTTTATGCATTTCTGGAGGGCAATTTTTATCCTGTCAGCAGATCTCCTCTCCCTTTGCGAGGCTCCAGATGCCAAGGTAATCGGCGGCAATATTTTATTCAGGGAGGCTCGAATTATCCCTGGTGCGATAGTTGGAATCTGGAGTTGCAGGCTGGTGCAAAGAGCACAAAATAATTCTGATCTTGGCATTAGCAGCTCTGCTTCTGATAGTTTATTTCCTCTTCCCATTCCTTGATGGAGTGATCCTTGGAACAGTCTTCGCCTACGTTGGAAGGCCCATAAGAGACAAATTCGGATCGAGAAGGCGACTTGGGTCCCTGGTGGCCTCTGTTTGCATCGTTGTGCCTATTTTTCTCGTAATCGGCATGGGCATGCTCGAGGTTGCCAACCAGATCATAATTCTGGCCCATAACCAGGTGGCAGTGAGGGACACCATCGGATTTCTGATGGAGCAGTTGGCGTCAGACCTTCCCATGTCATTGAATGGCACCTTGGCCAGCGGCCTGGAAAATGCTGTGGGGATTGTCGCGCCAATAGCCGCATCCATTCCCCTCTTTCACATAGGAAGAGTCCTATCGCTAGGCATAATCAACTTCATAATCTCCATCCCCGTCTGCTACTTCGTGCTCGTAGACGGAGAGGCCCTGGTGGAGTCATCGATCGCCCTGCTTCCAAAAAAAGATATAGAGGCATGCAGGAAATATATAACGCGCATCGATCACATTCTCAGCGGAATTTTCATTGGCACGATTTACACCTCAATGCTGGGGAGCATCATTGCAGCAATCATATTCTATGGCTTTGGCCTTCCCAGGCCCTTTGCTCTGGCAAGCATAGTATTTGCAGCGGGGATGGTTCCATTTCTCACATCCTGGGTGGTGATAATTCCAGTGGCCGTCTACAAATACATCACAGTCGGATTGGAAGGGGCGTTGTACTTCTTTGCTCTGGCCTCTGCTCTGATTTACCTGCCCTCTGAGTTGCTGATCAGGCCGTACCTTGTCTCTGCCAAGTCGTCCATGCATCCCCTCATGGTGATGCTCTCATTCATCGGTGGGGCTCTGGTGGCAGGCATAGGCGGGTTCTTCCTGGCGCCAGCTATCATGGGTGTGATCGTGGGAATATACCAGGTGAGAGCTGAGGAGGGTGCAGCGCGAGAGTGCTGTGATGAAGATTTGCGATGAAATTTTACATAAAGACCTTTGGCTGCACAGCCAACTTCGGGAACTCCCAGGATGCTGCTGAAGCCCTGCAGGAGATGGGCCACACGCCTTCGCCTCTGGAGGAGGCGGACGTGGTCATAGTGAATACATGCGCAGTGACGCAGAAAACTGAGCGAAGGATTTTGCGCAGGCTTCGCTCGCTGCAAGGAGATCGCCTGCACATAGCCGGATGCCTTCAGGTCGCTCTGCCTGAATCGGTTGATAGCATACGTTGCAGGAAAAGGTTGGGCATGCTCAACAGGAGCGCAGCCGCAGAGATTGCAGACCACTATCCAAGCGCCGATCGGGCCAGTTCGATGTCCACTTCGCCACGTCAGGATCTTTGTGGCATCATCAACATCTCCGAAGGATGTACCGGAGGCTGCAGCTATTGCATAGTCCGAAAGGCCAGGGGCGGCCTTGTCAGCCGTCAGCCTGAGGATGTGATGGAAGCGGCACGAAAGCTGGTGCATTCGGGCTGTGTGGAGATCCAGCTTGCAGCCCAAGACACAGCCGCATATGGCATGGACATTGGAACTTGTCTGCCGGATCTTTTGGGGATGATGCAGACCCTTCAGGGCAATTTCATGGTGCGAATAGGCATGATGAATCCAGACACCGCCCGGCTGCACCTTGCAGGCCTCATCGAAGCCCTTCGCAGCCCCAGGGTCTTCAAATTCTTGCACATCCCTCTGCAGTCCGGCTCGGACAGGGTTCTCAAAAATATGGGTCGGAGATACTCCTCAAGGGATTTTCTTGATCTCGTAAAAGATCTCAGGTCCTCTTTTCCCGATCTCTCAATTAACACGGACATCATCGTGGGATTTCCAGGCGAGACTGAAGGAGATTTCCTTCAGACGCAGGACCTAATAAAGCATGTGCAGCCTGACAAGGTCAATGTGACCAGGTTCTCCCGGAGGCCAGGAACTGCCGCAGCAAAGCTGTACGACATGCCTGACCGCATCAAAAAGGAGAGGTCACGAGCTCTGACCCGCCTTTGGCTGGAGATCGCCGCACAAAGGAACCTGCGATATGTTGGAGAGGATTTGGCCGCGCTGGTCACAGAGCGCGGCAGAGGCCATACGATGAAGGCAAGAGCTGCGAACTATCAGGGCATAGTAGTTGAGGGCGATGCCCCTCTGGGGGCATGCATTAAAGTGAAGATAACCGGGTCGAACCCATTCTACATCTCTGGTCGCGTAGAAAACGAGTGACAGATCTTTTGAATGGTATCTGCGCACCACTAACCTTATTAATGATGGACATAATCAATAATGATAATGTTTCTAAGACCAATTCGCATCGCCCTATCTTTATGAATCCATTGCCACAAAAAGCAGCTGGAAAGAATTGGTTTTAGATGCATTATATAATAACAAGGAGGTTTAATATGGCTGAGCAGAAAGCAACAGCAAAAACGTCAGTCCTTATGGAAGAGACCAGAATATTTGAGCCGCCCAGGGATCTCGTAGAGAACTCCAATGTCATGAAATGGATGAAGGAGAAGGGGTTCAAGACCGAGAGGGAGATGCGCCTATGGTGCTCTGCTAACTACATCCAGTTCTGGGGCGAGATGGCCAAGACCTATGCTGATTGGTTTGAGCCGTGGTCATCGACACTGGAATGGAAGCCACCATACGCCAGATGGTTCGTGGGCGGCAAGTGCAATGTCACCTACAACTCGGTGGACAGACATGCCAAGGGCGCGAGGAAGGACAAGGTGGCTTACATCTTTGTGCCCGAGCCTGTAGATCAGCCGACGCAGAAGATCACTTATGGACAGCTCTACACCGAGGTCAACAAATTTGCCAATGGGCTGAAGAGCCTGGGCGTGAAGAAGGGAGATAGAATCACCCTGTATATGCCCATGATCCCACAACTGCCCATCGCCATGCTAGCCAGCGCCAAGATAGGTGCCATCCATTCCATCGTGTTCTCAGGATTCTCTGCGGGGGGCTTGAACAGCAGGATACTGGACGCAGAAGCTAAGGTCGTGGTGACTACAGATGGCTTATACCGGCGTGGCAAGCCCATTCCCCTCAAGCCAAATGTAGACGAGGCCACAGCCAACACTCCTTCGGTTAAGAATGTGGTAGTGGTAAAGAGGACGGGCATTGAAGTTCCAATGAAGCAGGGCAGAGACATCTACTGGCATGATCTCGTAGCCAAGCAGCCAGCCGAGTGCGAGACTGAGAAGATGGACTCTGAGGACAGGCTGTTTATCCTGTACACTTCTGGAACCACAGGGAAGCCCAAAGGCATAGAGCATGTCCATGGCGGATATTGTGTGGGACCAGCCCAGACCTTGCACTGGGTATTCGATCTCAAGGAGGACGATGTATGGTGGTGCACAGCAGACATCGGATGGATCACAGGCCACTCCTACATAGTGTACGGGCCTCTCGTGCTTGGCGCCACGAGCATCATGTATGAGGGCGCTCCCGATTATCCTGACTTCGGCAGATGGTTCAAGATCATCCAGGACAATAAGGTATCAGTCTTCTATACGGCACCCACCGCCATCAGGATGTTCATGAAGGCTGGCGAGAAATGGGCCAAGGATTATAACATCTCCAGTCTCCGGTTGCTTGGCTCAGTAGGCGAGCCCATCAATCCAGAGGCATGGATCTGGTACAGGAAGCATTTCGGCAGCGACAGATGCCAGATCATGGATACCTGGTGGCAGACTGAGACGGGTACCTTCCTTGTGTCGCCCCTGCCCATCACGCCATTGAAACCAGGATCTGCAACCTTCCCCTTGCCTGGATTCAATATCGACATCATTGATGAGGATGCAAATCCAGTGGCACCGGGCACCGGTGGAAACATCGTCAGCAATACGCCATGGCCTTCGATGCTCAGAGCGTTCTACAGGGATCCAGAGAGGTATAAGAAAGAGTACTGGTCCACCTACTGGGAGATCAGGCCTGGCACATATCTTGCTGGGGACAAGGCCACAAGGGACAAGGATGGTTATTTCTTCATCCAGGGCAGGATCGATGATGTTCTGAAGGTGGCAGGGCACAGGATCTCCAATGCAGAGGTAGAGTCAGCGCTTGTCAGCCATCCGAAGGTGGCAGAGGCCGCGGTTATAGGAAAGCCCGACGAGGTCAAGGGCGAGGTCATAGTGGCCTTCGTCATCCTGAGGACCGGCAACGAGGAGAGCGAGGAGCTCAAGACGGAGCTTGCCAAGCACGTCAGGTCGGTCTTGGGACCTGTAGCTTACCCAGAAAAGGTCTACTTCGTGAAGGATGTCCCCAAGACGAGAAGCGGTAAGATCATGCGCCGCGTCATAAAAGCGAAGGCACTTGGAAATCCAACGGGCGATCTTTCAGCTCTTGCCAACCCGGATGCAGTAGAGGCTATACCGCTCATCAAGTGAGTGGTCCAATTCTTTTTTCTGCCATTCCAGCTTTCTCATAAAAAAATTATTTGGATTTTGACAATTATTACTATTAATAATTATCATGTTTAATACTTAAGTAAATTTACCTCGACAACTTTATAAACGAAAAACCAGGATAATGATCAATCACTACAGTGTTCCAAGAGCCCGCAATAGCACGGAGCTTTTCGGTATTGAATGATGCAAAAGGATTATGTCTGGAGTGCGGCCTCGATGGGCTGGCAGCCATCCAGGCAAATTTAGAAGGAGTCTGGAACACGTGGGGATTTGAAGGAGGTTTAAAATGGCTGAGCAAAAGGCAACAACGTCCGTTCTATACGAGGAGACAAGAATATTTGAACCGCCCAAGGATCTCGTAGAGAACTCCAATGTCATGCAGTGGATGAAGAAAAAGGGATTCAAGAGCGAGCGTGAGATGCGCGCCTGGACTGGCCAGAATTTCATAACTTTCTGGAATGAGATGGCCCAGACCTATGCAGATTGGTTTGAGCCATACGCCCAGGTCCTTAACTGGCAACCGCCTTATGCCAAGTGGTTCGTGGGCGGAAAGATCAATGTGGCTTACAATGCAGTGGACAGGCATGCTGCGGGCGCAAAGAAGGACAAGGTGGCTTACATCTTCGTGCCCGAGCCTACAGATCAGCCCACTCAAAAGATCACTTACTCGGAGCTTGCAAAGGCGGTTAACAAATTTGCAAACGGCCTGAAGTCTCTGGGAGTACAAAAAGGTGACAGGGTATCGATTTACATGCCCATGATCCCAGAGACGCCCATAGCCATGCTCGCCTGCGCCAAGATCGGTGCCATCCATTCAGTGGTGTTCTCAGGATTTTCAGCAGGAGGCTTAAACAGCCGCATTCTCGATGCTGAGTCCAAGGTCGTCGTGACCACGGATGGATTCTTCAGGCGCGGCAAGCCACTGCCCCTCAAGCCCAATGTGGATGAAGCAACTTCAAACACGCCAAGCGTCAAGAACGTGGTAGTGGTAAAGAGAGCTGGCATAGATGTGCCCATGAAGGATGGAAGAGACGTCTGGTATCATGATCTGGTTGCCAAGCAGTCCGACGTATGTGAGACTGAGAAGTGCGATTCTGAGGATAGGCTCTTCATTCTATACACCTCAGGAACAACTGGCAAGCCCAAAGGCATAGAGCATGTCCATGGCGGATATTGCGTCACTCCCGCCCAGACCTTGCACTGGGTCTTCGATATCAAAGACAGCGATGTCTGGTGGTGTACAGCCGATGTCGGATGGATCACAGGCCACTCCTATGTGGTCTACGGGCCGCTATGCCTTGGCGCCACGAGCATGCTCTACGAGGGCTCACCCGACTTCCCGGACTTCGGCAGATGGTTCAAGATCATCCAGGATAACAAGGTATCTGTACTGTACACGGCACCCACGGCAGTTAGGATGTTCATGAAGGCCGGAGATCAGTGGCCCAAGAAGTATGATCTCTCCAGCCTGAGGCTGCTCGGCTCAGTCGGTGAGCCCATAAATCCAGAGGCATGGATCTGGTACAGAAACAACTTCGGTGGCGGCAAGCTTCAGATCATGGATACCTGGTGGCAGACTGAGACTGGATGCTTCCTAGTGTCGCCCCTGCCCATCACACCACTCAAGCCCGGCTCCCCGACCTTCCCGCTGCCTGGATTTAACGTGGATATTCTTGATGAAGATGCAAACCCAGTTCCGCCAGGCTCAGGCGGCAACATCGTCAGCAACACGCCCTGGCCGTCGATGCTGCGCGCCTTCTTCAGGGATGAGGTCAGGTACAAGAAGGAGTACTGGTCCACCTATTGGGACATCAGGCCTGGCACATATCTGGCTGGGGACAAGGCCACAAAGGACAAGGATGGTTACTTCACCATCCAGGGCAGGATCGACGATGTGCTGAAGGTGGCAGGACACAGGATCTCCAATGCAGAGGTCGAGTCAGCGCTTGTCAGCCATCCGAAGGTCGCAGAGGCAGCAGTTATAGGAAAGCCCGATGAGGTCAAGGGCGAGGTCATAGTGGCCTTCGTCATCCTCAAGACAGGTGTCGAGCCTACGGAGGATCTAAAGCCTGTGCTGGCCAAGCATGTGCGTGGTGTCCTGGGGCCTGTCGCCTATCCTGAGATCGTTTACTTCGTGAACGATGTGCCCAAGACGAGAAGCGGCAAGATCATGCGCCGCGTCATAAAAGCGAAGGCACTTGGAAATCCAGTGGGCGACATCTCTGCCCTTGCCAATCCCGAGTCCGTCGAAGCCATCCCGCTCATCAAATAGGCGGGAAGGCATCTTTTTTTCATTTTATTATTCGAAGACGACGAACAAGCTCTAACAAAAATTCGAACTTGTAAAGATTCATTGTGATAAATAATTATTATGATCGATGGTGATAATTTTATCGCGACAACTTTATAAATGATCAGGTAAGTTTCGAGTCGATGTTTCCCGAACCTTCCGCGCTTTGTCGGGTGGTGGTCAGGACAATGCGATCAGAGAGGGATTTGGAATTGTTCTTCACAATAGGCCTGGCCATCTCAGGGATGGGAAGCACTTTAATTTCAAGGAGGTACGAAATTGGCTGACACCGCAAAAACGGCTGTTCTTCAGGAAGAGACCAGGATTTTCAACACACCGAAATGGATCATTGAGCACTCCAACTCCTATCAGTGGATGCAAAAGAAGGGCTTCAAGACTGAGAAGGAGATGCGCGAATGGTGCTCCACCAACTACATAGACTTCTGGGATGAGATGGCCCAGACCTATGCCGATTGGTACCAGCCCTACACTAAGATCCTCGATGACTCAGGCAAGCCCTACTTCAAGTGGTTCTTAGGCGGCAAGATCAATGTGGCCTATAATGCCGTCGACAGGCATGCACACTCCGCGAATAGGAACAAGGTAGCCTACTACTTCGTCGGCGAGCCCGTGGGCGACACCAAGACCATAACATATTATGAGCTTTACAGAGAGGTTAATAAACTCGCTAACGCTCTGAAGGGAATGGGAGTTGAGAAGGGTGACAGAGTTGTCTGCTATCTGCCCATGATCCCTGAGCTGCCAATCACAATGCTCGCCTGCGCCAAGATCGGCGCAATTCACACAGTCGTGTTCTCTGGATTTTCTGCAGGTGGCCTAAACAGCCGCGTGAACGATGCCGAAGCTAAGGTTGTCGTTACCTCCGATGGATTTTACAGACGCGGCAAGCCACTGCCCCTCAAGCCAAATGTAGATGAGGCTCTGAAGACCGCACCATCCGTCAAGAAGGTTCTTGTCGTCAGGAGAACTGGCCAGCAGGTCCCAATGACAGAAGGCCGCGACGTATACTACGATGAGGCCGTCAAGGGCCAGTCTGCCAAGTGCGAGACAGCTGTGCTGGACCCAGAGGACAGATTATTCATTCTGTACACCTCAGGAACAACCGGCAAGCCCAAGGGAATTGAGCACGCTCACGGCGGATATGCTGTTTGCCCTGCTCAGACCTGCTCATGGGTGCTGGATATCCACGAGGACGACGTCTACTGGTGCACAGCCGATGCAGGCTGGATCACTGGACACTCCTATGTGGTCTACGGCCCACTCTGCCTGGGCGCCTCCAGCATCCTGTACGAGGGCTCACCCGACTTCCCGGACCTCGGACGCTGGTGGTCCATCATTGAGCAGTATGGTGTATCCGTATTCTACACTGCACCCACTGCCATCAGGATGTTCATGAAGTCCGGTGAGGAGTTCGTCCGGAAGTATGACCTGTCCACCATCAGAATCCTGGCCTCTGTGGGCGAGCCGTTGAACCCCGAGGCCTACATGTGGTTCAGGAAGAACATCGGCGCAGATCAGGCACCCATCATCGATACCTGGTGGCAGACTGAGACCGGATGCCACGTCGTTGCCCCGCTGGCCATGACGCCCGAGAAGCCCGGCTCCGTTTGCTTCCCGCTGCCCGGCATGAACACTGATATCTACGACGAGGATGCCAACTCAGTTCCCCTGGGCTTCGGTGGAAACATCGTCCAGAAGACCCCCTGGCCATCAATGCTGCGCGCCTTCTTCAGAGATGAGGTCAGGTACAAGAAGGAGTACTGGGACATGTACTGGCAGATCAAGCCTGGCACATACCTCGCTGGCGACAAGGCTACCAGGGACAAGGATGGATACTGGTGGATCCAGGGCCGCATAGATGATGTGCTGAAGGTGGCCGGACACAGGATCTCGAACGCTGAGGTTGAGTCCGCAGCAGTCTCTCACCCCAAGGTTGCAGAGGCAGCCGTTATCGGCCAGCCTGATGAGGTCAAGGGCGAGAAGATCGTGGCATTTGTCATTCTCAAGGAAGGAGTGGCAGAGGCAGAGGAGCTCAAGAAAGAGATATCAGCTCACGTTCGAAAG
Organism: Methanosaeta sp. PtaB.Bin018; assembly: GCA_002067755.1. GTDB lineage: Archaea > Halobacteriota > Methanosarcinia > Methanotrichales > Methanotrichaceae > Methanothrix. The sequence continues at coordinate 27,388 of MVQH01000051.1, forward strand.
GTACTGGGCCCAGTCGCTTATCCTGACAAGGTCTACTTCGTCAAGGATGTTCCCAAGACCAGAAGCGGCAAGATCATGCGCCGCGTCATCAAGGCCAAGGCACTTGGAAAGGAGACAGGAGACCTGTCTGCTCTGGCCAACCCAGAGTCCGTAGAGAACATCCCACTCATTTAAAGTGGGATTCATCCTCTTTTTTTAGGCTCCTCGCTATTTAGTATGGGTGAACTTGAATCGCAAAATCTCTGTGTCTTCGTGACTCTGTACTGAAACGTGATTCGCTAACTGAACCACAGAGACACAGAGGCACAGAGGAGATATTTTATGCCCGATCTCACCCACACAATTTAGCGAAGAGCCCTTTTTTAGCGCCTAATTCAATCATTATAAATTTTCCTCAGATCAAATGATCTTAATTTCTACATTTGTACCTGTGCATTGACATAAACGTTCTATTCAATTGCCGTTTGCGTGTAAACATATAAACAAACATTCATTTGATTGAAAAAGATTGATATTGACGTTTCAGCAAATAATTCTAATCAAAAAGACCATTAAGGATAAATTGATTTAAAAACAAAAATATCATCATAAATGGATAGCGACAAATTTATATCTAGATAACGTAACATCTATTAAACGTCTAAATGGCATCTAAACACCAAATTCAATCCAAAATGAAAAATTAAGAAAAATTGTTGATTAAGATGCCAATAAAGATGGAATTTGATTTAGGCGATTTAAAATGACTGCGAAAGAATCGGATAAACTGGATACAGCAGAGGATCAAAGGATGTACTATCCGCCAAGAGATCTCGTGGAGAGATCTAATGTCATGCAATGGATGAAGAAAAAGGGCTTCAAGACGGAGAAGGAGATGCGTGCCTGGACCAGCCGGCACTACGTAGAGTTCTGGGACGAGATGGCTCGCACATATGCAGACTGGTTTGAGCCTTACAGAAGTGTCGTGCAATGGAATGCCCCCAATGCATCGTGGTTTGTCGGCGGCAAGATCAATGTGGCCCACAATGCCGTAGACAGGCATGCACACTCATGGAGGCGCAACAAACTGGCTTACATATTCGTAGGAGAGCCGGTGGGCGATGTGCGCAAGATCACCTACTACGAGCTTTACCGTGAGGTTTGCCGGTTTGCCAATGCCCTCAAGAGCATGGGCATCAAGAAAGGCGACCGAGTGGGCATCTATCTGCCAATGATCCCAGAGCTGCCCGTGGCCATGCTCGCCTGCGCCAAGATCGGAGCTGTACACGTAGTTGTCTTCTCAGGGTTCTCAGCCGGAGCTGTGCGTGACCGCCTGGAGGATAGCGAGCCGAAGGTCCTCGTAACCTGCGATGGCTCCTACCGCCGCGGAAAGCCAATTGCCACAAAGCCACAGGCTGATGAGGCAATCGAAGGCCTCAAGAGCATCCAGAAGGTGGTCGTGGTAAAGAGGAACGGCCAGGAAACGCCCATGAGAGAGGGCCGTGATGTCTGGTGGGATGACTTCGTTGGGGGACAGCCTGCCTCATGCGAGACAGTTGCCATGGACGCATCCGATCCGCTTTTCATCCTCTATACGGCTGGGGCTGCCGGCAAGCCACGTGGCATTGTGCATACCCACGGCGGAATAAGCGTCGGACCTGCATTCACGACCTCCTGGGTCTTTGACATCAAGGATACCGATGTCTACTGGTCTACGGCAGATATCGGATGGATCACAGGCCATTCATACATCGCCTACGGTCCGCTCTGCCTGGGCGCAACAAGCATCATGTACGAGGGCTCGCCAGATTATCCTGACTTTGGCCGTTGGTTTAAGATCATCGAGGACTATGGAGTCTCTGTGATTTACACAGCGCCCACGGCGATCAGGATGTTCATGAACGAGGGACCGGAGTGGCCGCAGAAGTACGACCTAGGCACAGTCCGCCTAATGGGATCGGTTGGCGAGGCCATGAACCCAGATGCCTTCGTGTGGTGGAGGCGCTACGTAGGAGGCGGATTTGCACCCATCATGGATACCTGGTTCCAGAGCGAGACAGGCTCCCAGGTCATAGCTCCACTGCCAATAACTCCGCTCAAGCCAGGATCTCCAAGCTTTGCCCTTCCCGGGTACAATGTGGAGGTCGTGGACGATAGCGGCAAGCCAGTTTTGCCCGAGCAGGTGGGAAATATAATCTTGACTGCACCCTGGCCGTCCATGCTCAAGGAGATCTACAAAGACCCATCCAAGTACAAAGAGATCTACTGGTCAACCTTCCCAGGCAAGTATCTCTCAGGAGATAAAGCCAAGGTCGATAAGGATGGTTACATCTGGGCTCTGGGAAGAGGGGACGATGTTCTCAAGGTAGCAGGCCACAGGATATCCAACGCAGAGGTCGAAGCATCTGCAGAAAAGCATCCGGCTGTTGCGGCTGCAGCCGTCATCGGCAAGCCGGATAAAGTAAAGGGCGAAAATATTGTAGTATTCGCAGTCCTGAAGCCTGGCATAAACGCAGATGCGAATTTGCAAAAGGACCTCAAGACATTCATTCGAAAGACACTGGGACCCATTGCCATACCCTCGGATGTAGTCTTCGTTGATGAGATACCCAAGAACAGGGCCGGAAAGCCGGCGCGACAGCTGATCAAGGCCAAGGCCCTTGGGCAGGCTCTTGGGGACACCTCCAGCGTCGTCAATCCGAAGGCCCTCGACGGTATTCCGCTCATAGCCAAGTGAGCGGAAGCCATTTTTTTGCTTGTCAATTGATCATTCAGTGGAGATTCTAACTGCAACCACAGTCCTCGTGATTGCAGCCGCCATGGTCGCAGCTGTCGTGGTCGTGATCGCAGGTGTCGGCATTTGCGCATGCAGCACATCCGGACACCTCATCCTCTGGGCCGCGAATGATGAACCCCGTTCCTCGGTCGTCGTTCACATAATCTATGATTGTCTCCCTGAGCAGCTCGGCGTCCTTTGGGCTCATGTGGATCTTCACGCCCCTGCTCTCATAGATGACATCGTCGCTCTCTTGATCCCCCAGTGCCAGGCCGTAATTAGCACCAGTGGAATCTATAGCTGCAAGAAACATCCTGATGACTTTGCCTTCGACCAGGCTGCGTTTTATAATAGTAGCTGCGGCATCGGTAACCTCGATCATGATATAACACCAAATGGTTATATCTGCTCAAAACTCGTATTTAACTTGTAGGATTGCGAAGGACGCAGCGGGAAATCCCCATCCTTTAGGGCGGTCTCGTCAGCTCGCGGAGTTAACGGGAGTTGCGACGTCGGTCGCAAAAGGATGTAGAGTCCCGAAATTATTTCGCCTATCATCTAATCTTGGACGCATAGTCCATAGGTTCGGCTTGACGTTGCTTTATAAATCGATGGACTCATTGGACTTGGTAAGCTTGTATGCTATATCCTTATCTATAAGCCAGCCAGAAACCGATTTTGAAAGTATCTCCAGGACATGGTCGTAATCCCCCGTAGATTTGTTATGCCTGCCGAGAGAGACTCTGATAATCTGATCTTTATCGCCCCATACGGTTATGAAAATGGATGAGTCATTCTCCTTCCAGACGGAATCCATATACCTTGCACCATTGGGCATCAGCTCAACTGCTTTTGTGATAATTCTTATCATTTCATCAAGGCTTATTGGCGCATTCGGATAAGCTCTTGGATGCTTGATGT
>MVQH01000052.1 GCA_002067755.1 Methanosaeta sp. PtaB.Bin018
ACCTTCAGTGAATTTGTGGGTTGAGAGACCTGCTAATATGGCTGGCAGGACTTAAATGTGGAAAAGTCAAGCTAAATAGCGAGGAGCCAAATTTTTCTACAATTCTAGCTAAGACCATCATCCAGATTCTCCTCAAAGAAGCCTGGACAGCCTTCCCAGCAGGTGCCGCGGCTTACACATACTTCTCGGTCCATAACCACTCAGGTCATCGTCTCCTCTTCTTGAGCCAGTCATCGCGAGCCGAAGGTCTCCTTGACCAATTCAGTAAGTATCGGTCCTGCCTGATCGATCACATTGGCCTCATATAGCCAGCCCTTGCGTTCGGGAAGGACTCCTGTCGCCATGATTGCCCTGCCCTCATACTCGGCCAGATCGATCTCATGGGACGCAACCAGATCATCGGCTATGGATGCTGGCTTGACGATGCGAGTCAGCCTGACTGTGCAGCATTGAGGACGAGGCGACAAGATCATGAACCTGCCATCCTGAACTATGCCAAGAAATTTATCCATCTTTTGAGCCTCCTTTTGCCATTATACAATTTTTTAATTTATGATATCTTGCATAGGTATTGCTTAAATATCTTTTGAGATTTGCATGAATAATCTGCCCAAATGCCCAGAATCAAATAAAAATGGGCAGCTTGTTTAACGCTTGTTATCTTTTTGCAGTTGGGCGTATTGTACAAAGTTTATCCGTCTTCCGAAACCTTTAAAGCCAATGATTTGAATGCTTTAATTAATAGCTAAATAATTCAAGGACCATGCTTATGTGCTGGGACCCAGGCCTCTCCCCAGACATCCGCTGAGCATCCAGCAGCATATCCAAGCATTGCATAGCCCCACGATGGAGAATATCATCTGCTAGCAAGAGCAGGGAATCGCTGAAATGCGAGCTTGGAAATTGAAAAAAGGCTGAAAAGCCTCAAGGCGAAATGAGAGAGATGGATATGCTGGCCTTCAGACATAAAGCTCTGCAGGCAGGCGTCTAAAAAACATTAGCCAACTTCGACGAAGGAAGAAGAGACCATTATGGAAGCTATCGAAGTCGATAATCTGACTAAGCGATATGGCGGCTCCACTGCAGTGGACAGCATAAGTTTCAAGGTCGAAGAAGGCGAGATATTCGGCTTTCTCGGACCGAACGGCTCCGGCAAGAGCACCACCATTAGGATGCTGACGGGAATAATCAAACCTGACGGGGGGACGGCGGTCATTATGGGGCACGACATCAAGAAAGATGCCATTCGGGCGAAACAAGCAATGGGCGTCGTCCCTGAGATGTCAAATGCCTATGTGGAGCTCTCCGCATGGAATAATCTCATGCTCATGGGAGAACTCTACGGGGTTCCCAAAAGGGATAGGGAAGAACGGGCAAAGGAGCTGCTGAAGCAGTTCGGCCTGTACGACAGGAAGGAAAGCCCTGCCCGCGGGTTTTCTAAAGGAATGAAGCAAAGGCTGATCCTGTGCATGGCGCTCATCAACCAGCCCTCCGTACTCGTATTGGATGAACCGACTTCCGGTCTGGATGTGGAGAGCTCCCGGCTGATTAAAGACGTCATAAGGGAGCTGAACCGGGCTGGAACAACCGTATTTTTGACCACCCACAACATGGAAGATGCCAGTCAGCTCTGCGAGAGGATCGCAATTATAAATCGCGGTGTAATTGCGGCCATAGATCGTCCGGAGGGCCTCAAGCAAGCAGCAGCCTTTCAGTCCATCGAATTGAGCTTCAACCGCACCGTTTTCGCAGAAGATTTATCGAATTTTTCCTGCGTTAAAGAGGTTAAAAAAATGGGGGATAAGTTCAGGTTATACGTGGAAGATGTAGATCTGACGATGGACTGCATCATGGACTATGCTCGGTCACACGACTTGAAGATCGTAGCTTTGAACACCCTTGCGCCATCGCTGGAAGACATTTTCGTAAGCCTGACGCATAAAAATAAACCAGGGGAAGACTAAAATATGCATCAATTAGAGCAGCTCCAAAGGTCCTTTGTTGTTGCCAGGAAGGATGTATGGATTTATTACGCCAAAGGTCCTGTCATGGTCTTCGGCCTGATATTTCCACTATTCCTTCTGATGGCATTCACAATCGGACGAAATATGACTGTCAAGGATCTCTTTCCTGGGCTCATGGGCATGGCCATCTTCTTCACATCCACGGCTGTAGGACCTGCCATTCTGCCCTGGGAGGCGCGCTCCAAGACGCTGGAACGGCTGGTCTCCTCTCCGGTGGAGGTCTGGGCCCTTCTTCTGGGGGATGTTTTCGCTTCATTCGTCTTTGGATTGCTGATCTCCATCATTCCTCTGGCCATCGCCATACTTATGGGTGTGGATGTCTTGTACCTCATGGTCTTCGGCTCAGGGATGATTTTAGCAACCTTCTGTTTTGCATCGCTGAGCATTTTGCTATCGGTCTATCCGCCTACAGATGTGCCTGCCACGGTGATGATGCTATCCTCGCTGGTGAGGTTTCCTCTGGTCTTCATCAGCGGTGTTTTCATCCCGGTGGAGGAGATGCCTGACTGGGCACGAACAATAGCTTCAGCTTCGCCGCTAACTTATTTCATTGATTTGGCAAGATATTCAACAACAGGCATAAGTTATTACTCCATTCCCACAGATCTAGGTGTGCTAACTGCGTTAGCCCTGCTCTTTCTTGTGGTATCCATAAAGCTTCACGAGAGGTTCCTGCCTCAGCGTCTTTCCTGAACAGGAGACTTCAGCTCAAAGTTGCATCTAAATTAATTCATATGTAATCCTTTCAATCTTATCGTCCTTGGCTATTTTGCATTCAATATCTTCTTAAAATCGTTGGAATGATCGTTATTCAATTGTGACTCTCTTCCTCTCTCGAAATACTTTTATATCAATACAGATTGATGTGTTCCTGGCGTTACTAATGATGAAAGACAAGATCTTCAAAAACAAGAGCAGCAGTTGCAGCTGCTGCGGAACGCGCATCGTCGGCCTGCGGCAGGTAAACGTCGGAGGACGTAGCACAGGAATAATGGGACTGGACGAGACCTTCCAGGACTATTTCAAAAAGGGAAAGAGACCTGAGGATTCTACAGGGGATGAGCTTGTTGAAGACCTGAAGAAGCTCAACTTCATCGCCGAGGGAGCCGAGGAGATGTACAAAAAGGCCTTTTTGACAGAGTACCAGAGGTATTACGAGGCCAGGAAGAGATGAGAATCTCGAAGACGGAGGCTTTCCTGCAATCCAGGTTCCTTAATTTCAGAAGGTGATGTCGATATCTCCGAGCAGCGAGATTTGCAGGGATTCAAGGATCTCTGAGGATGTTATATGCAGCCTTGCGAGGCTCATCGGCGATCCAGATAAAGCTCGAGCCAGGGCCGGGAGGCTCGCATCTCTGATGAATCAGATCGAGAGGGAAGACTGTGAAGGAGAGGTGGAGGTCTTCAAGGCTGCAGCTGATCCCTGCAGGCTCAGGATCTTGAAGCTTCTCAAAGAAGGGGAGCTCTGTGTCTGCGAGATCATGGCTGCCCTTAAAAAGCCTCAATCTTCCACATCACATCATCTTTCCATCTTGAGAGAGGCAGGACTTGTCAAAGAGCGCAGGGACGGCAAATGGTCTTATTACCGGCTTGCTGATGGGGCGGCAATTGAGATGATCAAACATGCCAGAGCCTTAAAGAAAAATAGTAACTGAAAGAAATAAATTTTGAAGGAAAATGAAATGTTCTGGGACAACTTAGCTGTAGCTCTCAATTTCTTCATTGAAATTGCCGTAGAGCTGATCGTCCTGTTCATAGGCATAACTTTCCTGGTTGGATTGATTCAGGAGTACGTGCCTGAGGAGACCATAAAGAAGGCGTTAGGCGGACGGCACAAAATTCTGGGCAGCGTTCTAGGCGCCGGTTTTGGTGCTCTTACCCCCTTCTGCTCCTGCTCGACCATACCTCTGCTCCTGGGAATGCTCAATGCAGGCGTGTCCTTTGCCGCAGCAATGGCATTCCTGTTCGCTTCGCCTCTGCTGAACCCGGTGATTATATCGCTCTTCATAGTGCTGATGGGCTGGAGGATAGCTGCCCTCTACTTTGCTGTCACCTTCGTGGCTGCAGTTGCCATCGCCCTCTTGCTCGACGCACTCGGCTTCGCTGCCCGGGTAAAATCCGTGGCTGCAGTGCGGAGCTGCTGTGACTGCCAGCAGGGAACCGACACAAGATCGAGGATACAGCGCTCTGCGGAATTCGCGTTCGACCTATTCCGCCAGCTTGTGCCCTATCTTCTAGTAGGCGCAGGCATAGGGGCATTCATTCATGGATTCGTGCCCACAGAGCTGATATCCAGGATCGCAGGACCCGGCAATCCGCTCGCAGTTCCCATAGCCGCAATAATTGGCATTCCTATCTACATTCGAGCAGAGACCATGATTCCCATCGGTATGGCACTCATTGAGAAAGGCATGAGCGTGGGAGCTGTTTTGGCGCTGGTCATAGGCGGGGCAGGAGCCAGCATCCCGGAACTGACGCTTCTTTCAGCCATATTTGAGAAAAAGCTGCTGGCGGCTTTCGTGCTCACCATTCTCTGCATAGCTGTGGCTGCAGGATACCTGGCCAATCTGCTGGTATTGTAAGGACAGCGGTGATGATACCGGGAACCGGACCAGAAAGGAAAAGAAACCGGCATCATTTCCCAGGTGCCTGGATGATCCCGTGAGCGACTTGGCCTGAGCTGCCAGGTTGGAGATATGCAAAAGAAAGCTGCGTCAGTCATGGAGGCGCTTTTCAATATGTGGCACCACACATCGAACGCCGCATATCTCACCCATGGATACGGGCACACCATACACATCATGAATCAGCTCCGGTGTCAGCACATCAGACCCTCCTTGGGTTAAGACTCTTCCATCCCGCAAAAAGATGAATCGATCTGAGAACCATAATGCCAGGTTGAGGTCGTGCATGCTCATGAGAACTGTGATGTGGTGGTCGTTGACAATCCTTCGAATGATCGTGAGAATCTCAACTTTGTTCTTCAGATCCAGGTTGCTGGTGGGCTCGTCCATGAGAAGAACCCTGGGTTCCTGCACAATAGCCCGGGCAATGAATACTTTTTGCAGCTCGCCACCGCTCATCTCGTCTATGTAAGTCAGGCGCAGATGGTTCATTTTCAGCTGGTGGAGAATGCTATCGACAACGCTCAGATCCTTATCCGTAACGTCCCATCCAATGTGTGGCCGGCGTCCGAGCAAGACAGCATCGAAGGTTGTTAGCCGTCCCGCTTCGGCTTTTTGTGGGACGTACCCAATTTTGCGGGCAACTTCACTGGCGCTCAGATGCGACAGGTCGACTCCTTCCACCATAACGACTCCTTTTTTTGGTCGCAGAATCCGGTTGAGGCACTTGAGCAGAGTGGTCTTGCCCACACCGTTCGGGCCGAGTACCGACACCATCTCGCTATCAGGAAGTGAGATGCTGATCTTTTTTAGTACGTCTCGGTTTCGGTACATGAAGCTCAGTTCGTCTGTGGTAAGTGTCAATGGCGATACCCTCGCATGATGAGATAGATAAAAATGGGCGCTCCCATAAAGGCTGTGAGGACCGCAACAGGCAGTACGTATGGGGCAAGAACGAGTCGCGCTGCAGTGTCTGATGCGAGCAGCAAGATAGCGCCCATGACGCAGGATCCTGGAATTAAGTAGCGCTGGTCATCCCCGATGATCCGGCGGACCATGTGAGGGCAGACCAGACCAACAAACCCGATCACCCCGAGAAATGCGACTATGACTGCTGTGATCAGTGTCGCAACAACCATCCCGGTCAGACGGATGTGCTCCACAGGAACGCCCAGCCCTTTTGCCGTCTCGTCACCAGCATCGATGGCATTGTAATTCCATCGATTTGCGATGAAGTAAATGGTGCCTGCTGCCACTACAATCGTCATAATCCCCAGCTGTTGCCAGTTTGCCCTGCTCACATCGCCAAATGTCCAGAAGACGACAGCTGCAAGCTGTGTGTCCGAAGATAGATACTGCAGCACCATGGTTGCAGCTGAGAAAAGCGACGTCAGAGCAACGCCAGTCAATACCATTGCTTCCGGTGAGGCTCCTTTCATCTTGGAGATCAAGAGGATTACCGCCGTTGCCAGTAGACAGAAAAAGAATGCCATTGCTGTTGTTGAGTATGGATTGCCAATCGAGACTGCATCAGCTACACTGTTATGCATCTTTCCGCTTCCAAGAATGATGACTGCAAATGCCGCGCCAAATGCACCGGCGCTTGAGATTCCTAAAGTAAAAGGGGAGGCAAGCGGATTCCTGAGAATCGACTGCATGGCTACCCCGGCAACGGCAAGACCAAAACCAGCGACAATAGCTGTGAGCGCCTGTGGAAGGCGGATCTCCCATATGATGGTTGCCCATTTCTGGTTATTAGCCTGTCCCAGCAGTGCATCCACAACGTCTCGCGGTGGAATTTCGATTGCTCCAACAGAGATCGAATAGATAAATAAGACAACGATGAGGAAGATCCCTGCAACAATCCACAGGACTTTCTTCCTCACGTACTGCAGATAATCTGTTGGTCGTGTTTCTTGTGCGAAATGCACGATCCTCAACGCTTCCTCTCCAATTTTATTTCACACGATCGGTCTTTTCGATCTCCTGGTGCCTCATAAGGAAATTTGCTTGAACACCAGATCATCAAAGTTCTTCTGATACTGATCCATTAATGGCATTCCATCAAAGAACGCGGTGATCTCTTCTGCTTTTTGCACCGGATCAATGTCGGCAAACTGGTCAGGATATACAATCTTGCCTATGAAGTAGGCATCTGCGAGCATGTTCTCGATGTTTGTAGCATACCAGTTATAGGGAAGAACTCCATACACATTCCCATTCTTCGCTGCCGTTAAACCTTTGAAAGCAGGATCGTTCTTGAGCTGATCAATGGCGGACCCTCCGCTCGTGTCCTGGATTGTCGAGAGATCGACAAAGATATACTCGGGATCTGTGGCTGTAATGTATTCCTTGGCGATATCAGCATGCTCTGTTCCGAACTGGGTGGCAATATTCTTGGCATTTACCCATTCAAATGGAGGATATGCCGGTTCAGTGGAGAGCAATCCGTGCGGCCCTGCAAGGGCAACGCCTCCAATATATACAGATCTCCGCGAAGCTTCAGGAATATCTTTAGTTCTTTTTTCGAGATCCTCGATCGTGGCATTGATGTACTCGATAACCTCCTTTGCACGTTCATCTTTGCCCATTATGCTGCCCATCAAGTTAAATGCCAGGCACAGTTCATTCTTTTCAGACTCTGTTCGAAGACCGCCTATGGAAAAGCCTACCACGGGAATCTTTGTCTTGCGCTGCAGCTCATCTAGATTCTCCTTGTTCGTCGCCGCAGGTGTATTGGAGAATGACGATTTGAAGATGAGATCAGGAGCAATTGCAATTATCTTCTCGGGATCGTCCTTGCCACGGTATTCTCCGAAAAGGGGCAGGCTCATGAACTGGGGATTTGCCAAGGCATACCCTCTGGCATCGTTCTGATTGACCTTTTTCTCTATGCTGTCTACTGCAACTACTTTATCCTGTGCCTGGAGGTACACGAGATAACGTAAGCTGCCTACGTTCGAGCAGATGACTTTCTGTGGCGGTACTGTGACCTCAACAGTTCTTCCGAATCCATCTGTTATCTTTATGGTCTCTTGCGTGCCTGTCTGCACTGCTTTGGCCTGCTCTGCACAGCCCGCAGTAAAAAGCGCAAAGATGAGCAGGACGGCCCCTGCAAGTGCTATTCCAGTGTATTTCATTTCAGATCAACCTCAAATTTCGGTATGGCAGTATACAAGTTCATGCTGAAAAGATAAGCTTTGTGATAAATTACATATAATGAGATAACTATTGTTACTTTTATGAGTAAAATTTATAAACCAAAGTATTCACCACCATTCATTTAGAGAGTGTTCATACAAATATGAAAAACACTTGCAAGTTAAGGATTGATCGCTATGATAGGCCAAAATGACATGGATGCCAATAGCCAGATGAAAGACCTCTCTGTGGTTGCTGATTTCCACGGCCACCTTTGCGCTGGACTTGCATTCACATACCGCATCGTCAGAGCTGCACTCCGTGAACTTGAGATATCTGATGATCCTGGAAAGCGGCTTATAGCGGTTGTGGAAACGGCTGATGCTTGCGGCATTGATACTCTGCAGATAGTCGCCGGGTGCACAATGGGACGAGGGAATCTTAATGTTCATGATTATGGGAAGCATGCCTACACACTTATCGATAAAACGACCGGCAAAGCAGTCAGAATCGTACGCCGTAAGGACTGGGATATTGATAAGATAGATCCGATTGCTGCACGTTTGAGAGGGCCAGTGTTTGCTGGAACTGCAACGGCAGATGAGCGTTCTCTGTTTGACCTTCGAATGGAAAATGCTGCATCGGTAATCCTTTCCATGCCCGAAGAAAGCCTCTTTACGATTCATTCCTTTTCCACAAAAGTCCCTAAAAAGACAAAGGTTTTTGCACAGGTCGAGTGCATACGCTGCAGTGAGATGGTGGCCGAGAACAGGACTGTTCATGTGAATGGCCAGCCATATTGCATCCCATGCAGTAGAAAGCTTTAAAGCTTAATACTTGAATAGAATAGCCAATAACTCAAAAATATAAGGTAAAGACTTATGTGTCACAGCCCGGATCTCCCTGGACCTCTGCAAAAAATCCATCAGTACATTCGGGCATTGCACTGCCCCACGAGGTGGGATATCATACGCTGCATCGGCACGGGCGAGAGGAGCACAAAGGAGATTTATGAACTGCTCGGCCTGGGCGAGGAGATGTCACCAGCCGGGCTTTACTATCACCTTTCCGCCCTCAAGCAGGCCGGGATCGTCGAGGTGGCGTCCTACAGAGAGGTCGGAGCAGGCACACCAGAGAAGATCTGGCGGCTGAAGACCCATAGGATCGTCATAGATCTGCTGGAAGAAGAGGTTGAGTAAAAATGTGTTATGCAGAAAAACCAGGTCACCCAGTCGCGCCTTTGCACGGCGTCTCTCGACTGGGCGCAAGTGAGATGTGCGGCTGCATGGACCGCCATGGGTTTCATGGCGTCCCCCATGGAATACATCATCTTGGACACCATGAAAGGTGCTGCTGTCATGAGCGCAGGTTCTTTGGCAGCAAGGAGCGAATAGAGATGCTGGAGAAGTACAGGGAATCGCTGAAGATGGAACTGGAGGGTGTCGAGGAAGCACTGGAGGCGCTTCGCAAGGATTAAAATCCAAAAGGCTATCTCCCAAATGTCTGGGAGAGCCACTCTCCTATCTCGTCTCTGACCCGCCGGAAGGCCTCGAGCTGCTCTTCCTCTGAGCCCCTGGCCAAAGCTGGGTCCTCGAAGCTCCTGTGAATCGCCTCTTTTGCCCTCGGTGATTTTGTCGGAGACCCTTGACGCGTGCTGAAGATGGGGCAGGCTTGTCTGGCCCGATCACATACTGTGACAACTAGGTCGAACGCAGTGTCCTGGAATTCCTCGACCGACTTGGAACGCTGGCCGGAGATGTCGATCCCCAGCTCCTTCATGACAGTGATGGCGCGAGGATCGACCCTTGTGGCCTCGACGCCGGCGCTGTAAGCCTCGTAGCGGTCCGCGTACATGGCCCGGAGCAACCCCTCGGCCATCTGGGAGCGAGCGGAGTTGTGGGTACAGAGGAAGAGAATTTTCGTTCTCTCCGATCTAAAATTCGTTATCATTCTGCCTCTGATTCTTGCTGCTAATGCTGAAATACTACGATCGTCTCTTCGTGGCTGCTCCTAAACAAGATCAAAGCCGACAGAAGGAGCGCCAACATGTATCACCTGGGCTGGACAGCCTTCAGCCGCCTGCTTTACGCACTCTTCTATATCCTCAAAAGCCACGCCTTCGTTCGGTTTTCCTGCTATTCTGAACTTCTTTGCTATCTGACTCCATCCATCCTCTGCATTCTCCTCGAAGAAGTTGGGACAGGCATCCCAGCACTGGCCACAGCTTATGCAGCCCTCTCGATCTATAATTACGTTGATCATAAAGATCATCTTCGGCTAAGTGACCATTGGCAGCGTACCATAGTTGCCGTAAATTCGCAAGTTGCCCTGTCGTGACCCTCTGCATTCCTGATGTGATCAGAGGATTTTATCCACAACATTGTCGATCCATTTCTATTTTGGTAAATGCATCGGCAATTGCCTTCTTAACATCGTCGCAGCTCTCTTCAGGCTTAATACCATATCTTGTGGCCAACTCACTGTATACATGCTGGATGCTATCCAGGGATGAGGCGAAGGCGGCTATCTCCTGGGCCGAGATTATCTTTTCAGAGACCAAATGCCCTTTGATGTGGCTCAGAAGAATGACCGCCAGGGCTGCGCAGTTCGCATCGACGTTTATTTCTTCGCATTTCTCCGCCTCAATGGGCTCACCCTCGGTGTTGTTCATTTCAAAGACCTCCTAAACCCAATTTCGGTTAGGCTCAAAATTAATCGTTGCATTCCCAATCAGCCTCATAGCGATGAGCAGGTGGATGCCTGCTCTCCTTCGTGCTCCTTTTTTTG
>MVQH01000053.1 GCA_002067755.1 Methanosaeta sp. PtaB.Bin018
AGTATTTATCCATGGATACGGATTGACTTGTGGGATAACAGGGCCACCAAAATTACAGAAGATTCGGCACACTACTTGGCACTTGCCTACGTATTCTTTTAGAAATAGAAATGCATTGTCGCTCGTCAGGTCAAAGCAGACGACATAGTGCCTGCAAATTTTCTTATCTATCCATACTGCGAAGCTTGGAGCATCCGCTTTGATATTGGGATAGAATAAAAGGCGCGACACATTTACTGCCTGGCTGGCCACCTGCTGTCCCCAGGCCCTCAGATCGCCTTCGCCCGCCAGCCAGACATAGCGGCAGATTATTGCGGGCCTTCCCTCACAGAGAAAGAAGACGCTCATTCGCTTGGGAAGGCTGTTCGTCCACTCCTCTCGGATATGGTTGTACCAGACGAAGAGGGCGACCAGAAGGGTGCCGACCCCTAGCAGAGATTGCACGTTGATCCACCATGAGACCCAAGTGGAAGGGCTCGACGAAGACGCCATGATCTCTTTCTCAAAGAATGCAGGCGAATCCACAAGCAAGTGGAAGAAATCCTGGATCATTCCTGTTACCATTTGCATTGATATTTGATCTTGGATGGGCGGGCGCAGCTCATCCCATCTCAATACCAGATCGACGAGCAGTCCCAGCGCCAGGAGCATTATGGCGATCTCGATGAAATGATGTCTTAAGGCATAACCTAAGATGGAGATCTTACACCGCAGCCAGCCAGGTCGCTTTAGATTCGGGCCTGGCTCCCACACAGCCTCAGCACGCTGTTTGTCCGTGGCTGTTTGCTGGTCCGCGTGCAGCGGCGATGATTCGGACGAAGGCGAAGATGCTTGCACGGCTCGCATCGATGTTCTGGAAAATGTATAAATGTTTTGGCAGTAGTTGGAGTTCAAATAATGCAAGAAGTAGTCCCTGACAATGGCATTCCCGACCTTATCCCGGCTAGCATGCTCGCAGCTTTTGCCTACTGTCCGCGGCTCTGCTACCTGCAATGGGCGCAGGGGGAGTTTCATGACAGTGCGGAAACGGTTGAGGGTAAACACCTCCACGCCTGGGTAGACGCCGAGCAGGATGAGGTCCCGGAAGGCTTCTCGCCTTTCCACGCCCGCTCCGTCTCTTTGAGCGCGCAGCATGCCGGTGTCGTCTGCAGGATAGACCTGCTGGAGGGAGATGGCCAGCGCGTAACGCCCGTGGAATACAAGCGAGGAGCTGCCCCTCACACGCCCGAAGGCCTCTATGAGCCCTATCAGATCCAGCTCTGCGCACAGGGACTGGCCTTGCGGGAGAACGGCTTCTCGTGCGATGGGGGAATGGCCTATTTCATCCGTTCCCAGGAGCGTGTGGCTGTAAAGTTCGACCAATTCCTGATAGATCGAACCCTGGAGCTGATATCGTCGCTCAGAGCTGTTGTGGAACGCGGGGAAGTACCGCCGCCCCTTCGCAGCAGCTTCAGATGCAACCGCTGTTCCCTGGCGGGAATCTGCCTTCCCGATGAGGTCAACCTTCTCAAGGAGATGGAGGATGAAGGAAAGACCGAGGAAAAGATCAGGAAACTTCTTCCGGCTCTGGACAGTGCCGTGCCCATCTACGTTTCCGGCCAGGGGCATACCGTGCGCAAGCGAGGCGAGCGCCTGGAGATCTGGTCGCATGATGAGGGTAAGGTGAGCGATGCTCGCCTGATAGAGATCTCTCAGGTCAACCTCTATGGCGGGGTGGAGATCACAACTCCTGCCACCGTGGAGCTCATGCAGCGGGGTGTGCCTGTGCTGCACTTCACCCACGGCGGCTGGTTCCAGGGTATATGCCTTGGCTTGAGCCACAAGAATGTGCAGCTGAGGATAAAGCAGTTCGAGTGGGCCACGAATAGCGAGAAATCGCTTTCAATCGCTCGGAAAATCGTATCGGCAAAAATCGAGAACTGCAGGATCCGATTGCGCAGATACGATCCATACGCAGCAATGGAGGCACTCGAATCCCTGACCGGCCTCTCCCAAGACGCAAAAAATGCTCCATCCTACCAGAGCCTGCTTGGCATTGAAGGCGCCGCGGCTAAGGCCTATTTTGCTAGATTTGGGGAGTTACTTAAAGCAAAAGATTCAAGTTTTTCTTTTGAAGATCGGAGCCGAAGGCCTCCAAGGGACCCGGTGAATACAGTGCTTTCCTACCTCTATGGCATTTTGACCAAGGAGCTTTTTGTGACTGCTCTGGCGGTCGGTTTTGATCCGTATCTTGGATTTTATCATCAGCCCAGGTATGGTCGCCCAGCTCTTGCTCTTGATCTGATGGAGGAGTTTCGCCCGGTAATTGCCGATTCCGTGGCTTTCACTCTATTCAATCGAAATGAGCTGAAAGAAACGGATTTTATCAAGACCGGCATTGGGATATCATTAGCTCCAGAGGCGAAAAGAAAAGTCATTGCAGGCTATGAGATGAGACTGCAAAAGGAGATCATCCATCCAGTCTTTGGATATAAGATAAGCTATCGCAGGGTTCTGGAGGTTCAGGCCCGAATTCTTTCCAGGGTTTTATCCGGAGAATTGAAGGATTATACACCTTTTATCGTCCGATGAGGCTAAAATGAGCGGCTTGAATTGTTATGTTGTGAGCTATGATATTCGCGAGCAAAAGAGGCTATACAGGGTTCACAGAGCAATGATGGGCTTCGGAGAGCCAGTCCATTACTCTGTTTTCCGCTGCGATCTCACTTTAAAGGGCAAGGTGGAGATGGTGGCAGCTCTCGAAAATTTGATAGTTGCCGATGAAGATCGGATAATGATAATAGATCTCGGTCCAAATGATGGCAAAGTGGAGGAGAGGATCGAGTTCATTGGGATTCATGCCCAGCATATGGAGCTGCTGTGTTGAATAACTCTTCAAAGCCCTGCAATTGGTTGCTCTGCCTGCACCTTTCTTTCGTTTTAATGTATCA
>MVQH01000054.1 GCA_002067755.1 Methanosaeta sp. PtaB.Bin018
TCGAGAAGTTCATCCAGCTCTGGGGCAACTCCACATGCGGTGCAATCAGCGTTGACTGGCTGCCCTGCATCTAAACGACAGATAAATTTATATTCGAATAAAGCTCCAGTTATTTCTGGAGCTAATCTCACCTTTTTTGGTGAGAAGGGATCTTAAGCTTGTTATATCATCATCGGGGGTGAATGTAACATGAAGGGAGTAGTAGTCGCAGCATTATTAGCAATTGCCCTTGCAGGGATGTGCGGCACTGTGCTGGCCAATCCGCCCATAGTTCCGCCTGTACAGTATGAGCAGTTTTGTGAAGCACAGAAGGTATCAGGAACAGGAGTTATCGATGTCAGCACATCGATAATCGACAAGAAAATTGCGCTCGAGTACTTCAATACAATGTCCGGAGACGGCGACTTCGAGCTTGATTCAGAGCATGCTTATTCGCAGAACGCAGACAAGTTGAAGAGAAATGTCTCATCGGTCAACGGAGGAAACGAGTCAAACCTGAACCTCTTCGAGAGCACCAAGATGACCTATTCAGGAGCGACGCCACTGACGGGTGGAAAGTCCCTCACCTCGAAGGCCTTCTACGGAGGCATTGGAGCAAACGTTCAGGAGCTGTACTCCGTAAACGAGATGGAGCAGGATGAAACCGCATTCTTCTCATCAACCACGCCCTACAACCCGCCTGGAACAACGCCCGAGAATCTGGTGAAGGACCTGAAGAAAGCCGGAAGAGATACAGATGCCGTTGCGGCTCTGATGGGCAGCAACCCGGCTCATGTGATAGGCATTGACACCAAGAATACCTTCAACGGAACATGGGGCACCGACGCAACCTGGCACAAGATATTCTACAAGGACATCAAAGCTCACGAGATGTTCACTGGAGTCTTCGAAGCCGAGAAGACCATCAAATTCCATGAGAACCCGGTACCTGAGAGGGTGCACGTACCGTGTGAAGGCATAGACTGCTAGGCTAACAGCCCAGCAGCAATCCTTTTTTTTAAATTGAGTTGTTGGGGGTAGCATGAAAGAATTGTTCCTGATATTTATCTTGATGGCACTCCAGGCCTCTGCCACAGTCAGCGACCAGGGGATCTCATCAAGCAGCATTTTGGGCAGCACCTGGACAAGTCCCTCGACCCCATCCATACCCTCATATCTGCCAAGCCCCTGTCCGGATCCTTCTGGCTCCCTTTCTGTGACCATCAGCCAGACAGGATCAAAGGATGAGCCCGATAAACAGTACACCACTCAGGGAAGGCCACTGGATTTCATAGTCACAGTGAAGAATACGGGATCCAGTGAGGTGGAGGCTGATGTGTGTGTGAAGCCAGAAGGTTGCTCTCTGGATTGGTTTAGCTGGACGAGCACGAGCATGACAATTCCTGCAGGAGTCTCCCGCTCCCAGGAACTGCAGGTCCAGCCAGATATGAATGCTGTGGCAGGAAAGTACAGCTTTGGAGTAGAAGCCTCTGCCAAATGCATCAACTCCGGCTCGAGCAAGGCCTCTTTCGTTGTGCAAGCAATAGATTACGCCTCTGAGACCACAGTGAGCGGAACTGGCCAGTTCCAGATCAATAAAAACTTGAGGTCCATGAACTCTGGGATCAAGTCCACTAAGAGTGTGCTATTCAGCGGGAGCGTGGACGCCCTCGTAAAAAATGAGTACCTTGTGGACGAGGCAAAAGGGCGCAATGCGAACTTCCAGGAAAAGGACCAGGTAGACAATTACAATGCAGTCGTTCAAGGAGATGCACTGCTGGGATCTGAGAGCTTCAAGAGCTCTGCAGTCTTTGGCGGAGTTGGCGCAAAAGTTCTGGAGAGCTATGATGTGCAGCAGATGGAGTTCAAGGACCAGGATTTCACCTTGCACCAGACAGGATCGCAAAAGAAGATGGCGGAGTTCAAGACAGCTGACAACTTCACAGGATACTATCTCATCGATGCCAAGCAGACGATCCCAGGACAGAGGAGCATGAAGGAGTATGAGGAATACGTAGGCTCCTTTGAGATCAACAGGAGAATACTATTTCGAGATGCCACAAAGACCAAAACGCCTTGCCTTGGAACAGACTGCTCTAGCGAGCCTGGTACAAGCAAGGCCCAAAGCTTTACAAGCCCGTGTATCAGCAGCTCATGCAACGACTTCACAAATAAGTTGAATGAACTTGCGAAGTCTGCATGAGCACTCTTTTTCCCCAAGTGGTCGTCCCCAGATCCCCAAACAGCCAAAACCTTGAAATAGGCACCTGAGAAATCATGGTGCGGGTGTTAGGGTATATGGAGAGTTCAAGCTGGCCTGTGGCCTCTAAAAAGCAGAGACCCCAAGGCCAACTATAGGAGGTAGTGTGGATTTGAGACGAGATCTGATCCTTCTGGCGATTGTCGTCACTGCCCTGATGGGCATGGCAGGCGCTGCAAACTACATGTACGAGAAGTCGTCGGTAAAAGGAGTGGGGTACAGAAGCCTTGAGATAGTGATCTCCACTGAGACGGGCTTCAATGGAGCAAAACTGGTCGAGAAGCAGTCAGGCTCAGGAAATGTGATCACATCCAGGATAGAGCTGGAGGCTGAGCGGCAACCTTCGGACCTGACTTGCGCATGGCCGACGGGCACAAACCCAATGGACTACATCAACTTCACCTCAGAGCAGGAGCTTGAATACATGCCAGTCTCTTATCAGACAGGCACCTATGACCAGAAATGGGTGGACAAGCTCTGCGTGCAGAACTACAAGATCGGAGCTGTGCTGACTGAGATGTACACTCATGCTGAGCATCTGCAGAAGACCACGGAGGTCAAGACCAGAGCTTACAACAATGCCCTGGATAATCCATGCTGCACTGGCGTTCTCGAGGCAAACCTCAACAGCAATGTGATCGGCGTTGCCCATATCGGATGGATCTCACGCGATCCGGTGGCTGACAACAACCTGAAGGGCCGCCATGCCGAGTACGGCAGATCCGTCGAGGACCTGACTGGTGTGTTCTCAATCGAGAAGTTCATCCAGCTCTGGGGCAACTCCACATGCGGTGCAATCAGCGTTGATTGGCTGCCCTGCGTTTGAGTTTGAGATCAGCAATATGCCGTGGTGCTGATCCCACCTTTTATTCAAACTAGAAAGTTACAATTATTTCCTTGCCTTCGAGGATATCTTCCTCGCTTACGTTGATCTTTTGCGTCTTCACTCCTTTGCTATTTCCACAAAATATCGTGTAGGGTTCAATGGCATGAGTCGCATACCTGGGCTCAGTGGAGTATGGAACCGTTATCGCAAATTCACCATCCCTTATCTGGCCTCTGTTCGCATAAGTGAAGGATCGACCCTGATTGGAGGTCATATTCAGCATGGCCACGACCCTCTGATCAGGGCTTGCTCTGACTACGATCATGGCTCCTGGAACGTATTCAAAGATCTTGACATCGGCTCTAGAACCCAAGGCTGGGGCAGACTCGTAGACAAGCCGGAAATGATCTGTACCAACACCGTCGGAGAGATAGAGGCGGGCCATGGTTGTGTTAAACACGGGCGGCAATAGTTCGGCCTTGGGCATCGATTCAGACTCATCGAGTTTTACGTAGCGAGAGAGGCTCAGGTTAGCCCATTTGGCCAGGGAGTCCAGCCCGCCAAAGACGGTATCGTAATCGATGAATACAAACTTGGCACGCCTCGCATCGAGTATAGCAGTCGCTGCATCCTCGCTCTCCGAGAGGTAGAACTTGGCTGAGTCCTCGGCCCCAGCTTGAAAGTTGTTTGCCACCACAGGCCGATGGGAGAGATACACGATCCAGTTTCCATAGTCCCACCAGCACATTACGCCAAACTCAGGAGCCTTCACAGGGTTATCGTAATGGCTCGTTGTGTTGCTGTTCTGATTAAACCACTGGAGAGATTCGTACCAATCTCCTGCCACCGAAGGCCTTTCGTAATTGCTTAAAACAGCAGTCTGCAGAGCGCTGGGCGCTATGAGCACCAGGAGAAAGACCGCTGCCAGAGCCACAAGGAGCTTCTGCCCTCCCACTGATGTCTTTTTCCTTGCCATCATCTTTGAAACTGCATCGTTTGCCGCAAAGAAGAGAAAGCCAATCAGCATTCCCATGGCGATCGAGTACAGATAAAGGAACCTGATCTGCGCAAAGGTCAGGATCAAGATGGCAACAGTCCAGACGAGGAACAGCAACTGCGCCGGCCTTGCGCTCGATGGGGCTTGCCGGATATATAGAATGAGGGCCACAAGACCCGCAAGAGAGAATAAAATGGACAATCCAAGTGGTGAGGTTATGAGATTGTACAGTGTATTTGCATCGTAGACCAATGGCTCTGCCTCTGCGATCTTTCCTATCATCCTGCCGCCAAAGATGTAATCAGCACCGCTTTGCATAAATGAGTACATTTTAAACGGCTGGCTGGGAAGCATTGCGATGACCACAAGAAGGCAGGCAGACGCCAACATTGCTAGAGGAAGTGTAGCCCAATGAAATCCTCTCTCATTGATAAAGCGAGCAAGGGCATAGAGAAGAAGGATTCCAATTAAGAGGAAGACTGATCCAAGAAATGATGGCCTGAGCCATACTGCGCTATAGAAAGGCGACATGAGGATAATTGCCACCCCAAACGCTACAAGTAGCGTGGACGTCGTCCTCGTGGATGGTTCCCCGTGCTTCAGGTCCAAAGTCATCTGAACAGCTGCGTAGACGAGGAAGATCCCCAGATAAATGTCTGATCCAAGCCATGTGTATGCCAGAGCTGCAAATGTGACTCCGGCCACGGCTGCAAAGAAGGGTCTTTTCTCCTTTCTTGAGAGGGCTAGGACCACAAATAATAGGGCGGCTACATCCAGCAGAATCTCAAGGCAGTGGTGGTCTGTGGCGCCGAGCATGGTCCTTGTGATATGCCACGGTGCTACGGCCACCATCAAGGCAGAGAGAAGAGCAATATTGCGGTCAAAGAGCTCTCTTGAAAGATAGTATACTACTGCAATTGTGAGAGCTCCCATGACAGCTGGCGAAAATGCCGATACCATCTCCACACCCCCTTGAGAGTGCTGGCCCAGCATCAAAGATATGGCAGCCAAGAGTTGGTCGAAGAGTGGCGGCCAGGTAAGCTCAAGGCCGTGCGGATAGTTCAGATAGGAGTCAAACCAAAGGGTATTGGGAAAGTTGTGGACTGTATACAAGATCC
>MVQH01000055.1 GCA_002067755.1 Methanosaeta sp. PtaB.Bin018
TGCGGAGAGCCTTGGGTCTGAACACACAGGAGCACAATGGCATGATCAGGGATTATCTGGAAAGCAGGGGACGGCGGGATGGGGAGCGGGTGATACTGGAGGATGATACTGTTCATGTGAGGATGTCGTGGAGGAGAGATACGGTGTCGCCCTGAGCAGCTACGTCAATATCTCACCTCCTAGGGGGTGTTCTTATTGGCAGTAAATCTATTTTTAGCGTAATTTTCAAATATTTAATGCTAATGCGTAACATTAATACCTTAATACGTTATACGGATGTTCAACGGGGTCTCGAACTTGAGGCCGCAGGAGGAAAAGAGATGAGATGGAAGATTTTTGCTCTGATGATAGTATGCGCATCGCTGATGGTCGGCTTAGCGTTTGCGCAAGTGACGGATGTCCCTGGCGACAGTAATGGCGACAAGATCGTTTCTGCTGAGGAGGTGGCGGCGGCGGAGAAACTCGCGCAGGAGGGAAAGATAACCAAGGGACAGCTTGAAGAGATAAAGAATATTCATGAAAATTATCCTAAGACAATAACAGACTCGGCCAACAATACTGTAACAATATACAAGCCCATTCAACGAGTAGTTATTGCCTATTGGATTGATGCTGCTATAACCTTGCAAGCGCTAAAAGCCGAAGATTCGGTTGTTGGTGTAACAGCACCCATTGCTGAGGAGAAGACTCTGTTCCCGAAACTCAGCAAGCTTCCAGTAGTTGGTGAGATGCCTAGGGTTGAGTCCCTTGATTTTGAAAAGATACTGGAGCTCAGTCCAGATTTGGTAATCACGGGCGGAAATGCCTCTACATGGGATGCGATTCAGAAGAAGGTTCAATCACTAAATCCCGATATAGCAGTGCTTCGTTTCGATTACTGTCAACCGGCAAACTATTTAGACGAAGTCAACAAGACTGGTTATCTCTTTGATAAGAAAGCGGAAGCTAAAGAATTGATCGATTTCATAGATGATCATTTGAACCAAATTGAAGAGAAGGTAAATAGTATTCCCAGCGACAAAAGGGTCAACGTCTATTGTGAGGTCTTTAAGGATTATCAGACCGGAGGCACAGGAATGTACTACCCTCATGATTACATCGAAATGGCAGGAGGAATTAATATTTTCGGCGATACATCACAGGGAACATTTACCACAGATCCGGAAGAGGTGATCAAGCGCAATCCTGACATCATTCTTAATCTCATGGGATCGAAGTATGCCGATAGGATTGGGTGGGAGGTAGACAATGTGACAGCCATGCGAGAAAAGAGAGACGAGATCCTGAATCGAACTGGATTTGGCAATATCTCTGCAGTTAAGACAGGACGGGTCTATGCACTGAGCTCTAATATCCTGATAAATGCCATTTATCCAGTTGGTGTTTCTTATTTGGCCAAATGGTTCTATCCCGATCTCTTCCAAGATCTTGACCCTAATGCTGTACATCAGGAATATCTGAACAAATTCCTTGGAATAGACTACGATCTCAGCAAGCACGGAGCATTTGTGTACCATCCAGAGCAGAACCCTGATGGCAGATGAACGCAGATCTTTTCCAGGCTGCAGATCTCTGACCATCACCTCCTTTTTTCTCGGCAACCAGCCCACCGAAATCTGATACCCCTTAAAGCGAGCTGTTTTTTATCCTCTGAAGCTTGCTGGACGATCGAGGCATTCATTGATCGATTGGAACCAGACCTGGAAGCTCTTAATGCTCGCCACCAGGCAAAGATATCTGACGATTGACTACAATATGTAAGAAGTCGTAGATCGATATGACGGATCTGAGGGCCGCCAGGCAAATGGCGAGAGACGGGCCGCAGCCCTGGAGATCTATCCCGCCTGGTTGGTCCTGGACATTGGCGCAGAGCCGGGAACCCTGGCCATGCCTTTAGGCTCGATCCTTCGATAGAGCTGTTGATGAATCAGATGTTATCCTTTGATAGATGGAGTCACTATCAGTATAACATTTAACCTAATATTGATATTTAAACTTTTATGATGTCAGAATAATTCTTATTTAGTATTACTTTTTTAGATAGATTTATCTCTTATAACGGATACTCATCCTATCTTGGTAGCATAAGCTGCATCAGGAGGAATGTTAAATGCGTCACGAATTTGAGGAAAGCGCTGATTTGACAAAGATGGTTGTCGGCCATGAGCTCTGGCTAGGCCAAGCTAAACAAGAAGGCGATCAAAGAGAGGTATCCCTGCTCTTTGGCCATAATATGCGCACTGATGGTGTCTTAAATCCGGCAAGGGTCAAACCCTTGATTTATAGACCCGATGGCAGTACCATACAACCCACGATGTCCTCCGAGAGCGATAGACATCGGCTCAGATTCCCATTTGCAGGTGACGGTTGCTATACTGCTATAGTGGACCTCGTTCCCATTGTCGTCAGTCAGAATAGCGAAGGATATCATATTGGCCCAAAATTTCAATTTAAAGATGTGACATATTCAGGCGCTATAATTTCAATGGCCAAGAGAATAATGCCCTTAGGGAATGGTCAGCCAGAACTGAAAGATCCTATGCATGGAATTTTTGAAATAGTGCCTCGCGAAGCCAGATTCCGCAAAGGCGAGGATGCGGAAATAAGGATTTTCTATGAGGGGCGACCTCTGGCAGGAGCAGAGTTGCGGGTAGTCTCCGAGAAGGAGGGAAAGGAGATGGCGCAAATAAAGACTGATGACGATGGGTGGGCGAAGACACCTATGACTGAGGATGGGGATTGGATGTTCTTGGCAAAACATAGAGATCCAGCTAAAAAAGTTAATGAGGAGTTTGACATGACAAATTTTGTCACGACACTCGTAATGGAGGTCCAATAGAGCAAGTTAATGTAATGTGTTAATATTCAAGATAAAAGCAGGAGATTTGAAAATATGAAATGGCAAGTTTTTGCATTAATCCTGGCGCTGTTTGTATCAAATGCAATTATGCCGGCGTTTGCTAAGGGAATCAATGTTCCAGGAGACCGCAATGGCGACAAGATAGTTTCCGCCGAGGAGGTGGCAGCGGCGGAGAAGCTCGCCAAGGAGGGAAAGCTATCTGCTGATGAGCTGCAGGAGATCAAGCACATCCACGAGAAGTATCCAATCAGCATTACCGACTCGGCAAACAGGACGGTGACCATCTACAAGCCGGTAGAGGGAATAGTGCTTCTGAACACATACTCCTACGAGCCACTATACATTCTGGGACTAAAGGACAAGCTGGTTGGGGTTACCTCCAGTGCCAAAAGCCTTTATCCGTGGCTGAATGGGATGAAGGAAAAACCTGAGGTGGGGACCTATCTAGAATTTGATTATGAAAGGATGGTGGAACTAAAGCCGGACCTTATCATTGCTTCAGCAAAGGTTGCCAACGACCTGGAGGCGAAGGTCCCAGGGGCTAAAGTAGCAGTATTGCGCTTTGTTAATCAATCTTTATTTGAAAAGGAGCTGAAGACCATTGCTGAGATTACAGGATGCCAAGAGCGGTGCGAAGAGTATTTGGCCTGGAGGCAGGAAAAATTGGATTTGCTCAAGACGAAGGTAGACGGCCTGGACCCCGAAAATGAGACTAGGGTCTATTGTGAGTGGGCAGAGTGGCCCTTGCATTCAGGTGGAAAGGGATCTCCCAAGGATATTACCATAAGCCAGGCGGGAGGAAAGAGCATTACAGGCGATCTTGGCCCTGATAGTCAGTATGAGATCTCTCCAGAATGGCTCATTATGCAGAACCCTCAGGCCATGCTCTTCGATAACTCCCAGGATGCCTACTACAATCCAACAACTCTCGTTCAGTATAACATGACCAGCACGGAAAAGGCTGAGAAGTTCCTGAAAGAGGTCGTGAAGAGAAAAGAGGTAGCAGGAACAGATGCGGCAAAGAATGGGAGGATGCTTATCCTGGAAGAGATGATGGTTGATGGCACCAGAAGCTATATCGGGTCTCTTTATCTGGCCAAGTGGCTTTATCCAGATCTTTTCAAGGATCTTAATCCTGAAGCAGTTCACAAGGAATACTTCGAGAAGTGGCTCGGTGTGCCTTACCAGGGGATATGGGCTTATCCGCAGGCAGGCTAAAGCACGGATTGCCGTTACCAATACATTTTTGAGATTTTTTTAGACTTTCCTAATAATTGTAATAATAAGTAATATTTATATCCAAGAAAGTCTGTAAGCTGGCCGATTGGCCGAATCTGTTGGCCACAGGAGGGAAATAGATGAGATGGACGAAACTCGCTCTGGCACTGGTGCTGTGCTTTTCGTTTGCGGTGATGCCCGCTCTGAGTGCCGAAAGCTATCCCAAGACAATTGTGGATGATGCGAACCGAACAATAACCATTGATAGTCCTGCAGAAAAGATCATTCCTCTGGTTACCTGGAGCTATGAACCCCTGTATCTGTTAGGTGCAGATGATAAGATTGTTGGGATCACTTCCGATGCTCAGAGTTACTATAACTGGCTGGAGGGAATTATGGACAAGCCTGTAGTAGGCAGCTATAAGGAGCATGATTACGAAAAGATAATTGAAATCCAACCAGATATAATAATAACCCAGGCCAGGTTTGCTGGCAACCTTGAGAAGAACCTCTCTGGGATTAACGTCGTTGTTCTTGACTTCAGCAATCAAGATGGCTTCGAAAGAGATCTGACGCTTCTGGCCGAACTTGTAGGTGGGCAGGATAAAGCTGCAAGCTTCCTAGCATGGAGAGGTGAGGTACTAGCCAATTTGCAGAATAAAACTGACTCTCTGAAGCCAGATGAGATGAAGCGGGTATATATTGAATGGGACCATACTCCATGGACAACAGCTGGAGCGGGTTCAGCTAAGGATACCCTAATAACCAGAGCTGGTGGCTTGAATATTGCCCATAACCTTACAGGGTCTCGCCCAACAGTAGATCCAGAATGGGTTCTCAAAGAGAATCCTCAAGCGGTTGTATATTCTTCCTCTGGACCCACAGCTGTGGGGCTCACAGGATATTATGTGAATAGCACTGACGTATCCAAAGCGTATCTAGAAGAGGAAAAGAGAAGGGCTGCTCTGAAAGATACCGACGCTGCTAGAGAAGACCACCTCTATGTGATGGATGGCATGTGCGTCGAGGCTTTACGGAACTTTGTCGGAGCGCAATATTTGGCTAAGTGGCTCTATCCCGAGCAGCTCAAGGATCTTGATCCAGAAGCCTTGCACAAAGAGTATTTCGAGAAGTGGTTAGGAGTGCCTTACAAGGGAATATGGACCTATCCTCAGGCGAGCTGAAGGCCGAAAAAACCGATAATAGGAGGCATTCAATGACCGACTGGAGCCAGGGACGGCTATCTCAAGCTAATTGCTGGATAAAGGAATGCATATTATGAGAGCATATACGAAAATTTGGCTGGTTTTTCTGACACTGATGGCAGCGTCGCCGTATGCGTTAGGTGCCTTATCCGGTGATCAGAAAGCAGAGGATTTTACTCTAGGAATCTTTGGAAATGCGAATATGGATGCCAAGGTGGATGAGGATGATATATCGTATTTGCAGGGAATAATTGATGGAAAAAATGAAAAGACAAAGCTGGCAGATGCAAATTTCGATGGAAAAGTTGATGAGAACGATGCCATTATGATAGAAGAGATCATTAATGGTGAGGAGAAGGAATTAACCGTTATAGATTCAGCAAATCGAACTGTAACTGTAAAGATGCCTGTGGCAAATGTTGTCATCGCTTACATGGGGCCGCACGAGCCCATGATCATCCTCGCAAAGGAAAAGATCGCTGGATGGGAAGGAGGAATTCCGAAATACCGAGGAGACATAGTTGAAAAAGCAGGACTGGAAGATGTGCCCTTAGTTGGAGAGGGATTGGATGGCTCGGGCCTTGACTATGAAAAGATCCTAGAGATCAACCCGGACATCATCCTGGCAACTTCATTCTGCGCAAAAGAGATTGCTGATAAAATCAACGAGACTGGCAATCAGGGAATTCCTGTAATAGCACTGGATTTCGATGAAGCGGGCACACAGGAGATGATACAGGAGTTCAGAAAGCTAGGGCTGATTGTGGGAAATGAGGAAAAGGCGGAGGAGGTTGTCGATTGGATCTTAAAATACGATGGCATTATCGAGAATAGAACAAATAACTTACCAGAAAGCGAAATTCCCACGTACTATCTGGAAGCCTGGTCTAAGCAATATGTGACTTTAGGCTCAAATGCCTATGATGGAAAAGCCCTTGCTGGTTGCGGCGGACGGAATATCATAGACGGTTCAGATTTCGTTGCGGGGTCCTATGGCCAATATGAGGTGGACCCCGAATGGGTGTTGGACCAGAATCCAGAGTTTATATTCATCTGGGTGAAGGTCTCCTCCGATCCAGCTGGGTTCTCATGGACTGAAGATAACGCTAAATTAGAGCTTGCAGAAGATATTGCAAGGCCCGGGTGGGACAAACTGGATGCAGTGAAAAATGGAAGGGTCTATATATACCACAGGACTATGGCGATGAGTCCCAGGTATATCGTCGCCAGGCTCTATTTCGCCAAATGGCTACATCCAGAGCTATTCAAAGATATAGATCCTGAATCCATTCACAGGGAGTATTGGAAGAAATTCTTGGATATTGACCTGAATGGAGTATGGGTGTATCCGCCACCTGCATAGATTTTTCATTTTTATTATTTTACTTCTGTCATCATATAATAGCTCCAGTTAACCAGCACCTTCTTAATCCATTGCCTCCTCTGGCGAAAGCCCAGTTGGGTGTGGAAGGGATAATTCGATTGAGCGATCGTACCAGCCCTTTCGTGGGTTTTCGTGGTCCGCTAATACAATGGCCAAATCCGAGAGTAGCCTTCTAAACCTGCTTTCAATAGACCCATCCCTCCACTTGCCATCGATTACTGCCACCAGGCCACCATCTCTTAGGACTCTGTATCACTCCATAAGGGCCTTCTCAGGATGGGGCAAGGTCCAAAGAAGGTATCTGTTGAAGACTAAGTCAAATGCCCCATCCTGGATTTTAAGGTCTTCTGCACCCCCCATGGCTGAACTTGGCCTCAAGATTCATCTTTTTGGCCTTGGACCTTGACCTCTCTACCATTTTATTCTGCTGAAAGACCCGATAGAGAAAGCCAAATCATGAACCACATTCGCCAGTCAAATCTAGAACAACATCATCTTTTGCCTCTATCGAGACGAGAACTTCGGGCCAGAGGATGCATAGAATGTACTGGATTAGTAGTAATAAGTAACATTTTTATCATAGAAAATCTCTAGACATAAAATGTTGACCTCTGGCTGAGGTCGCAGGAGGACAAGCGATGAGATGTAGTGCTATAGTTCTGATATTAGCATGCATAGCACTGATGATTGGAACCGCGCTAGCCCAAGGAACAGATATTCCC
This sequence comes from Methanosaeta sp. PtaB.Bin018, assembly GCA_002067755.1. Lineage (GTDB taxonomy): Archaea > Halobacteriota > Methanosarcinia > Methanotrichales > Methanotrichaceae > Methanothrix. The sequence continues at coordinate 7,390 of MVQH01000055.1, forward strand.
GGCGATGATAACGGCGACAAGATCGTTTCTGCTGAGGAGGTGGCGGCGGCGGAGAAACTCGCGCAGGAGGGAAAGTTATCCGCGGACGAGTTGCAGGAGATAAAGCACATTCATGAGAAGTATCCAATCAACATTACAGACTCGGCAAACAGGTCAGTGACGATCTATAAGCCGGTGAAGACCATTATATCTCTGCCATCCTGGTCGTATGAGCCCATTTTCATTTTGGATGGCCTGGATAAAGTAGCTGGTGTGACCAACACTGCCCAGGAAACCTACCCTTGGATTCCTGAAATGGTCATCAAGCCGACAGTAGGAAAATACAATGATATAGACTACGAAAAGGTGATTGAGCTTCGACCGGATATGGTGATAGCGGGAAATCCCAAGAAGGTCAATGTTTCAGAGGAAAAGCTCAATCCAGCTGGAATTCCTTTCGTGGTTTTTCCCTTCAACAACCAGAATGACTTTGAGAAAGAGCTGAAGGCTCTGGCCAGCATCTTGGAGAAAGAAGAGAGGGCGGAAGAGTTTCTATTATGGCGACAGGGCTACGTGGATGAAATAGCGGAAAGGGTTAACGCTATAAAGCCCGAAGAGAGGGAAAAGGTTTACGGAGAGAGCAACGGTCATGCCTTCTGGGCAGCAACCAATGCCTCTGGATTCCATAAGGCCATTGCGATGGCCGGAGGAGACAACATCGCGGCTAATTTGGTGGGTCAGCCTTATTATATCGATGTTGATCCGGAGTGGGTGCTAAACGAAAATCCTGCTGTTGTGGTAATAGCTGCAACCATGTCCGACCAGGTTCCTGGACCCGATTTGAACTACAATGCTCCGGCGAACGCCACAGAAGGCCTCGAGAAGTATCTGGAAGAGGTACGAAATAGAACCGGACTCAAGGGCACTAACGCGGCAAAAGACCGTCGTGTGTATCTCCTTCATGGATATTGCACCGAGGCGGTAACTAGGAGCTTTATCGGAGCGTATTACATGGCCAAGTGGTTCTATCCTGAGCAGTTCAAGGATATAGATCCCGATGCCATCCACAGGGAGTACTTCGAGAAGTGGCTGGGAGTGCCTTACAAGGGGATATGGGCATACCCGCGGGCGAGCTAATCGCCGATCCCTTTCTTTTTAGGCATATTATTAAATATTGCAATAATTCAAGATAATAGTAATAATAAGTAAAATTTATATCTAACATAGTAGGTTAATAAGGACCAACGGGCAGAGTTCGTCTGCTGTCGGAGGGAAAAACATGAAATGGATAAAATGCGGTTTGGCGCTAATGCTATGCTTTTCGCTGCTAGCACTGGTAGCGGCGGGAGCTGATGGATATCCAAAGACCATTGTCGATGATGCAAATAGAACCATAACAATTGATAAGCCCGTGGAGAAGATCGTGCCTCTGGTGACCTGGAGCTATGAGCCCCTTTACATGTTAGGTGCAAATGATAAGATCGTCGGGGTCACCACTGACGCGCAGCAAGTTTATCCCTGGCTGGAAGGGATTCTAAATAAGACTGTAGTCGGTACCTACAAACAGCACAACTACGAAAAGATAATTGAACTTCGGCCTGATATAGTTATAACCCAGGCCAGGTACGCAGGAGCTTTAGACCAAAACCTATCAGGTATTAAGGTAGTAGTACTCGATTTCAGCCGGCAGAGCGACTTCGAGCATGATCTGAATCTCCTGGCAGAGCTGGTGGGAGGACAGGATAAAGCCAAGGAGTTCCTGGCCTGGAGAACAGAGCAGCTCGATAGCCTGAAGAAAAAGACAGATCTGCTGAAGAACGATTCGAAGAAGAGCGTTTATATAGAGTGGTCTGATACGCCCTGGGTCACAGCCGGAGCAGGCTCGGCCAAAGATACTCTGATCTTGCGGGCGGGAGGCGTGAATATCGCCCATAACTTGACGGGAGCCAGGCCCACTGTCGACCCTGAATGGGTTCTAAAGGAGAATCCACAGGCTGTCGTCTATTCATCTACGTTCCCCGCACCTTCGCCCCTAACCGGATATAGCCTCAACAGCACCGATGCTGCAAAAGGGTTCCTGGCGAATGAGAAGAAAAGAGATGGCTTGAAGGATACGGATGCCGCTAAGAAGGACCATCTCTATGTATTGGATCAGATATGCGTTGAATCTACCAGAAACTTCATAGGCGCACAATACCTAGCCAAGTGGCTCTATCCTGATCAGTTCAAAGATTTGGATCCGGAAGCTGTTCACAAGGAGTACTTCGAGAAGTGGCTGGGCGTGCCGTACAAAGGAATATGGGCATATCCACAGGCGAGCTGAATGTCCAATTGAAGCATGAAAACAGATAAACAGATTCAAGCCGTACCTTTATTGCTTCGTGACCATCGCTTATTTTTTTTGAGTTTAAATCTGCGGTCAAATGGCAAGTTCTTTCGATCTGTTAGAAATGCAACTGCTGACACAATCAAGCATTGAATTAAGGAGTCTCAGAAAAAATGAAAGCAGTGTTTCGTTCGTTCAGATCGAGGGGATCAGGACAACGAAGATTCGACGATTTCTGATTTCCCGACAACCAGGCATGCTGCCCTATGGAGATGGCATTGCCAAGGCCTGGCGCTGCTTGCAGCGCGAAGTCGCCAACCTGAACGCGAGCTGCTCTTCCTGTTCGCAATTCGCCTCATGTGGCGGTGGCTGCCTGGCCAACAAAACCAAGTCTGGAAAAGAATACTACTGTCCTTACAACGAAGTTGGAAAATAGCTGATGAAAAAGCATATATCGTATGATATCCTCTTCCGCAAGTAAAATGGACTCCCAAGAAATGATCCTCGTCGAAAACCTTGTCAAATCCTTCTCCACCCATAAAGTCGTCGACGGCGTCTCCTTCTCAGTCCATTCCGGCGAGACCCTAGGCCTCCTGGGCCCAAACGGCGCAGGCAAGACCACCACCATCCGCATGCTCACCGGCCTCGTCCGTCCCTCCTCCGGCACGATCCGCGTGGGAGGCTACGACGTCCAGAAGAATCCCATCGAGGCCAAGCGCCTCTTCGGCATCTCTCCCCAGGAGGCCAGCTTTCATCCTCACTTAAGCATTGCCGAGGACCTCTACTTCTACGCCCGGCTGCGCGGCCTCTCCCGCTCCGAATCGAGGCTGCAAGCCCGTGAGACCATTGCCTGGGCAAAGCTCGAGGAGCACTCTGCCAAAAATGGCCATCAGCTCTCCGGAGGCATGCAGCGCCGCCTGCTGATGGCACGGGCGCTGATAACCGATCCGCCCATACTCTATCTGGACGAGCCCACCACTGGCCTTGACCCGCAGAGCAGGCATGCTCTCTGGGACTACATATCTGAGCTGAAAGAGCGGAAGAAGACTCTCATCCTCACCACCCACTACATGGAGGAGGCGGAGGTGCTCTGCGATCGGGTGATCATCATAGACCATGGCAGGATCATCGCCCAAGGCTCGCCCTCTCTGCTCCGGCGATCTGTGGGCATCGACTCAGTCCTCACCCTCAAACCCCGCCGCCCCTTTTCGTCTGCAGATCTTCTGGCACTGCGAAAGATTCCTGGCGTGATGGACCTTCATAGCTCCAACGGCTGCCTCCTGATTCATCTGCGAGAGAAGGAGGCCCTGGACGAGATAGTGGTAACCGCATCAAGGCTTGCGGGGATCGAGGAGCTTGACCTGAAGGAGCCCGGCCTTGAGGACGTCTTTTTGCAGCTCACAGGCAGGGGGCTGCGAGAATGATTCCCCGCGCGGTGTCTGCCTCTCTGGTCACATTCGAGAGGGAGATCTATGACTATCGAAAGAATCTATTTCTATTCGCTCTGCGCAATCTCATCCAGCCGTTCTTCTTCGTGCTGGTGATTGGCATTGGCCTAGGCTCCATGGTGAGCCTGCCCGGCCGCGAGTCGTACCTGAGCTTCATGATTCCGGGGATACTTATGATGTGCGTGGTGCAGGTCTGCTATCAGCACTTCAGCTCTGAGATCTGGATGTCCAAGAACCACGAGGGCTACCTGGAGCTGCTCACCATGGCAGCGCCCATCAAGCCGCACGAGGCGGTGGCCGGATATCTGCTGACGGGCGTAGTAGTTGCCTTCTTCGCAGTCCTTTGCTTCCTCCTGCCCGTCTGGCTGTTTCTTTCCGGATTTCACATCTCCCTTGCCGCCCTAATTCTATTCACCATCGGGCTTGCGCTTTTCTTCACCTCGGCAGGAATTATAGTGGGCGTAACCGTTAGTCATCCCCACAACCTGACAACTGTGAGCCTCTTCATCACCATGCCTCTTACCTATCTGTGCGGGGTATTCATTCCCACAGAGATGTATCCCAGGGCAGCAAGAGTGCTGATCGAGGCTATTCCCCTAACCCAGGCCATCGAGGGATTGAGGAGTGGTGGTGTCCCGATATTCGAGATTGCCTATGTCTGGGCGATGGCTGCAATCGCAATGATCTTTGCAGCCAGGTGTTTTGAGAAGAATATGCACCTGTGACCTCTCCAACCAAAATAGGCTAAGATAGAGATGCTCCAAGCTCATATGCCCTCCTGATCTCCTCAGGACTCCTTTCTATCTCCCCTCGCTCATAGGCTCTGGCCAGTATGCTTCCTGCCATATTCATGCCCAGATAATCGAAGGACCTGCGAAACATCTCCATCAGCGGCCCGCAACAGCCCGGCCCTTCTTCAGATGGCATTACTACTATCCCCCTCTTGCCTTTCAATCTCCTGCTCTCAATGTATGGCCGCAGTCGGTCGACCAGCAGCTTCATCTTCGCCGTAGGGCCGTACCAGTAGACCGGCGTCCCAAAGATGATAAGGTCCGAATCCTCAAGCTTTGGGTATATCACCTGCATTCCATCCTTCAGAGTGCATGCGTGGTCGGCTTCCTGTCGCTTGCAGTGGCGGCAGTCAATGCAGGGCAGGATCTCGTAGTCATAGAGGCGTACAGTCTCCACTACATGCCCCACTGCCTTTGAACCCCTGCAAATCTCATTCACTAGGATATCGGTATTGCCCTGTTTTCTTGGGCTGCCAATCAGAGCCAGGATTTTCATCGGATAATTGAAAAGACTTATGAGATAATAGTGTTACTATTGAGCTGATGTTGGATATCACAGATCTCGGCGATAGCCTTCTGTATGTGGAGAGCGACCGCTGGCATTGCGACTTCGGTCACGGGAGACCGGTGATGCTCGGCCTTGTCTTTGAGGCGGTGGACCTGGGCGAGATCGATGGGCACTCATTCGTCATAGATGCCTCACTTGTCCCCCAGCCAGAATGCCTGAACGAGGAGGTCTTGGAGCAAGCGAAGGCCGAGTGCGCTCTTACTCGGAGGGAGATGATTCGCTATGTATACGAGTGCTATGGCGGTGTGCCTGTGAACATCGATGCCCTTCAGCCCGTGAAGTCTTCATGCGGCTTCTCCAGCTTCGTGGCGGATAGCAGCATCGGCTCACTGAAAGACGAATCCGGAGAGGAGATGGAAGTTCGTCGTTTTGAGAATCTCGAAGATGCTATGCACTTTGCCCGTGAATTTTACGCTGCAAATGCACATGTTCTCTTCGAATTCATCGACTTTGTGCTGGACCGTCCCCTTCGGTCTGGAGGAACTGGCTGGGACAAGATCCGGCTGATAACAAAAAAATAATCGCAAAATAATCATCGCAAAGTTAATCATCGCAAAGTGATCGCAAAACATTCGGAGGAGATAAATGAATATAGTCTCCATTACATGGAGCAGTGAGCTGCCCCTATTGCTGCAAGGTGCCAGAGAGCTTGGCCTGGAGCTGGTGGCCTGGTCCTCATCGCAGTTCTCCAACTCCCAAGACCTGGAGAGATGCATCCAGTCCCTGAAAGCAGCCAGGCTCATATTGCTCCATCCTTCAAGCGAGGCCTGCTGGGATGAGATCATTCCCAATCTAGACCCCAAAACGCCTGTCATCTCCTTTGGACGAGACCCGTCTCACTGGGCGCTGTCCACTGTCGACCTGGAGATAACTGCCACTGTCAACAAGTACATACTCTTTGGCGGGCAGGAGAACTACAATAACATGCTCAAATATGCCTGCTGCAAGGCCTTGAATCTCGATTACGACTATGATCCGCCACATGAGCTGCTCTGGCAGGGGCTTTATCATCCACGCTCCGATAAGGCGTTCTCTACCCTGGAAGAGTACATGGAATGGTATGGCCCTGTGCAGCATCCTGCTGTCGGAATAATATTCTCTCGCACCTACTGGGCAGGTGGGGACCTGGCTTTTGTTGATGCTCTCATCGGAGAGCTTGAAAGGCAGTATTCAGTGCTACCTGTCTTTTGTTTTGGCATGGGAGATAAGGATCTAGGTGCTTGGTCGAGCGGCGAGGTAGCAGAGAAGCTCTTTGCGGGCAGAGTCGATGCGATAATCAATCTTCAACCTATCTTTCGTTCCAGAAACCAGGATGAGTCGGTCAAGATCCTCAAGCGGCTGGATGTTCCTGTCTTCCATCCCCTCATGGTCTACCACAAGACAGAAGAGGAGTGGCTGAAGGATGTCCATGGCCTCTCAAGCAGTGAGGTGGGCTGGTCCGTTGCCATGCCCGAGTTCGAAGGCGTCATCGAGCCCATTATCATGGGCGCCACCGACAAATCGATCTCAGATGGCGCCCAAATCGAGCGGCATGTGCCGATCTCAGAGCGCGTCTCAAAGGTCTGTGCCCGAGTCTCCCGCTGGATCGCTCTCAAGAGCAAACCAGTCTCCCAGAGAAAAGTAGCTTTCATCTTGCACAACAACCCATGCGTCTCAGTTGAGGCGTCTGTGGGTGGGGGCGCTCACCTCGATACCCTGGAGAGCGTGGCTCGCATAATGAAGCGGATGGTGGATGCTGGATATGCCCTGAGAAATCCGCCGAAGAGCGGCAAGGAGCTGATAGATACCATCATGGGACGCAAGGCCATCTCAGAGTTCCGCTGGACGCCAATCGAGGAGATCGTCCAGAAGGGTGGCGCACTCGCATACATCAGCAAAGAGGATTACTTGCAGTATTTCGAAACGCTCTCGCCCAGCGTTAGAGAGTGCGTCAGCGCTGCCTGGGGAAGGCCGCCGGGAGAGGAAAAAGACGGCATTCCTGCTGCCATGCTCTATCAGGGAAAGATAGTGGTTACTGGATTGAACTATGGAAATGCCTTGGTCTGCGTCCAGCCGAAAAGGGGCTGCGCTGGAGCGCGCTGCGATGGACAGGTCTGCAAGATCCTGCATGACCCAGAGGTCCCTCCAACCCATCAGTATCTTGCGACCTACTGCTACATCGAGAAGGACTTCGGAGCTGATGTGATAGTGCACGTGGGAACGCACGGCAACCTTGAGTTCTTGCCAGGCAAGTCCGTCGGCCTCTCTGAAGATTGCTACCCTGATATCGGGATCGGCGACATGCCGCACATCTACATCTACAACTCAGACAATCCTCCCGAAGGGACCATCGCCAAGCGGCGCAGCTACGCAGTCCTCGTGGACCACATGCAGGCAGTCATGACCGACTCAGATCTTTATGGGGAGCTGAAGGATCTGGAGGACAAGATCGCAGAGTACAACCGTGCAAAGGTGTCCGACGGCGGAAGGGCGCATGCTCTGGAGCATATCATCTTAGGCCTCCTGGAGAAGAGCAACCTGGCCAGTGAGATCAATCTGGAGAAATTGACGGCCTCGGGCGCAGGCTTTCAGCAGTTACTTGAGAGGGCGCACGATAAGATCTCGCAGCTCTACAACACCCAGATACCTGATGGCATGCACATATTCGGCGCTCTGCCTGAGGGCGAGAGACGGCTGGAGATGGTGCGCTCCATATTGCGCTCTGAAGCCAGGAAGGCTGCTGCTGGACTGCTTGGAAAAGAGGTCTCAACCAAGATTGAAGATCTGCGGGAGGTGGACTTGCTTGCCAAGGATCTCATCCTTGCTATGATGCAGGATAATGATGCGCTGAGCACAGTCCTTGATGCAAGGGGGTTGAAGGGCAATGGCACCCTCACCGCTTTGCATGATCGCGTAAAGGAGCTCTGCCGGAGGATCGATGCCTCGAAGGAGATGGAGAGCCTGATGCACGGGTTTTCAGGAGGCTTCATAGAGCCGGGCCCTTCCGGCCTGATCACCAAAGGAAAGATCGAGGTCCTTCCCACGGGCCGAAACTTCTTCTCTCTGGATCCAGCTTCTGTGCCTACGGATGCTGCATGGATGATTGGAAGAAGGCTCGCAGACAGCCTGATTGAGAAGTACAGATCTGAGCATGGCCGGTTTCCTGAGAACGTTGCCATGTTCTGGATGGCAGGAGATCTCATGTACGCTGATGGTGAGCAGATGGCACAGATGCTTTCTCTAATCGGCGTCAAACCTGTCTGGAAGGGCAGCAAGCTCAAGGGCTATCAGATCATCCCTCTTGAGGAGCTGGGCAGGCCCAGGATCGACCTGACAGTGCGCGTTTCGGGCATCATTCGCGACTGCTTCTATGGCTGCATCGAGATCATGGACCAGGCCATCAAGGAGGTGGCAGCCTTGGACGAGCCTGAAGATATGAACTTCATCCGCAAGCACGACCTGGAGAATGGATCCACCCCGCGCATCTATGCAAGCCGGCCAGGAACATACGGAAACGGCGTGAACCTTGCAGTCTATGCCAGCGCCTGGAAGAAGGAGAAGGAGCTCTCGGATGTCTTCATCTACTGGAACGGCTACGCCTACGGCAAAGGCCTCTTCGGGGTGCAGTCGCAAGAGCGGCTGGTAAAGCAGCTAAAGAGCGTGGACGTCACCTTCAACAAGACCACGACCGACGAGAAGGACCTCTTCGGATGCTGCTGCTACTTCGGAAATCACGGAGGCCTGACGGCTGCCGCTCGGGAGGTCTCAGGTAAGGATGTCGAGGCCTACTACGGAGACACCCGCGAGCCTGATCACGTCGATGTCAGGGATCTGGCAGATGAGGTCAGGCGCGTCGTTCGAACAAAGCTGCTAAATCCCAAGTGGATCGAGGGCATGAAGCGGCACGGCTACAAGGGCGCAGGCGACATCTCCAAAAGAGTGGGCCGGGTCTACGGCTGGGAGGCGACGACCCAGGAGGTAGACGACTGGATCTTCGACGACATTGCCAGGACTTTCATCATGGATGAGGAGAACCGAAAGTTCTTCCAGGAGAACAACCCATGGGCCATGGAGGAGATGGGCCGAAGGCTTCTGGAGGCAAGCCAGAGGGGGCTGTGGAAGGCGGATCCTGATGTCCTGGCAGCTCTCAAGTCCCTGTACCTCGAGATCGAGGGCTGGATGGAGGAGAGGATGGGCGACGTTGGCGGAGAGTTTCAGGGCGGGGCGATAGATGTCATCAGCGCCGACGAGGTCGCAGCATGGAAGGATAAGATGGCCAAGGTCCTCAAAACATGACTCGTCTGGCTCTAAGTGGGGTGGGCAGTGTATCTGCAGTCCTCTGGCCAGACCTGGTGGCCCTGCAGCGCAACCTGTCGCGCTATCTAATTGCCACTGTGGTCAGTCCCATCCTTTACATGGCTGCCTTCGGCTATGGTCTTGGAGGCAATATCCAGATGGAGGGGGCGAGCTATCTGGAGTTCGTGATCCCTGGAATCATAGCCATGACTGCCATGAACAGCAGCTTCAATGGCTCTGGGACGAGGCTCATCATAGACCAGATTCATTGGCGCAGCTTCGATGAAACTCTCATGGCCCCAATCGGCCAGCCAGCGCTGTTGCTCGGCAAAGCCATGATCGGCGTCCTGAGAGGCGGAGTCAGCTCCATCGCTTTCTTGATCGTGGCGTTCATCTTAAAGCCGGACCTTCATATCAACCTGCTCTTCCTCATCAGCCTGCTATTGACCTGCCTGATATTTTCTTTTTTAGGCGTTCTCTCTGCTCTACTGGCCCGCTCTTACGAGGATATGATCATGTTCACGAGCATCATCATCACGCCCATGGCATTCTTGGGAGGGACCTTCTTCTCACTGAGCTATTTGCCCGCAGGGTTGAAATACGCCCTCTATCTGCTGCCGCTCACTCATGCGAGCATCTGCCTGCGAGCGTCGATCCTCGGCCAGAGCGTCCCATATGTGTCTTCATTGGCCCTGGTTGGTTTTCTGGCGCTCTTTTCAGGCGGAGCGCTGTTGGCTTTGAAGAGAAAGGATGCATAATGAGGAGCTGCTCTGAATGCTGATTCTCTTTAGGACGAACACAGGGCTAATCCCCGCCGGATGCACAAGCCCGTGCCTATTACTCTCGCCCTGCATACATAATCATACATGATCTATATCCCTAGATAGCCTATTGCCATCTGTCTGATCTTTGCTACTAGAATTAGAATAGACTCAGGCAGGCCAGTCAGACTGGATCTCAGAACTAGCTGGTTGCGCATGGAAGTCCTGCGCGAAGGATGAAAGATAAATAGGCAGAAAGAGCCTTTCATCGGATGCAGCAAAAAACCTTCTTTAGTCAGCCTATCCTCTGCCCTCCCTCACTGCACGAGCGTCGAGCCTCTCTTCAGGCAGGGTTAGAGGCAGATTCCGCATCCTTTGAAAGCTCGGCCTCCTCTGCTCCAGCCTCCTTCGCAGGTGGAGAGACGATCTCGGCCTTGAACTTCTCGCCAGTGTGCTTCTCAACATAGTCGACCTCTTTCAAGCCCAAGTGCTGCAATATCATGTCAGCCAATCCGCGCCGGATCATGAGCCAATCCTTGTAGTAGCTCAGCTCCCAGGGGACTGTCACACGAGCCACGTCATCTGCGATCTCAGCCTCAAGCTCCATGCGGGCAAACGTCTTTATCATCGCCTTGAGCTTCTCCAGCCGGTCCTCGATGCACTCTAGGATCTTGTACTCGTAGACGATGGTCTTGCCCGCAAGAGGATGGTTTAAGTCGATGACGGCCTTTCTTCCAATCACCCTGGTGACTGTGCCAACCTTGTTGTTCACTCCTACGCGCATCCCTGGTACCGGCTTCTCATCCTTGAACTTATTGATCGGCACGATCTCAATCTTCTTGGGATCATGAGTTCCGAAGGCCTTCTCAGGAGGTATCTCTATCTTTCCCGAGTATCCAATCTCTTTGTCGATCAGGTCTTCTTCAAATCCCTTTACAATTTGGCCTGCACCGACTATTATGAGGTGGGGCCCGTACATAGTATCCTCGTTAAAGATTCCCTTAGATGTTGCCACATCCTTATCAGTGGCCGCGATTACCTGCCCGTCAACGCTCTCGATGTAATCAATTCTGATGAAATCTCCATTTTTCACAGTCATCTTGAAATCCATCCTAACCTATGGCGAGGAATCCAATTATCTCCTAGATTAAGTACTCTGCTATCCTATCCGTAAGGGGCTGCTCGCAGAATATGCACCTCAGCAGAACTGGATTTTTGGCCTTGACCAGCATCCTGGATTTGATCGGCTCGGATGTGTTGGATATGCAATTGGGGTTCTGGCAGCGCACAACGCCCACAATCTCATCTGGAAGATCTACTGAGTGCTTCTCGACAACCTTGTAGTCCCGGATGATGTTGATCGACGCCGCCGGTGCAATCAGAGCGATCTTATTGACTTCATCCTCCAAGAGCTCGCGGTCCTCGACCTTGACTATGTCCTTTTTGCCTAGCTTTCTGCTCTCCACATTCATGACCACCGACACAGTAGCATCTGTGGTGCCTGAGATGCCCAGTATCTTGAGCACATTGAGGGCCTGCCCTCCTGCGATATGGTCTATCACCGTGCCGTTCTTGATGGGTTTCACACGCAGCTCTCGCGGCCCGTCCTTCTGCTCGACGCCAGCCCTACTGTCAGCCATCATCAAGCGCCTCCGCCGATCAGCATCTTTAGCAGAGCCATGCGCACAGTGACGCCGTAGAAGGATTGCTGGAAGTAGCGAGCGTGGGGCGTGCCGTCCACAGCAGGGGAGATCTCATCCACGCGCGGCAGAGGATGCATGATTATCAGGTTCTCTTTGGCCTTGACCAGCGACTCTGGTGTCAGTCGATAGCATCGAGCGACTTTGTTGTATTCCTGGGGGTCCGGGAAGCGCTCCCTTTGAATCCGGGTCATATAGAGGACATCAACGTTGTTCACTACCGCAGAGAGGTCGTTCGTCTCGCGAACGCTTGTGCCCTTGCTGAAGAGATCTGAGCGAATCGCCTCAGGCATTCGCAAAGATGGTGGTGAGACCAGAGTTATATCTGCACCGTAAAGCGAGAGGGCATAAGCCAGTGAATGAACTGTGCGGCCGTACTTGAGGTCGCCCACCAGGGCTACAGAGAGATCGTCGATGTGGCCCTGCTCCTTTTTAATGGTGTAAAGATCAAGAAGCGTCTGCGTGGGATGATGTCCTGCTCCGTCGCCTGCATTGAGCACAGGCACTGGAGAGAACTGGGAGGCCAGCCGCGCCGAGCCCTCTTTTGGGTGGCGGATGACAAGGGCATCAGCGTAGCCGCCTATGACGCGCACTGTGTCTGCCAGGGACTCGCCCTTGGAGATGGAGCTGCCCTCGGCAGGACCCAGGTTTATTACGGCTCCGCCAAGGCGTTTCATGGCAGTTTCAAATGACATGCGCGTTCTCGTGGAAGGTTCGAAGAAAAGCAGAGCCAGGATTTTGCCCGCGAGCATATCACTCTTCTTGCCCCGGGCATAGGGTTCCAGGAATGAGGCCAGATCGAGGACAGAATCGATCTCCTCCCTGGAGAACTCTCGCATGGAGAGCACATGCTTCTTCTCAAACATGCTTTTCTTGTCACTACCGAGAAGGATATAATGCTTCTGAATCTGTCTCAGTCATCTTGGAGCGTCCCTAGCAGGCTTGACGATCCCATCCGGAACCTGTTTTACATACGGCTTTTTGGAGACCAGCAGCCAAAGGGCCTCGCACGTTAGCCCCACCAGGATGTTTATGCCGCCCAGGATCAAAATTATATTGCTCCAGTCGAGCGAGATGATGGTCATGCCGATGCTCCCCATGAAGATGCCAAAGCAGCTCATCAGCGCCGATGCAGAGCCCGTATCCTCAGTCTGCTGCTCCAGCATCAGATTTGCGCCTGGAGTGCGCACACAACTGGCGCTGATCGTGGCTGGCAGAAGCAAAGTCGCGAACATCCACGGCTGGCGATATCCAAATCCCGACAGCAATAATCCACTTGCTGAGATTGCTGCAAAGCAAGTTATGATTATCGATCTGCGAGAGATTCGCTTGGACAGGCGCATATACAGCATCGGTCCACCGATCATGCCGAGCGCATTGAGGGCGAAGTAGTAGCTGTAAACCTGCTCGCTCAGACCGAATCCATTTATATAAATGTAAGAAGACGATGCTATAAATGCCATCGTCGATACGCTCAGCAAAGAGAACACCAGGAGCAGAGATGAAAAGCCTGGATTCTTGATCACAGTGCCAAGCCTCTTCATGGACTGAAGGAGCGTTCCGCTATAGCGTTTATCAATTGTCTCCTCCATAGCTATGCTCCCGACCAAAGCCAGCAGGCCTATGCCAGCTAACGTCCAGAAGACGCCTCGCCAGGAGACGAACTTCAGAAGGAGAGCGCCCAAGACAGGTGCTGCTGCCGGAGATATCAGAACCATTGATTGAACCATGGCCAGAATTGGTTCCCTGTTCTTGACGTCGTAGACATCCTTGATCATGGCGGTCGCCACTGCAAAGGCGCCGCTGCCTCCAATGGCCTGTACAACTCGAAATGCTATTAAGTGGTAAATGTCCCAGGAACCTGCGCATGCCAGGCTTGCTGCAGAGTACAGAGAAAGCCCTATCAACAACACTGGTCTTCGGCCGTACTTATCGCTGAGCGGACCCCAGAGAAGCGTCCCAGCTCCAAAAAAGACAAAAAATAATATTAAAGTTAGGTTAACCAGATCGGCTGAGACGTCGAAATACTTCGCCATTCCTGGCAGCGCAGGGAGATACAGATCGGTAGACAGTGGCACAAAGGCGCTGAGGATTGTTATTAGTGCTATCAAGCCCCTATCTTTGAGATATCTCTGTCTACGATTCTTGCCAGGAAGATCCATCTCGATTTGTTCCTCTCATGCAAAAAAAATTCATTCTCCTGCCCAGCAGCCCCCTCTCCACTCCATCTTTCCCAGCAGATCGCAAAGCTTGTTTGCGCTGGAGACGACGGTCTTTCTGCCTATGCGGTCCTCTGCTGCGGGCCGGACTGCGATGCCTCCGAAGTGGGAGTCGTCTCCTACTACGATCATCCCGTGGATGTGCATCCAGGCATGCACAGTCTCCAAGGCCTTCTCCTGACCGCCATTCCTGGACCCGCCCACTGTGATAGCACACCCGATCTTGTTCTTCAGCTTGAAGTTCTGCCGACGCAGCTGTATGGTTCTGTCGAATATAGCCTTGAGCTGGGCTGTGATGGATCCGAAGTAGACTGGCGAGGCAACGATGATGCCGTCTGCCCTCTCCAAGGTTGCTAAAACCCGCGCCACATCATCCTCTTTTGGACACGGCCTGCCTTTGCTGCAATCTCCGCAGTCAGTGCAAAAGTCGATCTTCAGCTCTGAGCAGTGTATGTCCTCCGTCTCAAATCCCCTCTCTCTGGCCACGGCAAGTGCCTCGTTCAGCAAAAATTCGGTATTTCCGGCCTTTCTGGGGCTACCAGAGACGCCAACCACCAACATCACATGCACCTCCTTTTTACGATTGGTGCAGCATTGACCACATATTTATAAGCTATGAATGTTTGCCGGACGTCGATATACCATGGATGCGACAGGGCTTGGCGGACGCTGAGCATTTTTTGCAGCCATCGCAAAGTTAATATCTAAAACCCAAATTTTATTAGGGGATTTAAAATGAATGCAGAGATCACATCGCTCCTGGACCAAGATGTCTACACTCAGAAAGGCGCCTTCGTGGGAAGGGTGGACGATGTAGTCCTCGATCCAGAGAAATGCACAGTAAGCGGCCTGGCACTGGGGGACGTCAATAAGGAGATCTTCGACATAAAGAGCAAGGGAATTGTAATCCCATACCGCTGGGTTACTGCTGTAGGCGACATAGTCATCATAAGACACCTGACCAGGAATGCAAAGGAACACAAGGACGGCTAGCTGGGAGATTTATTCTGGCCTGAGAGCTCGCGTACCGCTGATAGTGAGGGCTGACGGCAGGGGGTTCAAAAAAATTCTGGAGAACTGCAAAAAGCCACATGATCCCGCAGTTGCCAGCTCATTTGCAGAGGCAGCTGCTTGCTTTTTCAAGAGCTCTGGCCTCTCTCCAGCCCTGGCATTTACGTTCTCTGATGAGATCAGCCTTCTCTTCACAGTGGCCCCCTTCTCAGGCCGGGTAGAGAAGATAGACTCTACAATTGCGGGCTTTCTCTCGGCTGCTCTATCACTGAACCTTGGTCAGCTGGTGTGCATGGACTGCAGGACGATCCCCATATGCGAGGCTGAGATCTGTGTGTACCTGGCTGAGCGGCAGGATGAGGCATGGCGAAATCATGTCTTTTCTTATGGCTTTTACACGCTCGTCGAAGAAGGGCTTACACATGCCGAGGCTATGAATCAGCTCAGAGGCATGAGAGAACAGGATATTCATGAGCTGGTCTATCAAAAGGGCGTTAACCTTGCCAAGACTCCTGCCTGGGAGAGGAGAGGTGTGATGGTCTACAGAAAAGGCAGTCAGGTGACCTCGGACTGGGATCTGCCACAATTCCGGTCGGAAGAAGGCAGGAGGTTGCTTGCAAATATAATCTGGGGATTGGGTGGGCCTGGGAATGATCAATAACCAGCTTTGGGATTGGTCTGAATGCGCAAAGGATCATCGCGGATAATCTGTGCCTATCCCATCAACCTCGATGCAGTTTACGACATCAAGTGCGAAGAGGTCGCACCCCTAGCATTAGGCGCAAGGGCGGAGGCCGTCGGCATGATAAATAGCCTGGAAGATCTCTTCTCTGCTCTGCTGTTCTGCATGAGGGAAGGCTCTGGAGCTGAGTTGCTGATCGAGCGAGAAGAGGTCAAGAAGAGAATTGAAGCGCAATTTCAATGGAGTCTTCGCCTCGGCGGCAATGCGGGAATCATGGCGAACGTCCTGGCGACCCTCGGAGCGAAGCCCGTTCTGAATGCGCCTGCGCTCAGCCGCAGGATGGCTAGAATGCTGCATCCTGGCGTCGCAGTCCCAGTTGGCAAGGGGCTCATAAGCCCTATCCGAGCGGCAGGAGAGATGGAGATGATGCACTTCGTCTTTCAATTCAAAAAAGGAGAGAGCCTTCCATCGCTCCAGGGTAAGATAACTGCGAAGAATGATAACCGCCTGATAGCCTCATTCGATCCCCTGAATTCGAGGCTTCATTCAAACAAGGATTTCGATGATTATTGCCTGGAGAATATCCTTGATCTTGATGGTGCTCTGATCTCAGGATTTCATCTGGCGCCATTATCAAGTTACAAGGAGATTTATGAGCAAAAATTGTTGCAAATAGGATCGTGGAAACGGAAAAACCCGAGGATCTACATCCATGCTGAAATGGGCAGCTTTCAAGACCCGAGGATGATGAAGTATCTCCTGCCCCGCCTGTGTGCAGACAGCATCGGTTTGAATGAGGATGAGCTGGCCATGATAGAAGGAGTTGGGCCTGGCTGGCGCGGGACCGTCGAGGCTGCGCTCCGCCTCAGGGCCGACTTAGGAGTTCGCAGGATAGGAGTTCATACCAGAGATTTCATCCTCAGCGCCATGAAGGGACTGATTGAGCCCGAGGCCGAGATAGAAGCTCTGACAAGGGGTGCAAACGCCGCTGCATCTATGGCCTCCACGGGATCTGCAATGTCTCCCCCTCCCAAGGAAGTAAATGCTGCTGGGCTTTTAGCTAGGGACGAGTTCTGTCAGGATGGGGCTGCAGCCACAGGACGGGGGGCTTTCAGAGAATCAGGCGGCGTGATAGTGTGCCTGGTTCCATCCTTGCTGGCAAGACGCCCAAAATTCACTGTGGGACTTGGCGATACATCCACAGCCGTGACATTTTACGAGGAGCTCATGGCGATCAATTCGCACTCTGCTCCAAAAAGGTGACCTTAGCTTCGGTCCGCCATCGAATACCTTTAGATACTTTGCCACTTTTAGTTACTCCGTACAATGATTGCTGATCTCGTTGCCAAGTGGGAGGAGTTCCTCCGCTCCCGTTACTGGGATGACTTGCTGGAGCTGGCAGATTCTTACCCGGACGAGCGCAGCCTTGTGGTAAATTTCCCAGATTTGGACCGCTACGATCCGGAGTTTGCCGAGGAGCTTCTCGAGAGGCCTGAACAGGTCCTGGAGGCTGCACAGGCAGCTCTGTTGCAGCTCGACCTGCCCATGGATGTCTACATGGACAGGGCGCATGTGCGCATCGCCCAGCTTCCCCGCCATTACAAGACCCGCGAGCTTCGTTCCGACCACATCGGCAAGTTGATAGCCATCGAGGGACTTGTCAGGACTGCCACGGAGGTCCGGCCGAAGATCGTCTCCGCCGCTTTTCAGTGCCAGAGGTGTGGCTTTACATTTTTCAAGGAGCAGGCTGGCAATAAGTTCGATGACCAAAACCTGAAGTGCCAGAACCAGGCCTGCGATCGTGGCGGGCCCTTCAAACTGATACTGGCCCAGTCCAAGTTCGTCGATGCCCAGAAGATAAGGGTGCAAGAGTCCCCAGAGGACCTGCGGGGCGGAGAGCAGCCTCAGACGCTCGATGTCGAATTGGAGGATGACCTGGCTGGCCAGATCTTCCCTGGCGACAGGGTGATCGTCAACGGCATTCTCAAGTCTTACCAGCGTTCTAGTCCACAGCAGGGCAAGAGCACTTACTTCGACCTATTTCACAAGGGCATCTATGTGGAGATGAAAGAGCAGGAGTTCGAGGAGATCGAGATATCCCCCGAAGACGAGAAGCTGATACTTGAGATGTCACGTGACCCAGACATCTATGAGCATGTAACGAGATCGATTGCACCCTCGATCTTCGGCTACGACGATGTCAAGGAGGCCCTGGGGCTTCAGCTGGTCTCTGGCTTCGAGAAACACCTGCCCGACGGGGCCCGAATTCGCGGAGATATCCACATCCTGCTTGTGGGAGATCCGGGGATCGCCAAATCCCAGCTTCTGCGCTACATGACCAAGATCTCGCCTCGCGGCATCTACACATCGGGCAAGAGCTCCACGTCGGCAGGCTTGACTGCCACTGCTGTAAAAGATGAATTGGGCGACGGTCGCTGGACCATCGAGGCAGGCGCGCTGGTGCTGGCAGACAAGGGCATCGCAGCCGTGGACGAGATGGACAAGATGGACAACGAGGACAAGAGCGCTCTGCACGAGGCGATGGAGCAACAGACGATAAGCGTTGCCAAGGCAGGCGTCATGGCTACGTTGAAGTCCCGCTGCTCTCTTCTTGCAGCTGCGAACCCCAAGCTTGGCCGCTTTGACAAGTACGAGCCCATAGCACCCCAGATCAACCTCACACCGGCCCTCATGTCCCGCTTCGACCTGATCTTCGTCCTGACCGACGACCCTGACACCAAGAGGGATTCTGCGATTGCCGAGCACATCCTGAAGAGCAACTTCGCAGGAGAACTATCAACGCAGGTCTCCTGGAATCCCAAGATCTCCCAGGAGGATATCGATAATGCAATGACCGTCATAAAGCCTGTGATAGATCCAGAGCTTCTCAGGAAGTATGTGGCTTATGCCCGCAAGAATATTTTTCCCACGCTCACAGATGAGGCCAAGGAGCACTTCCTCAGGTACTACGTAGGCCTGAGGAGCCAGGGCCAGGATTCAAACAAGCCGGTGCCTGTCACAGCCCGACAACTGGAGGCGCTGATCCGCCTGGGGGAGGCGAGCGCTCGTCTCAGGCTGAGCGACAAGGTCACGCTAGAGGATGCAAAGAGGGTGGTCAAGATCCTGGAATCCTGCCTTCGCAAGGTGGGTGTGGACCCTGAGACAGGCTTCCTGGACGCAGACATTATCGCATCCGGCACCACCAAGAGCACAAGGGATAGGACCAAATCGGTGATGGACATCATAAGAGATATAAGCAAAGAGAATAGAGGTCCGGCCCCAAAGGAGGATGTCCTGGACAGAGCTGAGGAGCTGGGCATAGAAAGAGCTAAGGCTGAAGAGATCATAGATCGGATGAGACGAGATGGAGACGTCTTCGAGCCACGGCCCGGTATGCTGAAACTTCCTTGAATGATTGCCATGTATGAGGAGTCCGAATCTGAAGAGATGTATCTCAAGACCTACCGCCACGGCTCCGAGGTGCTCATTGCCGTCTGCGACTGCGAGATCCTGGGAAAGACATTCATTGAAGGCCATCTGCATTTGGAGGTTAGCCGGGAGTTCTTTGGCGAGGATAAGGCTACGCCTTCCGATGTAAAAGCAGCTTTGTCTATTGCGACAATGGCCAACTTCATGGGCTGCCGCTCAGTGGAGCATGCCATATCGCTTGGCTACGTGGAAAGGGAGAACGTAATCTCCATCAATGGAGTTTTATATGCCCAGATGGTGCGAATGTGAATCGGTCCATCTGTCCGAGGTGCGGCCAGCCAGCCGATCTGGGTCTGTGCCCGCAATGCGCTCTGGATTTGGCGGAGCTCTTTCATCTTCCAAATCTGGTTGAGGTTACTTTATGCTCAGTGTGCGGTTCGCGGCAGATTAAAGGAAAATGGCAGCATCCCGACGATCGATCATTAGAAGAACTTGCATCCCAGGCAGCAGTCGATGCCATCTGGCTACATGAAGAGTTCAGAGAGCCCAAGATCGAAATCGATCTCAGACAAATAGGTGCCACAAGGTATCTAGCTAAAGCCGACATCAAAGGCGCCTTCAGGGGTCGGAGAGTTGAGGAGCACTGTGAGATTCCTGTCAGGATAAAGCTGGTGGCATGCGACCGCTGCAGCCGTATGGCCGGCAAGTACTTCCAATCAACCGTCCAGGTTCGAGGAAACAGAGCCAGGGATTTGACTCAGCATGAGATCGAGCAGTGCAAAAGCATAGCCAGGTCCATGGCAGACGCTGGATACAGGAATGGCGATCAGCTATCATTCATACGGGAGATGAGAGAGGTCAAAGGCGGCCTGGATATAGTCCTGGGCTCGACTCAACTGGGGAGGCATATGGCCAGGGCAATCTACGAGCGCTTCGGCGGAAGGCTTCTGGAGTCGTGCAAGCTGGTTGGGAAGAAGGACGGCCGCGATGTATACCGCTCCACTCTGCTGGTCAGACTTCCAAGGCTGAAGCGGGGCGACATCGTCTCCTTTCGTGGCTCCTTCTTCGAGGTAACGGGTTTCGATGGCAAGATGGCATCGATCACATCTCTTCGAGAGGGCCGCAGGTCCAGCCTGAGCGAGGAGGTTGCACAGGCAGTAGAGATCTTGGGAAACAGGGCAGACGCAAAGAAGGCCATTGTGATCCTGGCAGACGATGACGCCATGGAGATCTTGGACCCGGATACTTTCAAAACCACTCTCGCGTCCAACCCGAAGGGACTGTCGGTCAGGCCAGGCGAAGAGGTGTCAGTGGTGAGGACTGTGAATGGATTTATAGCATTGGAGTAACTTTTATATATCCTGACAAACTCTGATGCTCAGACCTTCGCCCACAAAGTTCTTAAACTAGTTTTGTGCAATTTCTATTGGTAGAAGCACGCATTTGAGCTTCGAATCACATGATGATTAAGCCCTGTATGTAATTAAGGGCGATGAAATGCCAGCTAAGTGAGGACTAGAATGCTCATGTGTGGGCATTTCTATCTAATGCTCCATGATATTGGCAAATGGACACTAAAATAGTTGGATGAACTCATATTCACCATCATTCACTGCTCATTGCTCGCCTGGATCTGATGAGGCTGTACTGCGACAGAGGTCGCGAACTGGTCTTACAAGGCTGTTGATAGCCTTGGCTATTTGAGTGTGGGTGTGAATTTTATCTGACTATTTTAAAATAAGAGGTGTCTTTATATGCAAAATGTTGATACCACTAAATATGTAATTTACGCGGATATAACAGCTGAGGGGATAGTGGAGCGACCAGATGTGGTCGGTGCCATTTTCGGTCAGACCGAAGGTCTCCTCGGGAGCGACCTCGATCTTCGAGATCTGCAAAAAACTGGGAGACTTGGCAGGATAGATGTTCAAATAACGTCGAGCGCTGGCAAGTCCAGCGGCACCATCTCCATCCCCTCCAGTTTCGACAAGGTAGAGACTGCTATACTGGCCGCAGCTCTGGAGACCATCGATCGCGTGGGACCGTGCATTGCTCGCATTGCCATCAACCGCATAGAGGACGTCAGAGCCTCTAAGAGAAAGTATGTGATAGATCGGGCCAAGCGCATCCTTGTTGAGATGTTCGACGAGAACATCCTTGAGACCGAGGAGATCACAGAGGAGATAAAGCAATCTGTGCGCGTTGAGGAGATAACGCACCTGGGAAAGGACAGCCTCCCCGCAGGCCCAAATGTGCTGGACTCTGATGCTATTCTTGTGGTAGAAGGCAGGGCAGATGTCCTCAATCTGCTCAAGTACGGCATCAAGAATGCCGTGGCTGTGGGCGGAACCAATGTGCCTCCAACGATCGCCGATCTATGTGCCAAGAAAGTTGTCACTGCCTTCACAGATGGCGACAGGGGAGGAGAGCTCATCATCAAAGAGCTGCTTCAGGTTGCGGATATCGATTTTGTGGCCAGGGCTCCTGAGGGCAAGAGCGTCGAGGACATGACCCAGAAGGAGATCGTTCGGGCGTTACGCCAGAAGATCCCCGTGGAACAAGTACTGGACCTATATAAGATCAAGAGCCAGCCCAAGAAGCGGCGCGATCTCACAACCAAGAGAAAAAGCCTCATCCGCGAGAAGCCTCTTTGCATCAAAAATGCTGCTGAGCGAGCTGAGGCCATTGCACCGCGCCGGATCGTTCCTCGCGAGGTCATGCCAAGAGCCGTTCCAGGAGCCACCCAGGAGGTCGAAGAGATCCCGATACCTGCCACAGCTCCACAACCAGTCCATGAGCCAGAGAGAGAGTGGTTCAGGCAGCACGTGGACGAGCTTGACGGCACTCTCTCAGCAAGGCTGATGGACAGGAATCACAATGTCCTGCGTGAGGTAGCTGTGAGGGATCTGGCCAGAGAGCTGAAAGAGTCCAATGGGGATGTCAACGGCATTATCTTCGATGGCGTGGTTACACAGCGCATCCTGGATATCGCAGCAGAGAAGGGGCTCGAGTACATCATAGGAGCGAAACTGGGCAACATCGCCAAGAGCCCTGTATGTGTCAGGGTCCTAACCAAAGAGGCGTGAGCATCTAATCTTTTTTCGTACTGGATCTCTTGGGGTTAAATGGAGTTCAAGCAGTGCATTGTGGTTCGTGAGGACCTGAAGCTTTCGTCAGGCAAGCTGGCCGTCCAGGTGGCCCATGCCGCTGTGATGGCATTGGAGAGAGCTGAGAAGATGGACAAGTCCGCAGTCGCAGACTGGAAGGCGGAAGGCCAGAAGAAGGTGGTCCTAAAAGTATCAGGCGTGCCCGACCTTTTCAGGATCAGGGAGGACGCAGAGAGGGCCGGAATTCCCAGTGCCATCGTGGCCGATGCAGGCCTGACAGAGATCCCACCCGGGACAATTACCGCTCTAGGCCTTGGACCCGCACCCAGCAAGCAGATGGATAAAGTGACGGGCAGGCTAAAGCTGGTCTGATATTTTTGAGGCAAGATGTTGGTTGCAACAGATCTGGATCGGGCCCTGGGAATGGATTACTACGCCACAGAAACTCCGGGGTGCGGAGGAGTCATTCGCAGCAGTCCAGAGGACTTTTGGGTCGATGAGGTCTATGAGGACCTCGGGTACGAGGGCGGAAGGTATCTCATCTTGGAGGTGGAGAAGAAGAACTGGGATACCCATCACCTCGTTCGTGAGATGTCCAGGCAGCTTCGCATCAGCCAAAAGAGAATCAGCTGGGCAGGAACCAAGGACAGACGTGCGGTAACCAGACAGCGCATCAGCATCATGAACCTGGACGAATCTGAGCTGAAGAAAGTCACACTGCCAGATCTGAAGATAAAGGTGCTGGGCAGGACCAACCGTTCTGTGAGCCTGGGGGATCTCCTGGGAAATAGGTTCAAGATTGCCATTCGCGATCTGACCTGTCCTGAGCCGAAGAGCCGTCTTGCTGGCATCACCGAGGAGATCATGCGCCTGAATGGTCTTCCAAACTATTTTGGCGTGCAGAGGTTCGGGGGGACAAGGCCTGTGACTCATAAGGTGGGCGAGGCTCTGGTGCGGGGCGACATTGAGGGTGCCGTCTTCACCTATCTTGCATTGCCCTTCCCAGGAGAGCTTGAGAGGACGAAGGAAGCGCGCGAGCAGCTCTGGCAGAGCAGGGACATCTCTTCGGCCCTCAAGAGCTTTCCTGGTTATTTGCACCACGAGCTGGCTATGCTGAACTATCTGGTCGAGCATCCCAGGGACTATGCACACGCATTCGATGTTCTGTCCATCAATCTGAGACGCTTATTCGTTCATGCCTACCAGTCATATCTCTTCAACAAGATCCTCAGCAAGAGGCTAGAGGCAGGCCTGCCGCTGGACAGGGCAGTGGAAGGGGATGTGGTCTGCTTCTCGAATGGCTGTCGGCCCGACATCGACAGGCTCCAGCCAGTGACTTCTGAGAACCTGGCAGCTGTGAATCGGCTGGCCGAGCGCAGTCGGGCCTTCGTCACACTGCCCCTGATCGGCTTTGAGTCAGACCTTGCAAAAGGAGCAGAAGGTGAAATAGAGGATGCAATTCTCCGGGAGCAGGGCGTGGCCCCTCAGGACTTTCGAATTGGATCCAACCCTGAGCTTGGCTCACGAGGAACAAGACGCGCTGCCCTGTTGAGGGTCTCTCCCACCATCACATGCGAGGGCAGTTGCGCAATGCTGGATTTCTTCCTGCCCAAAGGTGCATATGCCACTGTGATATTGCGGGAATACACCAAGGGCGTTACTGTTATCCCCGAGGAAGCCGGAGGGCTTGATTCGTGCAACTAGAACTGGAAGATCCATATGTGGTTGTCTACAGGCAGATCCATGCCATAGTCGATGCAGATGAGAGCCGGGTGGAGCTCCTCGAGCGCTCCAACTGCTATGGCGGATCTGCCTGGGCTCAATATCATTACTCAAAAGGACCGCTGGTAATCAGTGCCCGCAACCTGGGCGATTGGTTCCGCTACATGATATCGCCGGGACATGTCGATCTGGATCTGATCTCATCCCGAAGATCCGCTGGTATCGAGTCCGTTCGTGTATTTGGCGATGAGGTAGAGGTAACTTATGCAGGCCTGGGGGGTGGCGGCGTTGGAGCAACCCTCTCCCGGGCCAAGGCGGGGGATGTCCTTCGCTATAGCGTCACGGAGTGTGGCGGCGGGAGGATCGCTCGAGGAACGCTTGTTCTGCCAAGGAGAGAGCGATTGATCATTGGCGTGGATGATACCGACTCCAAGACGACTGGAGCTACCTGGACGTTGATTCATAACATCGCCACCAGGGTTGATAGTCTCGAGGCGCGCTATATCTCACATTCACTGGTCCAGCTCTTTCCTGTTCCGACCAAGACCCAAAACTGCGTCTCCACTGTAGTAGAGTTCGCATGCCTTCCCGGAAAAGCTGAAGGGATGCTAACGAACTTCGAGGCATTGCTCAGGAGGTATTCGGTCTCAGATGAGACTGGCATGGCAGTCTTCAGGAATTTCGATCCTTCAGCTCTTATGCCCTATGCCCAA
>MVQH01000056.1 GCA_002067755.1 Methanosaeta sp. PtaB.Bin018
CTGCCTGGAGTAGCCCAAAGCTACCTCCTGGAAGTTACCCCTCCGCTCTTTGGGGTGCTGCTTTGGCATTTTTACCCGGTTTGGATTTATCTTGGTCGACATTTCATCACACTTCGCTGTGAGGCCGGCGGCCACAGATCAATGGTCCTCTACTGACGGCCATAAGAATATATTATCTTTGGCTTTATCTCATGGAAATTCCTCTGTGGTGAAATCGTGATGCATGGACCTGACCACGGAGACGAGAGAATTAGTGGCCCGCCCATACAAAACAAAGACCAAAAAAGCACCCCTCGGGCATAGGCCGGAATAAATCCAAGAACAGATGCGCCTCCCCATCTCACATCTGTCCTTTTCGCTTGATGGAGTAAATACATATTTTATCCTACAAGGTTATAAACTTATCTATTTAGTATGATTAAATAACTAAAGAATATTGAATATTATTATTGGAAGATGTCGTGCTCTACAACTCGAGGATCAGGATGCCGTATGATGCTGATTTAACATAATTTACTTCTTCATACTGATATGCGCCGGAGCTTGTTATTCTGATTGTGTTTGTCAGCACAGAAACGCTAAATAAAAAAATTTTGTCAATTTTATTAATTAATACCGGAAAAGGATTAAATATTACTAAGTGCAATTTGGATCAGATGTATCTGTATATGTAGATGAGGGATTGAAATGGGACATCTAACAATCAGAATAGGTTCAGCACTAATTCTGCTTCTGGCAATTATTGGCAGTTCATTGGCTGGAACATGGGACTACAACCCTGGACAAGAGGCTGTGAAGCACAGGAACGATGTGACAAGCGACGTTACAGGGACAGGGTATGTCATGGAATATGTGAAGGTCAACACCAACAACCTCTCCATGTTGGAGTACAATCATGGGAGCGGCTCCATGGACTTTGCCGATATATTGTATGATGAGCAGAAGACCACATCTAATACAATCTATTGGATAGACTACACCACAGGGGCATGGACAAAGGGAAATGCAGGGCCAAACAGCGCCATCACTTACACCAGGCAGTATGACAATGTCCAGGCTCCGATAGCCTTCGCCTATGGAACTGGCTATTATGCTGCAAATCCAGTGATATACAACTCGCTCATCAAGGACAAGAACGTCGCCAACAGCTACCAAGAGTCTGCATCGATGCATCGGCAGGTTGAGTATGCGCGGGCTTTGAAGGGCGACATTGCAATCGATATAAACTGCACTGCTCCCACGGCAACTGCCAGCGGCAAGGGGTCGATCAGCATGAAGATCGACGATGAGGTGACCCAGGGTACTCTGCATGTCGGCGAGTTCTTGGGAATGCCTATGTACAAGGAGAATATGCCAAAATATGGGGCCAGTGGGACCTACAAGAGCAAGAACGGTTATAAGCAGGGCATAAAGGATCCAATAATCATGATCGATACCGACTACATAGGAGACTTCAGCGTCCAGAAGACAATGAAGATCGATATCGTGAAGTACGGACCCTCCTGGATGGAAGACTGGCTACCATGCTGCAGCGGAGGATTCTTCGACATTCCTTCCTATAACTTCGACAAGGAGCGCGGCAGCCAGAAGGGCATCTTCGACTGCACCTGCCGCAATGAGTCCATCAAGACTTTCAAGCCAGCGTGGAACACCTCAATGGCGCAGTTCCCAACAGCAAAATACCAGTACAAGCCCTGAGCGTAAATCAGGGCTCATTTTTTTGGCCATCTGACGCGGGTTTAATAAAATTGGAGGATCTGTTGATGAAAAAATTTGCTTGTTTGTTGCTAGCCACTGCACTATGCCTGATGCTGGCGGCGTCATCTGTATCAGCAAAAGAGAAGATAACGATGAAAGACGACCTTGGAAGGGATGTGACATTTGAGTCTCCATGCGAGCGGGTCGTCTTCACGATGGAGAATGCGCTCAAGACATATTATGCAGTGGGAGACCCCAAGAATCTTGCAGCCCTAAAAGACGATAAGTGGATGAGAAAGCTGAGCGAGGACATCTTTCCCGTAGTCGATCCAGACTTTGAAAGGAAGCTCACCGTCAACATCACAGGCGACCAGATAAATCTTGAGTCCCTGGCCAAGGCCAATCCAGACCTCGTAGTTCTCTGGGCATCCTCGCCCGAGGACCCCAACTTAAAGGCCATAAACGATACCTTGAAAGTGCCAACATTTGCGATTTACGTTACCTCCTTGGATGATGTCTTCAGGCAGGTGGATACCATGGGAGAGATATCAGGCAACAAGGAGAGGGCAGCAGAGGTAAAGGAGATCATGCAACGCTATGAGGATATGACCACAAATGTGACCGACAAGATCCCGGCCAGCGAGAGGCCCAAGGTCTTCTGGATGTGGACTGATGTGTATGGCACTGCGAGCGTCAATAGCGGCATGAACGATGTGATCGAGAGAGCCGGTGGCGAAAACGTCATGAGCCTCGCTGGCGAAGATGCCCAGAAGATCGAGCACCCAGTAGTCGATCAGGAGACGCTGATCAAGCTCAATCCGGACGTCATTTACATGTGGTATAACGAGAACCTGGACCCTGAAGACATCCTCACGGGAGATGATTTCAAGGGCTGGAAGGACATCAACGCCGTAAAGAACAAGAGGGTCTATGAGATAGAGAACCCATACCTGTTCGATGCATTCTCTCCCAGGATGCCTCTGGCCTTGCTGCATATCGCCAAGGATCTGCATCCAGATAAATTCAAGGACCTGGATATGAACCAGACCATAGATCAATACAACGTAGATATGTGGGGCGTGCATTACCCCAGCATGGCAGTGGCCTGATTTCAAAATTTATGGGACCTTCTGCCAGGGAGAGCTGCTGCATTGCGGATCGGTCCTCATGCAGACCTCTCCTCCATTTGGTTTTTCTTGGCCTTCCCATCTTTTCGTTCTTCTTTTCGATGTTCATAGGCTCCTTTCAGGTGCCGCCCGCGCAGCTGATGGACCTCATTGCATCCCATCTGTTTGGCTACAGCACGAGCTATCCTGAGGTCTACAATACTGTGATTTTTCAGGTCCGACTGCCGCGCATCCTCTTGGGCATGATGGTCGGGGCCAGCCTCTCGATATCTGGAGCGGCATTCCAGGGGGTCTTCAGAAATCCTCTAGTCAGCCCCTACATCCTGGGCCTGTCCTCTGGAGCAGCCTTCGGAGCTGCGCTCTCCTTGGCCTTCCTGCCTGGCGTGTCGATCCAGTACGCTGCATTCTTCTTCAGCCTGCTGGCCGTTGGCACGACCTATTTTATGGCCACATCTCACAAAAGCACCCCCACAGTCTCCCTTGTGCTTGCGGGGGTGATCGTCTCGGCGGTGTTCGACTCGCTCCTGGCCATCATTCAGATAGCCGTGAACGAGAAGGCGCTGCAGAGCATTGTCTACTGGATCATGGGCAGCCTTGGAACAGCCAGCTGGTCCAAAATCTACAGCGCTTTTCCGCTCTTCGCTCTTGGATGCACAGCCATGCTGCTGCTGCGCTGGAGATTGAATGTGCTCGCCCTGGGAGATGAAGAGGCGCGCTCTGTGGGCTTGAATCCTGAGGTTTATAAATTAATATTCATAATAGCCGCATCGCTTGCAGCATCCTCGGCTGTGGCTGTTGCGGGCATCATCGGCCTTGTGGGCCTGATAGTGCCTCATATGCTGCGCATGATCTTCGGGCCGGATCACAGGACATTGATGCCCCTTGCGCTGACCTTCGGAGGCTCATTCATGGTCCTCGTAGACAACTTCGCGCGCGCAGGCATGGGCTTTGAGGTTCCTGTAGGCGTCATCACTACACTGGTGGGAGCGCCCTTCTTCGCCTATCTGCTCCGTAAAGTTCGGTCGGGTGGTTGGGAGTGAGCACACAAAGTGCTGCTGGCATAACAGTGGAGGACGTCACATTAAGCTATGGAAGCAGCTTGGTTCTTGCGAGCGTAAGCCTTGCTCTGAGGAGGGGAGAGGTCATAACCCTGCTGGGACCCAACGGATGCGGAAAGACGACTCTTTTAAAGATAATCAACGGCCTGCTTCATCCCAGCAGGGGAAGGGTCTGCATAAACGGCAAGGAGATAACTCGGATGGGGCAGGCGGAACTGGCCAGGCTCATAGGCTATGTCCCTCAGGCGCAAAGGTCGTCTTTTCCCTTCTCAGTCCTTGATATAGTGCTAACAGGCAGGATGCCACACCTCTCAGTGCTCGCTCAGCCTGGAGAGGATGATGTGAACAGATCGCTTCGTGCCCTTGAGCTTGTGGGCGTCTCCCATCTGGCATCACGCCCCTACACCCAAATAAGTGGCGGGGAGCGCCAGTTGGTGATGATCGCCAGGGCACTGGCACAAGAGCCCGGGTATCTCCTTTTGGACGAGCCCACTTCCTACCTGGATTTCAAGAACCAGATCCATGTGCTCAAGATGATCAGGGGAATTGCTCGCAGCCAGGAGATGACAGTTGTCATGACACTGCACGATCCAAATCATGCATTGATGTTCTCGGATGAGATAGTCCTTCTGAGGAAATTGTTCGGGCTTGAAGGGATGGCAGAGAGGCAGGGCCTTCCAAGGAATTTGGTTGCAGTTGGAGATCCCCTTGAGGTGATGACGCCAGAGAATATCAAGGATGCTTATGGGGTGGATGTGGAGGTTCTGGAGGTCAAAGGCCGCAGGATACTGCTTCCAGCTTAAAAGTCGAACAGCGACTTTTGCCTCTTTTTAACTTTTTGTGGCCCACCCCTCCTGCCTCCCTCAGTCTTGACAGGTGATGCCAGCTCCACAGACTCGGGCTTTGCAGCAGGCTCCGCCGTTTGGATCGTCTCGACCATTGGACTCGCAGATGTTCGCGCAGTAGCGCCCCAGGCCAGCTCGATCTCCTCGATCTCCTCAGCAGACCGGATCCTCATCGCCTCCTCGAAGATGCTCTGCACCTTTTTTGTGCTCGGCGTGCTTCCCAGCAGCAGCGCGATCTCCTCTGCCTCAAGTACCAGCTCTGCTGCCAGCGGGGCTGCGATCCTCTTGTCCTTTAGCAGCAGCCCCACGAAGTCCATCAGCTCAGCCCTGGCAAAGCTTGCAGAGACATGGCAGTGCCCGGCTATCTTCCTGGCAGCTGAGTCGCGCACGCTGCGAGCTTTTCTGGTCTGGCCCATTCTGCGCCACATGCTCGGAGGCCGGAAGGCCACATAGCCGTGCCTCGGCTTCGCACGAGAGGCCTGCACGCCGCCAGTCATGAGGAAGCCTGCATAGCGCCACAGGCCAAAGTTTTGCCTCCTTGCGACGCGCCCAAGGAAGATGTCTGCTCGCGCCAGGCTCTCGTAGCCATGCCAGAGATCCTCCCCCTGGTATGCCAGCGGCAGGTTCTCATCCACCCAGTTGATAAGATCCTCAGGGCTTTCGTCGAGATCGTAGGATGCCTGCAGAGCCTCGCGAGCACTGGCGCCCTTGAAGATGATCTCCAGAACCTTGAAGATCGACGACTTCACATCCCTCTCTGCAGTGGCGACGTCCTCGAGCTTCAGCTCCCTTGAGCCTTCGGCAGCAGCTTGCAGATCGTTTATTGCCGAGCGCATGTCGCCGCCTGCACGCTCGGCTATGAGCATCAGAGCATCTGGATCGCAGGCTATACCCTCGGCCCTGCAAATCTCCCTCAGAGCCTGGGCGATTGTGGTTGATCTGACCGATCGAAACTGGATGCCTTTTGCAGCATCCCTCAGGGGCTTTTCAATCTCATAGTACTCATTTGCGATCAAGAGAACTGGCTGCGATGTGTCGCGAACGAGCTTCAGCATTGCTGCAGCTCCTCCGCGGT
The DNA here is from genome assembly GCA_002067755.1 of Methanosaeta sp. PtaB.Bin018. Taxonomy (GTDB): domain Archaea; phylum Halobacteriota; class Methanosarcinia; order Methanotrichales; family Methanotrichaceae; genus Methanothrix. The sequence goes on from MVQH01000056.1 coordinate 5,804, forward strand.
CTGCAGTGCCGTGCAGGTTATCGGCCTCATCCAGGATGACAAGGCGGCGCTGCCCAGAGAATGTCCGGCTCTGTGATGCAGGGCCTGCAATCTTCTGGATCGCTCCGGCTGTGCGCGCATCAGAGGCGTTCATCTCGATCCAATCCCAGCCAAATTGGCGCGCCAACGCCAGGGCCGCAGATGTCTTGCCAGTTCCAGCCGGGCCATAGAGGATCACAGCCCCAGAGATGGGAGCTCCCCGCTCCCAGGAATTTGCCCAGGCGAGCAACTCATCGACTGCCTTGCCGTTTCCAAGGACCTCCTTGAGGGATGAGGGACGGTACTTCTCAGTCCACTTCACTGCAGATGCCATCTACCACAGTCCTTCTCTTCCAGTGATCTCCTCGATCTCGATCTCCCAAATGATCAAGGGCATCTTCTCCAGATCTTCGCGTTGGAACTGCTTGCCTCCGTGGCCCTGCATGCCTTTTCCAGTGAATGCATCGAACATCCTCCTCTTGGCCTCAAGATCGGATGAAAGGCTTGCTTTGCCAAAGACAAGCACGGATGACCAGCGGCTCTTCTCCACACTGTCCACCTCGAAGCAAATTCGCGGGTTCTTGCTGACGAACTCGAACTTCTTTCCTCGGTCACGCGAATGGAGGTAGATCTTGCCTTGGGAGAAGACGTATGACATTGGAATGACATAAGGCGAATCGGACATGGACAAGGCTAGCCTGCCGTACCGGCAATTGGACAGCAACTTCGTGCACTCCTCTGTAGATAGCTCCCTGGGCTTCATGAAAAGCTCATTCTTTGCTCAAAAGATAAATGCCTTGGCCTGCTCCAGGGATGGCTACTGCGGCTCTACAGTCCACGAGAAAGAATCGCACCGATGATGAGCAGCACCATCCCTAGGGCGATCATTGGCACCCCAGGAAAGGTCGTCTCCACCTCGAACTTCGTTGCCCCAGCCTCAGCCCCAATCAGCTTGAAGCTGTGGTTATCCTGGATCTCTGCGCCTCCGCTCTCCATCACCTGCACCCCAATCAGGCCGATGCCAGTTAAGATTATGAGCACCCCCATCAAAACTGCTATGTTGATCTGTACCATCTGCACTCACTCCCTTCTAAATTCAATCCAGTATATTTGAAGTTAATAAGGCTCTCTTCTGGTATAAATGTTTCACCTAAAAAATATTATCATTCAGTTACTGCGACAGCTGCAAGCCACTCCAAAGCTTTTTACTCTGGTAGCACATCACACATAGGGATGTTCAAAAAGATCCTGATCGCAAACAGGGGAGAGATCGCCATCAGGGTGATGCGTGCCTGCAGGGAGCTTGGCATCTCCACAGTGGCAGTCTACTCCGAGGCTGACAAGAACGCCCTTTTTGCCAAATACGCAGACGAAGCCGTCTTTATCGGGCCGTCTCCCTCATCGCAGAGCTATCTGAAGATCGAAAACATCATCAATGCCGCCCGTGAGACAGGTGCCGAGGCGGTCCACCCAGGCTATGGCTTCCTCTCGGAGAACACCCACTTTGCATCAGCCTGCGAGGAGAATGGGATCGTCTTCATCGGGCCGCCTTCTCACGCAATTGATGCCATGGGCTCCAAGATCACAGCCCGCCAGACCATGTTGGCGGCAGGCGTTCCAATCGTTCCCGGAATTGAGGAGGGCATCACCGATCCCGAGGATGCCGCAAAGGTCGCTGAGGATATCGGCTACCCCATAATCCTCAAGCCCGCGGCCGGAGGCGGCGGAATAGGCATGAAGATCGTGCAAAGCAGCGAGGAGCTGCAGCCTGCCCTGGCCTCCTCCCAGTCAGTGGCCCGCAATGCCTTCGGGGACGATACCATCTACATTGAAAAATACCTGACTGAGCCCAGACACATCGAGTTCCAGATCCTGGCCGACAAGAAGGGCAAGACGGTCTACGTATCAGATCGAGAGTGCTCCATCCAGCGTCGCCACCAGAAGCTCATCGAGGAGTCCCCTTCGCCTGTCATGACTGAGGAGCTGAGGGAGAGGATGGGCTACATTGCCGTCAAAGCTGCAAAGGCCATCGGCTACGTAAGTGCCGGGACTGTGGAGTTCATGTATTCGCGCGGCGACTTCTACTTCTTGGAGATGAACACGCGCCTGCAGGTGGAGCATCCCATCACAGAGATGGTGACAGGCGTGGACCTTGCAAAGGAGCAGATCAGGATCGCTGCGGGCTATCCCCTGGGATATGACCAGAGCGATATGAGAATTCGCGGCTGGGCCATCGAGTGCAGGATCAACGCGGAAGATCCCTTAAACGACTTTTCTCCGTCACCGGGCAAGATTAAAAGGTACAGAAGCCCTGGCGGTCCTGGCATAAGGGTAGACAGCGGAGTTTACACCGGCTATGTCATCCCGCCCTATTACGATTCCCTGATCTCAAAGCTTGTGGCCCTCGGCAAGGACCGCAATGAGGCCATTGCCAGAATGGAGCGCGCCCTCTACGAGTACATCATCGTGGGCGTGAAGACCAACATCGTCTTCCATAAAGCAGTGCTCAGAAACGCAAGGTTCAGAAGCGGCGACATCAACACCCACTTCATCAAGGAAGAGAACATAATTGAATCGGTCAAGAGCGTCGCGGCTGAGGATTATAAAAAAGGTGCATCCTTAGCCTCTGCCCTGGGAGCTGACTCCAGACAGATCGCTGCCATCTCTGCAGCCGTCGGGTCCTACCTGAGCCAACAAAAGGCAGGTGAGAAGAGTTAAGAATGTGTCCTCTCAAGAAATTTTAAATTATTTGAGCTCCGGTGAATGGGTCTCAGGAGAGGATATGGCAACTCGCCAGGGCATCTCCCGGGCAGCCGTCTGGAAGCAGATTCAGAGCCTTCGTACGAAGGGGTATGAGATCGAATCATCTACCAGAAAGGGTTACCGTCTGGCAAAATTCCATGACCCCCTTGATGCGGACATGATTTGCGAAGGCCTAAGAACAAAATGGCTCGGCAAGGACCTGCGCTGCTTTGACGAAGTTTGCTCGACCAATGATGTTGCGAGATCTGTCGCCCGGGAATGCCGGAATGGGACAGTCATCCTTGCTGAGACTCAGACGCAAGGGAGGGGCAGGCTCTCAAGGCCCTGGGCTTCGCCCCCAGGTGGGATTTGGATGAGCCTGGTCCTCAAGCCAAAGATCTCTCTGGACAGGGCGTATCGCATCAATATGGCAGTGAGCGTTGCGGTCTCAAGGTCCATGTGCGCTCTTTATGGCCTTGATGTCGGCATAAAATGGCCCAATGATCTCTTGATCGGAGGGCGGAAGGTCTGCGGCATACTTATGGAGATCAGCGCTGAAGTAGACCGCGTTGACTGGGCAGTGGTAGGACTTGGCATCAATGCCAATATTGATGTTATGGGCTTTTCAGTGGATTGGAGGGCCACATCGCTCCGACAGGAGCTTTGTCAGGATGTTTCGCGGATAGATCTGATCCAGAGGCTTCTTTTGGAGATAGAGGGAACATATCATAGGATGCACAGCAGAGATCTATACGAAGAGTGGCGCAGGCGATCTGTCACACTGGGAAAGCAGGTCCGAATAACCTCGGCCTCAGGCGATCTCTCGGGAGAGGCCATTGACCTTGCCGAGGACGGGGCCCTATTGATCAGGGCAGAGGATAAGATCAAGCGCGTGCTGGCCGGAGATTGCATTCACCTTCGCGCCCCGGGGGAGGCATGAGGAAGAGAAAGGTGTGTGGAATTGCCAGGGATACTCTGCAGTTCATTTTAGAAGCCTCCAGGTCCTCTTTGCCGATGGAGTTTGCAGGGCTCTTGCAGGCGGACAAGGAGATCATCACAGAGGTTTTAATCCTTCCAGGTACTGAGTCCTCACGCATGAGCGCTTTGATCAGGCTCTACATGCTGCCGAACATGCAGATCGTGGGCTCCGTTCACAGCCATCCATCAGCGGACCTGAGGCCTTCCCGGCCTGACATTCAATTCTTCTCGCGCAGCGGAGACTACAACATCATCGTTTGCCCTCCCTTCGACGAGTCCAGCTGGGCTTGCTATGATGCTGAAGGGGTGCAACGCGACCTGCCAATTTTGGATGTCGATTTCGAGGATGACATATTCGATGATGCAAATTAACTATCAACGAGGATTTAGGTTTGACGCGGGTAGTTGCAACTGGCACCTTTGATCTTCTTCATCCCGGCCACGTCCTATACCTGGAGCGTTCGAAAGAACTGGGAGACGAGCTGGTGGTGATCGTCGCCAGGGATGTAAATGTGCGGCACAAGCCAAAGCCATTCGTGCCTGAGGAGCAGAGGCTGAGGATGATCAAGTCTCTGAAAGCAGTGGACAGGGCAGTCTTAGGAGAGCACAAGGACATATTCCGCACCATCGAGCATCTCAGGCCGGATATAATTACCCTTGGCTTCGACCAGCACTTCGATCCATCTCATCTCGAGGCTGAGCTGTCAAGACGCGACCTGCATCCACGCATTGTGAGGATCGAAGAACAAGATCTCTGCGAGCTGTGCAGCTCGCGCCGAATCGTCGCTAAAATTTTGGAGCGCTTCGGCAAGGGACGAATCTAAGCCGCCAGGTACTTATACGGCTCCTTCATTTGCGGCCCTGTATGGCCAGAGTTGCAGTAGGAGGCACCTTTGATCCCATTCACGATGGACACATCTCCTTGCTTAGGCGGGCCTATGAGCTGGGAAGGGATGGAGACGTGATCATCGGCCTCACCTCCGACGAGATGGCCAGGGAGAGCAGGACCAGGCAGGTTCGAGATTTCAAAGTACGGGAGAGAAATCTGAGGGAGGTTGTGCGAAGGTGCTTTGGCATCGAAGATGCTAAAATAATAAAGATCGAAGATCAGTGTGGTTCATCGATTTATGAGGATTTCGACTATATTGTCGTCTCTCCCGAGACTCTGCCAATGGCCAAGAAGATAAATCGCCTTAGAGAGAAGAGAAATTTGAAGCCTCTGGAGATCTCCGTAATAGAATATCAGCTGGCAGAGGATCATGTCAGGATAAGCTCGACCAGGATCACTGAGGGAGAGATCGATAAGCACGGAAGGCTGCTAAACGATTGAGCCCCCCTTTTTGGGCACAAAAGTTAATTAATTGCCTGGTCAAATACCATTGAAAAAAATCGCCCCCTCGGGGTATTCTCGGGCGGAGGAAGGAGGAGGTTTTTGGATTTGAAGAGATTTGATGCGTTGCTCGAAAAGGACATTGCCGACTATCATGGTGAATTCGCCCAGCTCATTCGTCAGGCTCCTGCGCTTTACAGGATGATGACCAAGCTTCTGGACGACAGTGACCTTCCAAGTTCGATGTCACCGCTCATCATCGCGGCCATAGCTTACTTCATACTGCCAGGAGATGTAATTCCCGAGGACAAGTTCGGGCCGACTGGTTATGTGGATGACATATATCTGTGCGCCTTCGTGGCAGACCAGGTGATGAAGGCTACAGGCTCCGAGGATATACTGATCAGAAACTGGGATGGAAAGGAACCTGTTGTGGCTTTGATAAAGGAGATCCTCGACAGAGAGCAGGAGCTTGTCGGCGACAAGAAGGGCTCCATAATGGAGTATATTGGCTATGACCAGCTGGGGACATCGTAACTGACTTTGACTACCGGTTTTGGGCCTGCAGCTCCAGGACAGAGAAAAGAGACGTCAGGTGAATGGCTCTGATCAGTTCTGGTAATGGAAAAGGTCCATTGAGCCTGCCCAGATGGTTCTCATCAATATTGCGATGCTTCTCGCCCCCCATCTCCTCGGCCATCCTATCGGCAAGATCCTCCCAGGCGATGCAGCAATCCAAGGTGCTAGTCTCCTGACATGTAAAAGCACGATAATATTCATGAAAGCTGCCCTTCATAAGGCTGCTCAATTCGTCTCTTTTGAAGGATCCTCTGCTGCGAAAGTAGCATCCCAAAACAAGGCTCATGCTCAGGAGATGCAGGCCTGCATGCTCAAAAAGCTCCTGGGAGGATATCTTTTCATAAACATTGATGTGCTCCAGGTCGGCGATTCCTGAGAGCCTGAGGTTAGGATACCGGCAGGACTCCTGCCAATCTTCCAATCTCCCTGCAAGCTTTCTGCTCCAGCGATACACGTCGTCTCCCCCCTCAAGCCCTCTGCGATGACTGAGTGGAATTAGGGAGGTGTGAATCAAGCCGCATCTTACGAGATGGGCGAGATCATGGGCACAAGTGATCATGCCTTTGCGAAGTCCTTCAGTGGATAGCCTGGGGTCGCCGAGATAGACGAAGTAATCTCGCTTTGCAGTGTAGCAGATCCCATGAGGTTCGAGCTCCGAGATCCCAATTGCCGACCGAAGGGCAGGAGGAAGGCCATCGACCTTGATGAGGCTGCCTTGAGGCACTGGAAGATGGCTTGATATGCCAAATCCCTTCAGAAATTTTTGCATTCTTGCCTCAGCCAGGAGCTTTTTTCTATCACCTGCATCGCGGCAGAGTTTGATCGCAACGCAGCCATGGCCAAAGGACGCAACCAAAGTCCTTCCCATCCTCCTCCAGAATTTTGCGCCATGTTTTGAGAGAAGTTCGTCCAGGTCATAGGACACTATGTCGTCCTCACTCTCCGCCTCGTTTGCGCGCTTCGTGAGCTGCGGACGACTGTGTCGAAACAGGGACAATTGGACAGCCCCATCTCTACCGCAGAGAGTCTTGGATATGGCATCGAAACCCGAGTTCTCCACCTTATCCACAATGCCTCCCTTGCGAATTATTCTGAAGCTATAAAGGCTCGCTATGTCCTGAGCAGATACCGCACTCGTTCTGAAGGGGTATTCTCCCGGAGGAGAGCGATCCAGTAAATCTCGGAAGTGCAACGCAAGCGTCTGAGCTGCCTGCTGGCGAGTGGGATAAGAGTCGGCTTTCAGCTTTTTTGTCAAAAAGTCAACAGCACTCTCGCCTATGTCCAGAATTGCCTTCTTGACATGTTCGTCTCCAGAGCAGAGCAGATCCATCAGAAGTTCGAGGTTCTCCATCTTGGAGGAGGGCAGGCCCGATATCTCAAGCCAGGCCCTGGCTGCAAGCCCACGTGTGTAGCAGCTACGACCCTTCAGGGGCTTTCGCAGTGCTTCTAGGGCCTCATAATCTCCTGTTCTTCCGAGGGCTGAGATGGCTGCGTGCCGCACCGAAGGAATGGGATCGTCCAGCGCCCTGACCAGAGCCCTGGACGAGCATCCCCTGCATGCCCTGCCAAGCGAGCGTGCTGCAAAGAGGCGGATGCGATGATCTTTGTGTGTGGAGAGGAGCACTTCCAGGCCTTTGCTGTCATCCATAAGGGCGTCTCATCTGCTTTCCGCAGGATGAGCAGGTTGTGACCAGGATGCCTTCGCGAAGCCTAACCCTTCGGCCCGATGCTGATAGATAGCATCCACAGCTCTTGCAGACGAAGCTCTTCAGTTGGCGGGGCATCCTGACCCTTGTTCGGGCGCTGATCTTAAGGGCTATCTGCACATATCTATTGCTCCTCTCCGGATGGGTCTCATATTCCTTGGCCGCTAAAGAGAAGAGTCGCTCCATGCGTTGCACTGCTAGATCTCTGGCCTTGTGGCTGTCTTTTCTGCGTCTCACAGCTAATGTTCTGGCGGATTTGAGATATAAAATCTATTTCTATCAGGATGTCCATCTTCCAGATGATGTCAGACAATTCCCTTTCCATCGAGATCACGCCCGAGATGCAAAAGTACATTCGCGCCAGATCAACTGACCTGCGGGTGGCCACCACCTGCGAAGGCCCTCTGATCTTCTCAATAAAAATCAGCCCACCTAAAGCGACAGATCGGGTAGTAGTAGTAGGAGAGCGTAAGGTCTACATCTCATCATTGCAGGCGCAGTACATCAAGGCAATCGATGAGCGAATGCTTCCAAGATGCGCCCTGGAGAGAAGACGGCGTTAATTGCGATTCTCGTCAAGCCACAGCTTCAGCGCCTTCATGGAACTTGCGCGATGAGATATCTCGTTCTTCTCCGAAAGATCCATCTCTGCCAGGCTGATCTCGTTTATATAAAAGATCGGGTCGTAGCCAAATCCCTTCGTGCCTCGCGCCTTGGTGCCTATTTTGCCATGAACCTCGCCCCGAAACATTTGGAGCTCCATTCCTGGCTCGATGTAAGCGACCACAGAGCGGAAATATGCCCTGCGGTCCTCCACGCCTTCCATCAACCGCAGGATTCCGCGGTTACCGATAGTTTTTTGCACATACGCAGAGTAGACCCCAGGAAACCCCGATAGAGCCTCGATGAAAAGGCCGGCATCCTCGAGCATCACTGGCCCTTGCAGCCTTTCAGCCACCTCTCTCATCCCGAATGCTGCAACTTCCTCCAGTGTGTCTGCCTGAATCTCAGTGTAGCCGATATCCTTCTGGATCAGATCGCCAAGGATAGCCTTCGCCTCCAAAAACTTTCCCTTGTTGCTGGTTACAAAATAGATCATCGCAAACACCTTACGGTCTCTTGACTCTTGGGCCCCAAGTGATACTATCCAGCTTTCATGATCTATTAATCTGCTTCGATTCGAGGGCAACGTTTTTAGGGGTCCAGCAGAAAGACGCCAAAGATAATCGATCATCTGGTGAGGCAAAAATGGATCTGGGGGATAGAGTCTGCATTGAGAGGAACGGCAGGTCCTACGAGGGCGTGCTCATGCCGTCCAGGCGCAAGGATCACGTGGTAATAAAGCTGGACAACGGCTACAACATAGGCCTGTACCTTCCCAAATCCAAGCTTACGCTCGTTGAGAAAGGGCAGGAGCTGAAGCCTTTGGATGGAGACTGGCAGCTTCGAAGAAAAGCAGGACTTCCTCAGGTATCCATCCTATCTACTGGCGGGACGATCGCCAGCAAGGTCGACTACAGGACTGGTGCTGTCACCAGTCAGTTCTCGGCAGGTGAGATCATCGCTGCCATCCCAGAACTGGAGGAGATCGCCAACTACAATGCCAGGGTGATCTATCAGATATTGAGCGAGAACATGCGCGCAGACTACTGGATGGCGCTTGCGCGCGCAGTGGCCGAGGAGATACGCTCGGGTGCAGAAGGGATCATCATAACACACGGCACAGATACCATGATGTACACCGCTGCTGCCCTTTCATTCATGTTGAGGACGCCCGTGCCAGTTGTAATCGTCGGCTCACAGAGGAGCTCAGATAGGCCAAGCAGCGATGCAGCCATGAATGCCATCTGCGCTGCGACTGTTGCCATAAGCGACATTGCCGAGGTCTGTGTCGTGATGCACGGCACTACCAGCGACGACTACTGTTTTATTCATCGGGGCACAAGGGTGCGCAAGATGCATACATCTCGAAGAGACGCCTTCCAGAGCATGAACCAGCCACCTCTGGGGCGCGTAGATTACCAATCCCGCGAGATCCAGACATTCCTGCCCTATCGTCGTCGCAGCGAGTCTGAGCTGGCCATCATGGACCGGCTGGAGACCCAGTGTGCCCTCGTCAAGTACACGCCCGGGGCCTCGCCGGAGATCTTGAACTACTACATCGACAAAGGCTACAAGGGCATTGTACTAGAGGGCACTGGCCTGGGCCATGTGGCCTCAGATTGGATCGATGGCATCAGAAAGGCCACAGAGGAGGAGATCCCAGTCGTCGTAACCTCGCAGTGCCTGCGAGGAAGGATAGGCGACCTGGTTTATGATACAGGACGCTACATGCTCGATGCAGGAGCAATAGAAGGCGAGGACATGCTCCCTGAGGTCGCCTTGGTCAAGCTCATGTGGGTCTTGGCGAACAGGCCAAATGAGGTACGATCGCTCATGAGAAGGCCCCTTGCCGGAGAGCTATCCTTCTCTACACCCATGTGCGTCTGATCGATCGGAAGTCAGGCCAAACCTTATAAACAAGGTGAATAGAGCACCAATCTCAGGATTATCGGAGGAATAAAGTTTTGACACGTAAGCCAGGAAGCATGTACAGAAGACATGAGCGGCCCTACACGCGCAGAAGGTATATGGGCGGAGTTCCGGGGAGCAAGGTAGTTCACTACGACATGGGAAATTTGCAGGAGGATTTTCCACTCGAGCTCAGTTTAGTGATACGAGAGCCCTGTCAGATCAGGCATACCGCACTGGAGGCTGCCAGGGTTGCAGCCAACCGTTTTCTCCTCAAGCAATTGGGCAGGACCAACTTCCGCCTCAAGCTCAGAGTATACCCCCACCACGTCATACGCGAGAACAAGCAGGCTACGGGCGCTGGTGCAGACCGTGTCTCAAGTGGGATGAGACGCGCCTTCGGCAAGGCTGTGGGAACTGCTGCACAGCTCGATGCTGGACAGAAGCTCTTCACATTGGGGGTTCCCCCTCAGTATCTCAACGATGCCAAGGTTGCATTGACAAGGGCAGGGCATAAGCTGCCGTCTCCAATTCAGATAATCGTGGAGTCGGGTCAAGAGCTGATCAGGTAATCTGGATGGATGATTACTTAGCTGGCCTGGATAGGGCCATGAAGAGGATGCCGACCACTCGGGAGTCCAAAGAGAGGTTTATCATTCCTTCCGCAAAGGTCTTTTACGAGGGCAAGACCACAGTCCTGGAGAACTTCGGGGCGATAGCTGACACTTTGAACCGAGACACAGAACATCTCATGAAGTATCTGCTTCAGGAGCTTGGAACTGCTGGTAAGATCGAAGGGCAGCGCGGGATCTTTCAGGGAAAGTTCAGCGAGGCTGCCATTGCTCGTCAGATTGAGTCCTACTTTGAGGAGTATGTGGTCTGCACAGAGTGCAGGCTGCCAGATACACACTTAATAAAAAGCGATCGCGTGCTGACGCTGAAATGCGATGCCTGTGGCGCTCACAGGCCTGTGCGCAAGAGAAAAGCCACTGCCAATGTGCAAAAAGATGTCATCGAGGAGGGAGAGACCTATGAGCTGCGCATCGAGTCGGTGGGCAATAAAGGCGACGGGATCGCCAAGGTGGACAAGTATCTCATCTTCGTGCCAAGCGCCGTGAAGGGCGAGATCGTCAAGGCCAAGATAAAGAAGATCAGCGGCACTCTGGCTTTTGCCGAGGTCGTGGAGAGGAAGGGCAAGGCATCCTAAATGGAGAAGATCACTCTGACCTTTACAGAGAACCATAAGTATCAGCTTGAGTTCTCTCCATCGTCATTCTGGATGGATTTTGCCAAGGGCTATGGTGGTCTTCCCTGGATAGAGATCAGCGATGATTTGGTGGCGCTAGTCGCTGAGAACTATTCCTATCTGCTCGATCTTCTGGTCCAGGCGAGGCTTTACCGCCTCAGCAAGATGCCAGATGATGAGAGGTTTCAGTAATTTCATACATAGCTGACCAAAATGTCCGCCTCAGCATCATTGCAGGGTTATCTCATCGAAGGCTTGCCGGTCATAAAGGAGGGAGATGACATAGCCGGTCAGGTCCAGTCTCTTTTCGAGCTTCATGACGGTGATGTGCTCTGCTTGGCAAGCACCATTGTTGCCAAGTCCGAAGGCCGCGTTCGGGATCTGGATGGCTACCGTCCCGGAGCCAGAGCGCAAAAGATCGCAAAAGATATTGGAAAAGACCCAAGGTTTGTTCAGGCAGTTTTAGATGAATCTGCTGAGGTTCTGCTCGAGAGGCCGTTTCTCCTGGTGGTGACGATGTTTGGCCACATCTGCGTTAATGCTGGAATAGATCAGTCCAATGTGGGAGACGGACGAATATTGCTGCTGCCGAAAGATCCCAGCGCGAGCGCAAAGGCGATACGCTCAAGGCTTGACAAGGATTGCGCAGTCATCATAACAGATACCTGCGGCAGGCCATTTCGCTGTGGCGTGGCAGGCGTGGCTGTTGGCTGGGCAGGGATCGGCGCTTTGCGCGATTGGCGAGGGGAGCGCGATATGTATGGCAAGGCCCTGGAGATAACCTTGGAAGCGATTGTGGACGAGATCGCCTCGGCTGCGAACATGCTCATGGGAGAGGCTGGAGGCGGCACGCCTGCGGTGGTCTTTCGAGGATTGCAGTACCCTCGAAGTGGGGGCAGTGTCTTCATGCCAAAGGACAAAGATGTGATTTTGCCACATCTGAAGAGTTAAGGTTTTATTGCGTGCCGACGATGCACCGGGCGTGCAGCGACCGGTTCAGATCATCGTGCCTTTCAAGCAGAACGACGCCAAGAGCAGGCTGGCTCCTGTGCTGACGCCTGAGGAGCGCAGGCTCCTGGCCTTTGCCATGCTAAGAGACGTTTTAGCTGTGGTATCGGGCTATGGCGAGGTCACAGTTCTCTCCCTGCCCGGGCTGAAGAAGGAGGAGATCGGCGTGGATGTTGCCATCTCGCAGTCCAGCCTGGAGCTTAACGAGGCCATCAACGCATTCATAGATGCCCATGCGAAGCATGGCTGGCCATCAGATATCTTGATCGTCATGGCAGATCTTGCGCTCTTGACTGGAGATGTGGTGGATGGCATTTTGAACTGTGAGGGAGACGTGGTGTTATGTCCGGGGCGGGGCGGTGGAACCAATATGCTTTTGACGCGCAGCCCGCGATTCAGGACCTGCTATATCGGCCTGAGCTTTCCAAAACACTGCGCTCAGGCAAAGCTGCTTGGCCTGCACCTAAATATCTTTGAGTCGTTTCGCGCAGGCTGCGACATCGACGACCCAGGCGATCTCGCCGAGGCTGTACTTCATGGAAGGGGAGATGCTCCTTGTATGCTGAAGAAGATGGGCTTTGAACTTGCAAATGAGGGAAAGGCTGAGCTGAGACGGGGGGCGAGTCGAGAATTCACGAGCTTATGCAAGCTTTAGCCAAACTCCCATGCCGGACGACAAGGCCTTCTCGTAAACCACAGATCCGACTGCAACATCCTGGATGCCAAGGCCTGTGGAGTCAAAGATTGTGATCTCTTCTTCGCAGGTCCTGCCTGGCTTTTTTCCCACAATTATCTCTCCGATCTGGGCGAATATATCATCTGGCTTGAGTGCCCCCTCTGAGATCGGCACATTTACCTCGCCAGAGTGAGCAGCCTGAGCAATATCGTCCACTACGATCTTGGCCTTCCGGGTTAAGGATGACTGAAGCTCCTGCTTGCCTTGGGCATCTGCCCCGATGGCATTGATGTGCGTTCCAGCCTTCACCCAGGATTCCTTGACAACAGGCCGGCGTGCAGGAGTGGCCGTAACCAGAATATCGCAATCACAGGCATCTTTTGCATCGGTCGTGAGATGGTAGTCGCAATCCAAGAATTTGCTGGCGTATTTTACAAAGGACTTGGCATTATCGATTGATCGATCGGAGACAATCACTCTCTCGATCTCGAAGATCTTGGACAGCCCTAAGAGCTGCGTCCTTGCCTGCACCCCGGCACCCACGAGGCCCACGACCCTGGACTTGGGACGCGCGAGATGCTTGGCAGCAACAGCGCCTGCAGCGCCAGTTCGCATGCTTGTGAGATAGGTCGCGCCCATGATAGAAACAGGAGCCCCAGTCTTCGGAGAATTCAAGACCAATAGAGCCATGACAGTGGGAAGTCCTATCTCTGGATTCCTGGCATGCACATTTACGATCTTGACGCCTGCTGCTTCAAGTCCCTCCAGATATGCAGGCATAGCTCGAAGGTCGCCGTCGTATTTGGAGAAATAAAGATAGGACTTAGGAGGCATCTGGGTCAAGCAGCGTCCGTGATCTGCAAAGGCTTTTTCTACAGCGGCAATAGCATCGTCCATGTTCAAGAGCGAGGTCACATCCTCTTCGGCAAGCCAAAGTACCTTCATTAAACAACCTTCGTGACGGTGTTATTGAAAGCAATCAAAAGGAAAAAAGCTAAAGGAGATTTGTGGACTTTAATGCTTGTGAGAGCATAGGTTAAAGCTCCTCCAGCTTCTCCACGCCTACCTTCTTTACCTTTGGCTTCCAGATCTTATCCGGCATCCAGGCGGGCGCGCCTTTGGGCTTCTTCACTTGAACCCTCTCACCTACGAATATGTGCACCTTCTTCGTCCCTCTCTCTCTGAGCCTTATGTCCGTATGGCCCCTGTTGGCTGCTTTTAATGCCGCTTGTCTCGGTTGCTTTCCTGTAAAAACGCCAATCTCATTGCCTTTCTTGTCTCTTAGAGCAAAATTCCTCGTCTCGGCCATGATATCCCTCCGTCCCAATTTTATAGATCAGGTCGTTCTATATTTGATTTATTACAATGCCAAATACCATTATATTAATTTTATCCAGATAGCAAGAACGACGCAATGATTTTTTTATTAAACTGGACCTCGTGGAAAGCCCCTTTTTCTGACATTCAAGGGTCATCTTGTGGTGGCAGCTGCACGCTGTATTGTGTTAAAATAGGCAGACAGCGAGCTGATAGATTACAACAAAGTCCTCCTGGTGGGGCTCGTTGACCATAAGCTCTGATCCAAATGATGCTTCGCGAGCCGTAGGATCTGCGATGAAAAGATTTGGATGAAATATCTGGACTCTATGATCAAATATCCTGTTCTGACTCGATATCGCATAATCCTGGCTTATTGCCATTTGGAATGAGCCTGTAAATCTTGCCAAGGAGGTTAAGCCTTACATATCCATCTACCGGAACGGCATCGAAGTTGTGTGTGGCAAGGAAGAAGGCCAGGTCTTGTGAGTCCATACTGATATCTTCAAAGGCCGTTATGAGTCTCTTCAAATCGGAGATGTCTTCGCCGACCGCCGATGCGGTGTTTAGCGGGATCATCAGAGTCAAGGCAAATGCAGCCAGATATTTCATTGCAGCTTTCATAATTGCGAGTGTACTTCAGCGATCATATAGACGATTACGTTCAAATAACAGAATCGTTCTGGACTGATCTTGCTGTACTAATTATTCAGAACACCAATCAGAATTGACGCAAGTGACAGCCACGATGTTATCTCCCTTCAAGCAGTGGTGAATATGCCCCGCAACCCAGGCAGCCTTAATTGATGACGGCTATATCGGCCAACCCTGGCCTATCTTTGTTGGGAGTCACCTTGTAGACCAAATTATCGATCTTGACTGTAACATAGCCGTCTTCTGGCCTGGCATCGAAGTCGTGAGTGGCTAGAAAGAATGCCAGTTCCTGTACACCCATCCTCGCGTCCTCATAACTCATTGTCAGATTCAATAGGTCCTGATAGTCGACATGACCTTTGCAACATGGCCCTATCAGGCAGATCGCAGCCAATAGCAAAGCTACGAAGCGACCCCTCATCCCCGATATTGCCTCCACTCGATCATTCGCACGTCATCCATCATGTTAGCAGGGACTTTTTTGCTGATCTCATCTCTTCTAGATCCTTTTGCAGACCAGGGCTCATGCGGACGCCCTCTAGATCCGAGTTGGCCAGGAAGTACAGGGTTATCAGGTCGTACTTGATGCCCTCGAGGTTGGCGCCCCGCAGATCCGAATCTATAAATGCCACTTCGGACAGATTTGCACGACTCATATCTGAGCCAGAGAGGTTGACTTTGTGCAAAGACGTCAAACGTAGATTTGAATCTCTGAGATCTGCACCACTGAAGTCCACTCCGTCATAGGTCGCCGTCTCTATGACTGCAGATCTGAGTTTGGCCTTGCGAAAGACTGTTCCCTCCATGCTCAGCCTCTTCATGACGGTGCCGCTCAGATCCGCTCCGGACACGTCTGCCCCATCCATATAATTGCTTATAAGCTCAGCATCCCTGATGTTCGCTCCGGATAAATCTGCATTAGTAAGGTCTGCAAAGTTCAGCTTGGCATTTGTGACTGTAGAGCCGGATAGATTCGCCCTGGGAAGGAACGCCCTGGTAAAGTCCGAGCCGGTCAGATCAGATTCGCTCAGGTCAGTTCCAAACAGCTCTGCACGGGCAAGCTGAGACCTCACAAGGCGGCATCCCTTCAGATCAGCCCAGTTGAGCTTGGCACCCAATAAGCTCGTCTCTATGAGATCAGCACCTTTCAAGATGGTCTGAGTAAGATCGGTTCCAACCAGCCTTGCGTCGCTCAAATCGGCACCAGTGAGATTGGCCCCGTTAAGCATCGCCCCTGTCATATCCGAGAAGCTCAAGTCGCAGCCTGAGAGATCTGAGTTATTCATATGGGCTAGGTTCAGCCTTGCGTGGCTCAGATTCGATCCAGCCAGATTCGCCCGGTATATCCAAGACTCCATGAGGTTGGCACCGTAAAGATTTGCTGAGGAGATATCGCAGAAAAGGAGCACAGATATCGATAGATTGGATTGTGATAGATCTGCTCTGCTGAGATTGGCACCGATTAAATTCGTGAAGATCAGTTTGGATCGGCGCAAATCTGCTCCGAAGAGATTAGCGCCTGAGATTCGAGCCTCAGATAAATTGGCATTCGATAAATTCGCATGAGATAAATTAGCGTTGATGATATTCCCGCCAACAAGGCTTGCATCTGTCAGATTTGCATCGATCAAGATCGAATCGCGAAGAAAGGCACGATTCAGACTAGCATTTTTAAAGCTCGCTCTTCGAAGGTCTGATCGGCCTAGGTTAGTTGCTTCTAAGCTTGCATCATCGAAATTAGCGCCAATCATAACAGACTCTCCCATCATAGCCTGATCTAGATTTGCTCCTTTTAGATAGGCACCTGTTAGATTCGAGTTCATCATTTCAGCCCTTTTGAGGATCGCATGTTCTAGAAAAGCCATTGACAGATCGGACCCATGCAGTTCAGACTGACTTAGATTCTTCCTTGTAAGGTTCAGCCCACTGAGGTCCTCACCAGCGAGATGGGCAAGAGCTTGAAATGGTTGATTGATCATAGTGCTTCCTGGAGGCAGGCGTTCGAGAGGAATGCCCCATTGAATGATCTCGAAGTAATCAAACATATACTGATTCGGAATTTTATCAATCACAGGGATATTTTCAGGCGCTTCGCCTTGTAGAATGCGGATGGCCAGATCTGCAGCCTCACAGCCCTGTGAACGACCACTGATCATCTTTCCACCCACGACGCCATATCCCAAATAGAATTCATAAACGCTGTAAAAGGGAACGGGGCTTGATTCTGTGATTAGCTGGGCAGTATCCTCGTAAGACAAAAACCTCCCAGCACTGTCTCGACTCATGGTCATAAGCAGGATCAGGCTATCGACAGAGAGAGCTGCAAGTCGCTCGCGAAGCTCATCTACTGTGAGGTTATCCAGATGCTCAAAGGAGACTGAATTCTCAAAGCCGGGGATGACCCTCTCCAAAACCCGCCTTGCTGCCCGCCCGGTAGCAGTCCGGTCGTTGATAACAGCAATATGCCTTGTGCCGGGATGAAGAGAGAGCATGAGCGAAATTGTGTCTGCTATATCATAAGCCTCTACGACACCGGTATAGCCTCGCGTTCCCTTTAGCACATCCGGATCAAAGTCCACGACGCCGCAGAAGACGACGGGCGTCTTGGGAAAGATGTCATCCCTGTTCTTCAGCAGGAAGTTGAATGCATCTGTATCAGAAGAGATTATGAGATCGAATGTTTGATTTTTGTATTTTTTAATGTATAAAGACTTGAGATCTGCGAGACGCGCCTCATCTGCGCCCATCCTCTTTGTGTCCATATATTCGACGTATATTCTCGCAGATGGCATCTTCATGGCGAAGTGTAGCTTAATTTCTGAGATGATCTCGTCCTCCCACTTCATGCCAGGATAATAAGAGGCAAGAATGAGAACCTTCTTGGGAGAACTCTCCTGGACAGTTGGTGATGCTGAGACCATTGACAGAGTAATTACCAAAAACAATCCAATTGCCAGCATCTTTCCGCTCATGTCTAATAAGTTGAATTTGTTGAATTAAGAACCTTTCGTAAGAACGTTTGGAGGAGCCTTGGCATCGTCAGCGAAGCGGACCAAAAGCTTTAAATCAAATATTTCTGTTTTTAGTTCAATAAATTTTAATTCGTTGGTGAGAGGTATGATTTCGAAGTCGATGATCTCGGCCTTGATCGCGATGCTTCTCTTGATCTCGGTAGCATGCGCGCAAGAGAGCAATACAATTACTACTACTGATGACCTGGGCCGACAGGTCAGCATCTCAAGTGCTCCAGAGAGAATTGTCTCTCTTTCGCCATCCAATACGGAGATACTCTTTGCCCTCGGCCTGGGAGACCAGGTTGTCGGCGTGACCAAGTACTGCAACTATCCGTCAGTTGTAAAAGACCTCAAAGATAGTGGAAAAATTGCGGTCGTAGGCGGTTATGTAGACCCTGATTTTGAGAAGATCCTATCACTTCGACCAGATCTCGTGGTGGCCAGCCAAACTCATGGTAGCGGAGTCGTCACACTCCTGGATCAGCAGAACATTCCAGTCTTCGTCGTTGATTCCAACAATCTGTCAGACATCCTTCGTTCCATAGAGAAGATCGGCAAGATCACAGGAAAGGCGGCAGAGGCATCAGCCCTCACTTCGCAGATGCAGTCCCGAATCAAAGCAGTATCGGATAAGGTCTCATCGCTTCCTAAATTGAGGGTCCTTTATGTGGTATGGCACGATCCGGTTCAGACAGCGGGCTCTGGCACCTTTGAGGATGAGATCATACAGACGGCAGGGGGCGAAAATCTCTTCCATGATCTGTCTGGCTACGCACAAGTGGACACAGAGGCGATAGCTGTGCGAGATCCTGAGGTGATCATTGCTTGCACGGGCATGGGTGAAGGTGCGGACAAGCCCCTTCAGTGGGCTAAGGCCGAACGCGGACTCGACTTGACGGATGCCAGGAAGAATGATCGCATATATCAGGCACAAGGCGACCTTATAACCCGCGCAGGACCAAGGATTGTGGACGGCCTGGAGATGTTCGCAAAGTTCATTCATCCCGAGGCGTTCTGAGGCGGATCTCGTGAGGCTGTTGGGCCCAAGATGCAGTATCAGGCTCCTCGCTATTTAGTATGGGTGAACTTGAATCGCAAAATCTCTGTGTCTTCGTGACTCTGTACTGAAACGTGATTCGCTAACTGAACCACAGAGACACAGAAGGCACAGAGGAGATATTTTATGCCCGATCTCACCCACACAATTTAGCGAAGAGCCCAGTATCAAGCCTCGAATAGCTGGATGGCTGCGAGCGGACCGATTTGGAGAGGAGGCACAGGCAGTACACAGGGCGATAGGATGAGGACGCCTTGGTAATATCGTAAGCATTAGTTTCGATCTGCTTCGATAGCCCTTAAATAATCAGCCCATCTAGATAAATCACATCTTGACCCAGATATTCACAGTTACCGACCTGAACGAGAGGATTCGAGATCGCTTGGAGAACGATCCTCGGTTGCACGACCTCTGGGCACGCGGCGAGCTCTCCAACTATGTTCATCACCGTTCCGGCCACAGGTATTTCACCCTCAAGGATCGCGACTCTCAGATATCTTGCGTCCTGTTCAGGAATGATGGTGTTCGATTGGGCTTTGAGCTGAAAGATGGCCAAAACGTAATTGTCTATGGGGACGTGGGCGTCTATCGGCCGCAGGGCAGGGTCCAGCTCATGGCCAAGGGCATCAGGCTGGACGAGGGCATCGGCTTGAGGCATCTCCAACTCGAAGCTTTGAAGAAGAAGCTGGCAGATGAGGGGCTCTTCTCAATCGAGCATAAGCGCTCTCTGCCAAAATACCCAGAGAGGATTGGCATTGTGACCTCTCCGCAGGGAGCTGCGCTTCGAGATGTTCTGCGCATCATAGGCCCATATCCTGCGCGCATCATCCTCTCTCCAGCGCAGGTGCAGGGCGAGGGCGCTGCAGAGAGCATAGCCATGGCCGTTCGAGCCCTGCAAGGCCGCGCAGACGTCGTGATAGTCTGTCGTGGCGGCGGATCGACAGAGGACCTATGGTGCTTCAACTCAGAGCTTGTCGCCCGCGCTATCTTCGAGTGCGACTCGCCAGTGATCTCTGCTGTGGGCCACGAGACCGACTTCACCGTCGCCGACTTTGTGGCAGATGTGCGAGCACCGACTCCCACAGCAGCAGCTGAGATGGCAGTGCCGGACATAGAAAAGCTGCGCTCTTTGCTCGTTCAGGCAACGGTACGAATGAAGCGCTCCCTGTGGTCGGGACTGGAGCGGAGAGAGGAGCGCCTGGAGTATTTAAAGAGATGCATCTCCGCTCAGAAGATGTATTCCCTGACCGAGGAGGCCCGGCAGCGCCTCGACTCGCTGGAGAGGCGCCTCTGCGCAGCCGAAAGCGAGAGGCGAACTGCTTTGGAGAGCCGGCTGGAGCAGGCTGAGGGGCGTCTGGCAGCAGTGGGGCCCCTGGCCACTCTCTCTCGTGGATATGCCATCGTCAGATCGCCAAGGGGCTTGGTATTGAGCTCTGAGGATGTACAACAGGGCGAGGTATTGGAGCTGATCCTCGCCAAGGGAAGGCTTTTGGTGAGCGTAGTGGAGAACAAGGCAGTAGAGGAGGTTTATCATTGAGCGAAAAGGATGTCCGTCTGGAAGAGGCGCTAGACGACCTGGAGCGGATAGTGGAGGAGCTGGAGAACGGCAAGAAGAGCCTGGAAGAGTGCCTCGATCTCTATGAGAAGGGCATGAGGCTTGTCAAGCATTGCCACGCCCGCCTGGAGAATGCAAAGAGAAAGATCGAGAGCCTGACGGGTGAGCTGCCCCCTGGCTTAGATTGAGGCGGCGACAAAGCTTAAATACCCCCAGAGATGTACTTTTTGATACATCATAGTATTAATTAGTACATTTGAAGCTGGTGATCCTTTGAAGTGCCAAATTGCAGATGCAGCTGGAATGAAGTTTGGGAGGTATGGGGGTCTCTTCGTGCCCGAGACCCTGGTGCAGCCACTGTTGGAGCTGGCTGGAGCCTACGAGCAGATGAAAAATAGCGATGAATTTCATCGCGAGCTGAAGAACCTCCTGAAGAACTTCGCAGGAAGGCCGACGCCACTCTACTACGCCAGGAATCTGAGCAGGGAGCTGGGCCGCAAGATCTACCTGAAGAGAGAGGATCTGGTGCACGGTGGCGCTCATAAGCTCAACAACACATTGGGCCAGGGGCTGGTTGCAAAGAGGATGGGCAAGACCCGGCTAATCGCTGAGACTGGCGCAGGCCAGCACGGAGTGGCCACTGCAATCGTAGGTGCAAATTTAGGATTCGAGACACAGATCTACATGGGCGAGGTAGACATCGAGCGGCAGAAGATGAACGTCTACCGCATGCAGCTCATGGGTGCCGAGGTCATACCAGTTCGATCAGGTTCTCGAACGCTGAAAGATGCCATCAACGAGGCCATGAGGGACTGGGCTTCCACTTTCGAGCATACTCATTATCTCCTGGGCACAGCTGCGGGTGCCCACCCATTCCCCAGCATGGTCAGGGACTTTCAGAGCGTCATAGGAGAGGAGGCCAGAAGGCAGATCTCAGAGGCCGAAGGCCGTCTTCCTGATAGCATTGTGGCCTGCGTTGGCGGTGGCAGCAATGCCATGGGGATCTTCGCGCCGTTCCTGAAGGACAGAGTTCGCCTCTTGGCGGTCGAAGCTGGTGGGAGGGGTCCTGGCAAGACAGACAAGATCGCTGATAATGGCGCTTCGCTGGGATACGGGACGGACGGCGTCCTGCACGGAGCCCTCACAAAAATCCTTCAAGATCCCTACGGCCAGATTCTGGAGTCATATTCCGTGGCTGCAGGCCTGGACTATCCGGGCGTGGGACCTGAGCTGGCATATCTGGCAGAGACGGGGCGCGTTCATCCGAGGATGGCCGATGACAAGGCCGCTATTCGCGGATTTAGGGCGCTCTCAAGGTTTGAGGGGATCATCCCTGCACTGGAGTCGGCGCACGCCATTGGCTATGCCATGAGCGAGCCTGAAGCCCTGGGAGAGCTGACGATAATAAACGTGTCTGGTAGAGGAGACAAAGACCTGGCAACGGTGATGGAATATGAGAATTCTTGAAGCTTTTAGCCACAGCCCACTGCTGATCGTCTACATATGCTCTGGAGACCCATCGCCTCAGGCCACACCTGATCTGGTGCGCAGGCTGGCAAGGGCGGGCGCAGACATCATCGAGCTTGGGCTACCTCATTCCGATCCTATTGCCGATGGGCCGACAATCCAAGCGGCAGCACAGAGGGCCATCGCCGCAGGGATGAACACAGATGTTTACTTCGATGTTGCATCTGTGGCTGGCGACGCAGTCCCTCTGATATTCATGGGCTACTACAACATGGTCTATGCTCGCGGACTGGACAGGTTTGCAAAAGACTGCGAAGATAGCGGCATCTCTGGAATGATTGTGCCCGATCTGCCGCCAGAAGAGGCAGCTCCGCTAAAGGAGGCATGTGTGCGGCACGGCGTGGATCTGATCTTCCTGGCAGCCCCAAATACGCCTCCAGCGCGCCTGAAGATGATCTGCGAGGAGACATCCGGCTTTTTATACCTGGTGGCTCGGAAGGGCGTCACCGGCGCGAGGAGCGACGTCTTGCAGGATACGAGGGACCTCATAGCTCGCGTGCCTGGAGGGGTGCCAAAGGCTGTGGGCTTTGGCATCTCGACGCCTGAGCAGGCCGCTGATGTTATTCGCGCTGGAGCAGATGCTGTCATCGTTGGCTCGGCCTGCGTGGATCTGATCGCTAAGGGCGAGATCGAACGACTGGAGAGGCTGGTGAAGGATATGAAGGAGGCCATCGCCAGAGCGAAGGGCAAAGCTCCAATAGTTTGTTGAAGGACTCCACCAGCATGGACGAAGGGCAGAAGAGGTTTGTGGAAAAAACATTAAAGGATATTCAGAACGGCTGCAGCGTTACCATAGTCGCCCATGGAGACTCCATCACCGCAGGCTTTGCAGTGCGGCGCGGCTTTCCATCATTCTGGAGGGAGATGCTGCAGATTAAATATCCTGATGCCAGAATCGAGCTGATAAACAGCGGCATCTCAGGGGATACCACAATAGACGGCCTGGCCCGGCTGGACTGGTCAGTGCTCTCCTACGAGCCGGACCTCGTCAGCATCAACTTCGGAATCAATGATTGCGTCATGGGCCTTGGGCTGGACGAGTTCGAATTGAACCTTGTGCAGATGGTTCGACGCATCAGGGCCGGACCCGGATCGGAGATTTTATTACTATCATCCCAGCCACTGGAGACGCCGCCTTATGACAGACTTGTCCAGGATTACTACCAGGCCGTGCGAAGGGTGGCCAGCGAGATGGATGTCGGATTCGTGGACGTGTATGGAGCATGGATGGAGCGCGTGCGCCAGGGAACGCCCCTGTCAAGCCTCATCATTCCTGGGCTTGATCATCCCAACGAGGCAGGATACAAGATCATCGCCGAGGAGCTTATGAAACTATTCTAATCACAAATTTGCGAAATGCTCCAAGATCCAACTGTTTCGCACCTCAGGATGAAATATTATGCCATAGATCGGCAGGATCTTGTGCTTGAATGCCTCCGCATGCTCATCGCATCCTGCCAGGAGCAGGAAATCATCCGGCAAAGTCACGCCAAAGTTATGCAAATGATAACCCTCTATCGTCCTCGGCTCGCCCAACAACGCAGACGCCCGAATTATCTCAATGGCCTCAAGGCCAATTGCCTGCTGCGAAACTATCCTGCCGCCAAATACTGATCCTATGACCTGCATCCCTGCGCAGATGCCCAGGACTGGCGTGCTACAGCATTTAATCCAGAAAAATGAATTAATATGTTCTGCGTAGTAGTTATCCTTGAGGGCTGTGCCACATAGGATTATTTTATCGAACTTCTCTGGCATGAGTCGCGCAAGCTCCGAATAATGCCAGATCTCGACTGAAAAACCAGAGCGTTCGAGGGTGTCTGCAATTGGATGCACGAACTCATACTTCGAGAGAGAGTCCTTCTCAATGCACAGATCCACCAACAGGATCATTTGTCCACCAGCCGCATCTCTTCGATGAAAAGCCGTCCGCTGAAATTGCAGTAGCTTCTAGACGACCTCAAGATCTCAAGCCGCTTTTGGAAGATCGGACCGTCCAAGACCATCGTCTCAAGCTCTCCGCCCTCGCCTGAAGGGCTGACCTTATATCTTTTCCAGAGCTCTTCGAGCCTGCAGATGCACTCCAAAGTCAGCTCTTGGCCCAGCCAGGAGGCATCGAAGGGATAGGCGAAGACGCCGGTGATGATAACCTGGAAGCCTTCAGATAATAGCAGCCTCAGATAGTCCACCTGATTTATCTGCCAGAGTGGATTGAAGCACCATAGATCGAGGGCTTTGCAGATTCTCTGTGTGCGCACCGCCTGGTAAACCGACTCGATGGCACCACTGACGACGCCCTGTATGCCATATTCATCTCTGGCATCTGCGATGGCAGCTGCCAGATCCTCAAGCTCCTTCTCCTTCTCTCCAAGGGTAGGCCAGCTGAGCAGTGGTAGGCCAATTGCCTCGGCCTGCAAGCTGGTGCGCTGGATATTGGGCGTGTGGAACATGTAGCTGTCTGGATTCTGGGAGATGAGAGTAATCAGGCAGGCTACCTGATTCTTTTGCATGGCTCGATAGGTTGCGAAGACGGAGTCCTTTCCGCCTGAGAAGAGAACGCCCAGCTTCACAAGATCATGCGTCCAGGTCGAGCATTCGCCAGATCTTTTTCATGTCCAGACTGCTTTGAACTGCCCCTGCCAGCTCATCGAAGCCATCTCCTCTGGACGCTTGTTCTCGCGACAGGTTCCGGCGACTGTATAGATAGTCAAGAAATGAATTGCGGAAGTTATCATTCTCGAAGATGCCATGCAGGTAGGTACCAATCACAAGGCCGTCTTCGGACACTGCACCGTCGTCCTCGAAGGCAGCGTCGCCAGCGGGCTGTGTCACACCCATGTGGATCTCATAACCTGTGACCTCTTGGCCCCGAATATTTTCCAGAATAGGGCCTCTCCCTGTGACCTTCTTTTTTACCTGTACAGTCCTCTTTTCATAAAGATCGAAACGCGTCACCGCATCCAAGATCCCCAGGCCCGGGACGGTCCCGAAGGTGTCCTCGATGCCGCAATCGATTATCTCCCGCCCCAACATCTGATAGCCTCCGCAGATACCAAGAACTGGCGTGCCCTTCAGTGATAGAATCTGCCGGTCCATACCCTTCATCCTCATCTCCCGAAGATCCGATACTGTGTTCTTGGTGCCAGGGAGGATCACAGCATCAGGATTGCCAAGAGACTCACCAAGGCCTACGTACCTGACACGGGCGGAACGCTCCAGTGGCTCGAAGTCCGTGAAGTTACTGATGCGAGGAAGCTTGATCACGGCAATCTCGACATCCTCTTGAGGGCCGCGAGCTTTCTTGTCGCCGAGGGATACCGAGTCCTCCGAGGGTATTTCCAGATCAAGATATGGAAGAACGCCCAAAACGGGAACGCCTGTAAGCTCTTCCAGCGACTGCATCCCGGATCCGAGGATTGCAGGATCGCCCCTGAACTTGTTGATCACAAGTCCCTTGACCAGCGGCCGAATATCATCGGGAAGAAGCTGAACTGTGCCAAAAAGGCTGGCGAAAACCCCCCCACGCTCGATGTCTCCAACCAGGATTATCGGGGCCTGCAGGTGGCGTGCGACGTAGATGTTGGCGATATCCCTATCGAAGAGATTGATCTCTGCAGCACCCCCTGCACCCTCTACTACTATGTAATCATAGTCCTTCTGCAGCTCCTGGATGGAGCGATCGACTACCTCCTTGAGGCCCTCGATGCCCAGATAATATTCCTCAGCAGATTTGTCGGCCAGCGGCTTGCCAAGGACGATGACCTGGCTGGTGCGGTCGCCCTTAGGCTTGAGGAGGATGGGATTCATGAACTCGCAGGGCTCAGTGCGGGCTGCCCAGGCTTGCACTGCCTGAGCAATTCCGATCTCCCCGCCAGAGCGCGTCACCCAGGAATTCAAGCTCATATTTTGGGACTTGAAGGGGGCGACCCTCAAGCCACGATTGCTTAGCAGGCGACACAGGGCTGCGACAAGGGTGCTCTTCCCGGAGTGGGACGTGGTGCCAAGGACTACGATGATGCGAGCCATATTCAATTATCCAAAGATCGCTCCCATTCCAGCCTCGGCTGCCTCAGCTTCCTCACGAAAAGCCTTTAGCAGTCTCTCGCGCTCCTCGCCCAACAGCTCCTTTGCGGGAGACCTCTCCAGGAGTTTCCTGGCCTCCTCTGCCAGCTCATCCCTGGCCTTGATGTACATGCACATCCCGGCCATGTCCTGCCCCATGGCCTTGCACTCCCGCACCGTAGGCCCGAGCCGCTTCCAGAACTCCTCGTCCAGCAACCTTTTCATGGCCTTGTCGCCATCCATTTCATAGGTATAAACCAGCTCCATTTTCGACCCCTGGACCTTAAAGATCCCGCACTGCCTTCTTCAGCATTTCAGTGCACCTATCCATAAGATCTGCAGCATCACATATATCTTGTGCCGCGACCTCGCTTATTGCTTTAACCTGGCTTGCGCGATCGCGAAAAGATTTGCTGTGGCCTTCGTTATGTTCGATCCAATGGTCGAGCAGCTTCTTTGCGGATTCTTTGCTGATTTCATTCGTCATCTTACATCGCCTTTCTGGTTTTCAAAATAAGTGGCATAAACCAAATACCTTTTGGTAAATCTAGACGCCGTTTTTCTTATGTAGATATTGATAAGTGTGGCACCGTAACCGTCTTCGCGAATAATCCAATCGACCTTTCGCTCATTTCAATTTCATACTCCGAACTTTCAGATTTGTAACTTTAAGTTCAGTGCGAAATGATCTCGGAACCCTATGCCCCTCTCCGATAAGGCCAACTACCACTGCCTGAAGGCCGTGGCTTGCAGCTAGTGGTAAGCCCGCTACGGTTGTTGACAGGCAGCCTGGCA
>MVQH01000057.1 GCA_002067755.1 Methanosaeta sp. PtaB.Bin018
TGTATGCACCGCTTCTTATGCTCTCAATCGTCGGCTGAACTCCATCGATGGAGATCACCTTCGTGTCTCCACGCAAAACGTAGCTGTATCCCACGTAGCCGATGGCATTATCGCTGCCTCGAATGGCAGTCTTGACCTCAGAGCTATCTGAAGCTTCCATGGACACGCCCGGCGTTTCTGCCTCCTTGCAGCCCATTATGATCTCATTGAAGGTATCCCTTGTTCCAGATCCCGCCTTCCTTCCTATGGCGAAGATCTCCGAATCCGGGCCGCCAAGGTCCCTCCAGTTGGTAATATCTCCCCTATAAATTTGCTTTACATCCTCCTTTGTGAGGGAGGTCACACCAGAATTATACACCTCAGGGCTGACCACGAGGCAAATGGCATCATAGCCCACTGGAATCTCCTTGAATCTTTTATTGCCTGTCTCGTACCTCTGTCTCTCGACAAGCTGGATCTCCCGGGATGCCATGGCAATGGAGGATCTGCCCTCAGCCACATCCACAATTCCAACTCCAGTGCCCCCCGCTGTCACGCTCACGTGGTATCTGTCCTGAAGCATGTTGAACTCCTCGGCTCCAAGCTCTGCCAGGGGCATGACGGTGCTCGATCCGGAGACGGTAACCCTCTGCTCTCGGGCGTTCACTGATGCCGCCACAAAGAATACGACGAGCAACAAGACCAATAGCTTGGATTTAGCCACCATAAGCTTACCAATTGCTATTGATATTATGTAAGCTTTATCTTGAGCGGCTCCACGCCGAAAATATTGATATACCCCGACGTTTTCTTCAATGGCACTGTGTATCATACAGGCACACATAAATCGAGCGCATAAATCTAACTCATCAGGGAATTGAAATGAATTACTGGCAACCAAAAATGGAGCTAATGGATAGGATTGAGCTGGAAGAGCTGCAGCTCAGAAGGCTCAAGAGCATTGTTGAAAAGGTCTACAAGAATGTGCCATTTTATCACAACAAGCTGAAGGAGGCTGCAGTCTCGCCACAGGACGTCCAGAGCCTCGAGGACCTCTCCAAGCTTCCAACCACACGAAAGGCGAACTTGCGGGAGAACTATCCATTTGGCCTGTTTGCCGTTCCGCGCGAGGAGGTCGTCCGGGTGCATGCCTCTTCAGGCACGACTGGAAAGCCGACAGTCGTCGGCTACACTGCCAATGATATCGCAACCTGGTCCGATATGATGGCCAGGGATTTTGTGATGGTCGGCGTCACGAAGGGCGACATCTTCCAGAATGCGGTTAACTATGGCTTTTTCACCGGCGGCCTGGGGGTCCATTACGGCATCGAGCGCATGGGCGCCATGGCAGTGCCTTCTGGCGTGGGCAACACTGAACGCCAGCTGGAGATCATGATGGACTTCGGCGTGACTGTTCTGCACTGCACGCCATCTTATGCCCTTTACCTGGCAGAAACGGCTAAGGCCAAGGGCATTGTGGATAAGCTGAAGCTTCGAATAGGCTGCTTCGGTGCCGAGCCATGGTCCGACGAATCTAGGAAGGAGCTGGAGGAGGCATTGCACATCAAGGCCTACGACTCCTACGGCTTGTCTGAGATGATGGGACCTGGCGTCGCCTTCGAGTGCCAGGAGCAAAACGGCCTGCACATCTGGGAGGATCATTTTCTGATAGAGATCTTGGATGAGAATGAGGAGCCATGTGCTCCGGGCGAGCCTGGAGAGCTGGTTGTGACATCTCTGACCAAGGAGGCCATGCCCCTTATCCGCTACCACACCGGCGACATGACCTATGTCCTGGACGAGAAGTGCAGCTGTGGTCGAACCAGCAGAAAGCTGCACCGCTTCCTGGGAAGGGCTGACGACATGCTCATCGTGAGGGGCATCAATGTCTTCCCAAGCCAGATCGAGGATGTGCTGGTCAGCATTCCCGAGATCGGAAACTACTTCCAGGTAATAGTGGACCGCAAAAAGCACGGACTGGACGAGATCAGCATCCAGGTGGAGATGAAGGATGAGGCCTTCACCGGCGAGCTGCAGGATCTGGCCAGGCTGCAGAGGAGGGTGGAGGACAAGCTCAAGTCAGTGCTCAATGTGCGCAGCAAGATAGAGCTGGTGGAGAAGGGCTCCATCCCCCGCACGGCCGGCAAGTCCAGGAAGGTCGTGGACCTGCGAGACGTCTACGCCAAGGACGAGAGGGCAACGGCGAAGGTCTGAGGAGATCGACTGGACCGAGGGCATATCCTCAGCGCCATTATGGTCGTGATTCGAAAATGGGTTGACGTTTTTGGTACTCTCTTGTGTGGAGCGATCATAAGGATAGGCTCCACTCAAGATCATCTGAAGAAAATCAGCATCCGAAGAACGCTAAGTTTCGTATGAGTCAAAATTCAAACCTATAACTGATTCACGACCGTAACTGATTCACGACAAACACGTCCAAAAAATTGAAGATCGGCAGGCTAGAGCGCCTTGCCGTCCATCTCGCCCGTTCTGATGCGAATGGTCTTTTCGACAGGCAGAACGAATATCTTGCCATCGCCGATGTTTCCAGTATATGCTGCCTTTCTGATGATCTCTACTACATCATTCTCCCTCTCATCCTGGACAACGACCTCCAGTTTGACCTTGGGGAGCATGTCCACGGTGTACTCCTCGCCTCGCCAGATCTGCTTGATGCCTTTCTGGCGGCCTCTGCCTTTCACATCCAGCAAGGTGAGGCTGGCATAGCCCGCCTCATCTAGGGCTTTTTTTACATCCTCTACCTTAGAGGGTCTGATTATTGCCTGGATCATCCTCATGTTCTCACCGTTTTCGGGGAATTTGCCGGAGCAGAAGCTGTCTCCGCCACCATCAGGCCTTCGCCAGGTTCTTGTGTCACGAACTCAGGGTAGGCGGAATATCCATGCTCTCCCATGTCCAATCCAGCCATCTCTTCTTCTCTTGGAACTCTGAGGCCGACGGTGTGCTTTAGCAGGGCAAACAGTATGTAGCCGAGACCAAATGCCCAGACAGCGACAGTAGCCGCGTCTATGATCTGAGCCATCATCTGGCCGGTACTGCCAACGATAAGACCGCTCACGCCGCCATATGTGCCATCTGCGAAGATTCCTACCGCCAGGAGGCCCCAGAGCCCGTTGTAGCCGTGCACAGCCACTGCGCCAACAGGGTCATCCACCTTCAGCACCCATTCATTGAACTTTATTCCATACATCACTATTAAGCCTGACACCAATCCTACTACCACTGCAGCCCAGCTCGGTATATACGCACATGGAGCTGTGACTCCAACCAGGCCTGCCAGAGCGCCGTTGCAGGTCAAGGCGATATCAACTTTTCCTGTTCTCAGGAACGTCCAGTAGCAGACCAAAACAGCACCCGCAGCTCCCGCCAGGAATGTGTTGACTGCTATCACAGCTATCCTGAGGTCCGTTGCTGCCAGTGTCGATCCTGGGTTGAACCCGAACCATCCGAAGAACAGGACGAATGTTCCCAGGACTATGTAGCCCACATCATGACCAGGTATTGCATTGGGTGTCCCGTCTTTGTTGAATTTTCCAATCCTCGGACCGAGGAGCATTATAGCTGCCAGGGCCACGAGGCCGCCAACGGCATGCACCACCCCAGAGCCTGCGAAATCTCTTGCACCCACGCCGAATGGCAGGGTTGATAGCCAGCCTCCGCCCCATACCCAGTGACCGTAGATGCTGTAGATGATGGCAGTGACGATGCCGCTATAAATCAGATAGGCTTGAAGCTTGAGCCTCTCAGCGCATGCACCTGCAACTATGGTTGCTGCCGTGGCAGCGAAGACTACCTGGAACATCCAGAACATCATGGTTGAGACGTCATAAGCACTTCCAGATAGGAACCATCCGCTCCATCCAATGATGCTGTTTCCATCCTCCAGACCCGCGTAGAGCTTGGAGCCTCCAAACATGAGGGCAAATCCTACTGCCCAGTAAGCCAAGGCGCCAATGGAGAAGTCCATGTAGCTCTTGGCAAAGTAGTTTACTGTGTTTTTCACTCGCAGGGCTCCAGCGCCAAGCAGGGCAAACCCGGCCTGCATGAAGAAGACCAGGAAGGCCGCAACGAGAGTCCATGCGAAATTTGTGGCGATCTTCAGCCCAGCTACATCGTCTGTGTAGGTGCTCGAACCGTTCGGATCGCCCGCCATTGCCATGGTTGCTAATAGCAGCAATAAGGCAGAAGCACTTGCTGCAATAGCTGCACACTTTATAATTTTCATGCTTTACCTCAATCCCTTTATGGATGGTCTACCTCGATCCATTTATGCAAGAACTCCGACCCGTTGATGCTATAAAAACTTTGTTAAAATAATTTCATACTCGTTATGAAAAGATCATCAAGACATCATATTGAAAAAGATTAGTAGCATAGGTTTCATTAGCAAGCCTGTCTGCGCTTTGAGATCGTTTATGCTTTGAGATCATTTATGATCTTTTCACAATGAATATGAATTAAGCATATCTTTTCCTAAATATGCTTATAAATTAAGCTTCGATCTTGATGAGTGGTGGTAACATGCGTGCGATCTGCTCATTGCTATCATTAGCTATGCTGATAGGCGAGGCATCTGCAGATGATGGACCAATAAATGCTGCAGATAACGCCTGGGTCCTGATCAGTGCAGCCTTGGTATTGATCATGATCCCTGGCGTCGGCCTCTTTTACGGTGGGATGGTGCGCAAGAAGAACGCAATCTCTACAATAATATTCAGCTTTGCCATCATGGGCATCATAAGCTTGCAATGGATTTTATACGGATACACCCTTGCCTTTGGGAAGGATATATCAGGGCTAATAGGAAGCCTGGACTTTCTTGGCTTGGATGGAGTGGGCATGGGCGTGAAGGAGGGCCTAACCATACCTGCTCTGACGTTCATGATCTTTCAGGCCATGTTTGCCATCATTACCGTCTCTCTGATCACTGGCAGCTATGTAGAACGCATCAAGTTCAGCTCCTTCCTGGTGTTCTCCCTGGTCTGGGCCACCCTTGTCTACGACCCAATAGCCCACTGGGTCTGGGGTGGCGGGTGGCTGCAGCAGCTTGGAGCTCTTGACTTTGCCGGAGGAATTGTGGTACATATCAGCGCAGGAGTCTCGGCTCTGGCCATCGCCATGGTAATCGGGGCGAGGAAGGGCTTTGGCACTGACCCAATGGAGCCTCATAACATCCCAACCACGGTTATAGGCGCAGCTCTGCTCTGGTTTGGTTGGTTCGGCTTCAACGCGGGCTCAGCGCTTGCGGCAAATGGCCTTGCTGCCAATGCCTTCGTCACCACCAACACATCAGCTGCAGCAGCGGCGACGACCTGGATGCTCCTCTCCTGGAGGCAGAGAGCACCTTCGGCCCTCGGGATCGTTACAGGTGCAGTCGCAGGGCTGGCAGCCATCACTCCTGCTGCAGGGTTCGTGACGCCTCTTGCTGCAGTTCCCATCGGCGTTGTCGCTGCCTTCGCGGGCTACTATGCCATCCTCCTCGTGCGGGGGAGCAAGAAGGTCGATGATTCGCTGGACGTCCTTGCCTGCCATGGCATCGGCAGCACATGGGGCGTTCTGGCAACTGGAATCTTCGCCTCCATCGGCGCAGCTGGGCTCCTTGCTGGGAACTACCATCAGGTTGTGGTACAGCTGATAGCAATTGCGGTCACATGGGTCTACTCCTTCGTCGTCACCCTGGGCATTGCCAAGGCCATCGATTCCGTCATGGGCCTTAGAGTCCGAGATGAGGAGGAAGCTGTGGGCCTGGACATCAGCCAGCATGGTGAAGGCGCTTATATGTGAGGTCGCTAAAAATGAAGAAGATTGAAGCCATAATCAGGCCTGAGAAGCTGCATCTTCTCCGCGAGAAGCTTGATCGATTGGGTTTCTCTGGTATGACTGCCACCGAAGTCAAGGGCCGGGGCAGACAGAAAGGGATTGCCCTGCAATGGAGGGCTGGCGACTACAGGGTAGAGTTTTTGCCCAAGGTGAAGTTGGAGCTAGTAGTAGACGATAAAGATGCTGAGAAGGTAATCGACCTGATATGCGATGTGTCGCAGACAGGCGAGGCAGGAGATGGCAAGATATTCATCTACCCTGTAGAGGACGTGGTGCGCGTCAGGACTGGAGAGCGGGGATGCGGGGCAGTCTGAATTCGGACTGGATCACCTCCTCCAAATCCTGATGATGACTGCAGCTCCGGCCAGGTTGATGGTCATGATGATGATGACAGCTATGATCTTTTTCATGCTGCCCAGAGGAGCAGCCCTGTCGGTCAGATCCAAAACGAGGTCTCCGTTCATCAGGACATCTCTGGATTCTCCGCCTGCCTGGATGCTGTACAGTCCCCTCTCAAGGCCTTTGAAGTTGTATTGCCAATCTCCAGAAGCATTTGCCAGCAGCCTTCCATCACGAAGAAGAGCGACGCCTTCGGGAGCACCCACGACACTCAGATCATAGCTGCATTTTATAGGCAGGGGCTGACCCTCGAAAGGATGATCGCAGGAGATATTAAGTGCATTTAGCACTGTCGGCGCGATATCCACCTCCGACCACCTGCCCCCCAAATTCAGCTCGTCTATGCCTGGGCCAAGAACGACCAGAGGCACGCGCAGGGCCTCCAAGCGTTTCGCATATTTCTCAGCAGAGTGGCCGCCCTTGTCTTCTGTGCTCTGAAAGCTCATCCCATGATCTGCAGTGATGATCAAAAGCACATTGTTCTTCCGGCAGGCCTCGGCCAGTCTCCCAAGAGGTACGTCCAGAGCAGCCACAGCCTCAAGATAACCTTCCAAGCCCAGGTTATGGCCAGCGCTGTCAACGGCCCCCACATTCACAAGCATGAGAAAATGATTGCCCAAAAGATGTTCGACGATATCGGCTGCCGCGTCCAGTCCCCAGCAGTTGTAACCCGCATAGCCCGCGACGCCCTGCGCTTCAGTGTAACTGGCAAACTTGTCCCGCCATTCCTGGAAGAGTGAGCAGAGCCCCGCCGGCGTGCCAGCCCGGAAGCCTGTGATGGGCTCGGATCCTGAAATTGAATTGTCTTCAAGATACAGGACTGCATCCATCTCTTGCAGCATGGGCATTGCATCGCCGCGCTCTAACACAGCCAGACAGAGATAGCCTTCCTTGCGGGCGGCGTCGAATATGGTGGGCCCCAGCAACTGCGGGTCGACGTCGGAGTCGCCGGTGACAAGAACGCTGTGGCTTTTGGTGGTCTCTGGCACAGGTACTCTGAGGTCCACCACGCGGGCCCCACTGCCTGTCAGGTTGAACAGCAGCGCTTTCTTCAAGAGGGTGCCGTCCAGAGCGTAGGCATTGTGCTCAGGATACACATAAGATGCCCCAAGCCCATCCACCACGAGGATGACAGCTCCTTCAGGTCGCACCGCCTGGCCGACCTGAACATCTATGGCGTTGGCGCTGCTGGCAGACGACAAAATTAGCAATAAGATCAATGGCTTTGCCCATTCTAAAGGGCGAAGGGCCGAAAAAAAGAGAAGGGCATGGACCATCCTGGATCTCCCGATCTTTCAGAAGTCCGTCATGATCCTGTACTGATCGATCTCCGTCTGCTTCAGGCCCGCCAGGAATTGCTCGGCCATGTCGCGAATGTCCTTTGATCTTGTGATCGCCCTTCCCACGACGAGTATGTCAGCGCCCGCAGCCAGCGCCTGGGCCTCGGTATCCACGCGAATGCCGCCAGCCACTGCCACCAGGAGCCTTCTGCCGGGCTTGGCCAGCGCCTGCATCTCGCGAATGTTCTGCCAGGCATGGGCGCTCTTCTCCATGTCGATGGCCCTGTGCAACTCGACAACGTCTGGCAGGACGTCCAGGCTCTTCAACACCGCAAGCGGGTCGGGCACATTGAGCATATCGATTACAGAATAGATGCCCGTCTTGCGAGCTTCATCGATGGCCAGCTCAAGGGTCTTCTTGGGCGCAAGGCCCGATATCACTACAGCATCTGCAGTGGAGTCTGCTGCCAGGCGCACCTCCAGGTTGCCGGTGTCCAGGGTCTTGAGGTCCAGGATGACGAAAGCACCAGGTCGAATGGCACGAATCTCCTTGACTATGTTTATGCCCAGCATCTTGACCAGCGGAGTTCCCACCTCGATAAGTATGTGATCGCTCTCTGGCAGGGCAGCCAGAACGCGACGCACCTCATCCAGGTCCACAAGGTCGAAGGCCACCTGCAGGTACGGTGGGTCCCAGAGACGGGTTACTCTGAAGCCCATGATTGGATGGGTGGATCTGTCCTTCTCGTATAGGACCTTGTCCACATCCGGGAAGCCCTCCATTGCCCGCTGCAGTGCCAGCTTCGTGGCGCCATAATTGTAGCGGTAGATGGCATCGTAATCCTTGGCCTGCGGGTGGATGAAAACTGACACCACCACCACCAGCTCCTCAGCTCTCTCCTTTGGAATGATCCCCTCAGCCACAGAGTCCGCCACCGCCTTGGCCACAGCCATCTGGGCAGGCCCAAAGATCTGAGCCGCCTGATCCATGCTCTTTACTGTGACCTTGGGCACGATTAGGGTAGAAGGCTTTGGAGGAAGATTTGGCCGAATGACCCCCAGAAGAGGAGTGTGCCCTGCCGAGAGCTGTGCGAGTCCGCAAGCAAAGGCAGTTCCCACTGGCCCCTCCTTCTCTCCGATGAGCAGGTCGATATGTGCTATCTCAGGCTCTTTCCCGATGAGAGCCTCACCTACTAAAAACAAAAATTCACCTCGTAGCACGAGAGAAACATCTCTCTATTAATCCTTTTTCCACACAACCCTTCAGCCCTAGATCCACTGCCAGTAGATCATGGGCGCAAGCGAGATCAGCGCTAGGCCCGTCACAAGCCTCATCCCTGCACGGTGGTCCTTGCGAAAAGCATCCACCTGCTCTGGGCTCATCCCCAGCGCGATGAAGCCTCCCAGGACGATGATCGGCAGGACGACGCCCAAGTTGAAGAAGAACAGACAGGCTGCACCTGCAAAATAGCTCTGGGATGATAGGAGATCCAGTATTGCGAGGTAGATGGCTCCCACGCACGGTGCCTTGACCAGGGAGAAGAGCGCCCCGATCAGGAAGTATGAGCTGAAACTGCCCCTGTCCACTCCTCTCTGGAAATGATCGAGCGCCCAATCAGTCCGGAATAAGGATGCTTTTCCCCTGGCCAGCCGCACGGCGTCCAGCACCTGGGATAGGCCTGCCAGCAGTAGAAATGCACTCAGAGCATAGCGAAAGATGCTCGCCACTGCGTCCGTCGCAAGCAGCCGCTGCATGCCCAGGCCGAAGAGGAAGTACATTGTGAAGATGCCTAAAGAGAAGAACACCACCATCCTCACCATCTCGCGCTTGCGGCCTGTCGAGGAGAGCACCGATGCCGCCAAGAAGACCAGAATTCCCAGGAGGCAGGGGTTGAATCCCGCCACCAGCCCTGCGCCCAGGACTGCAAAGATCGTGTAAATGGAGAATTCCCGCAGATTCAGAGATGGGCCGTCTTCGATAATGCTCGGATTTGCGCTCTCATTGCTCGGGATGGAGAAGACAGGGTTGAAACTGGGAGTCTGATTTGCCAGTGCTTCTCGAATCAACCTCTCGAGCAAGGCATCGTCCCCCTCATAATCCCTGTAGTTTATTACGCTCGTCCCAATGATGATCGCAGGGACATCCTTTGCTTTGTACTGCCCAATGATGCGATGGCCTTCATCGGAATAGTAATAGTGCCTGCTTATGTTGAGTGGTATCTCTTCTCCCACTTGGCCTAGCACTCTTTCTGCTGCTGCACACTTCGTGCAGCCAGGCGAATTGATGAGTATGACCTCGCTGGCGTCTTTGCCTTGTGCGAGGGTGGTGCTCGCTGCGGCCACGCCTGATATCAGAACCAGGGCAACTATGACCTTCAGGAGAGGCATGAGGGCGCGCATCAGCTACCACATGGAATAGAACAGGTATAAAAAGAAGATTCAGGTTCAACTGACATACTCAAGCACCGGTCGGCTCCCCGAAGATGCCCTGCTGGAAGCGAACCCCACAGACGCGCCGTCCTCGGCCACCAGAGCTATGGAGTAGGGACAGCCTTCAGTGCAGATCTCAACTGCTTTCTTGATAAGTGGCGTGACGTCAATCGTGTAGCTGCCCTCTTTGCTGATCTCCACAGACGCAGAGACGTCGGGATTGTATTCTGGCTTGTCATTCCAGGTCGCTGTATCGAAGGTCGCACCATGCACCAGATACGCCCTTATCTCGCCTGGCTCCTTTACCTGGACTGCGTCGAGGGCCAATGTGGCAGACTGGATCTGCTCAGGCTTGAAGATTCCCTGGGAGCCAAAGAGGTTGACAAAACTCAGGTAAACCTCCTGAAAGGACTTGCCATCCTCGGATGCTGCCCAGAGAGTATCATTATCGCTGAAGCTCTGGTCTATGTAGTTCGCATCCACATAAGTTTCGACATCCGTATTCGCTTTGAAGCTGCCAGCCTCGGCTGACGCCGCAAGCAGCAGGAATAGACCGATAAGAGCATACGATGATCTCAAAGTTAATTCCTCCAATGACACCATCTCTCATATGGTAAAAAGGCTTATGTTCATATGCCACTTATATGGACGATCTCTCATCTATATGACTGCGTTAGCTTTATTAACATCTCGACTGCTCTTGGTCTTTGGGTGGTCGCTTGAGAACTACAGCCCTTTGCATCGCAGGCATAGCATTGCTAATTTGCGTCATCGCAGACGGCGCGACGATACAGGTGAGTTCGAACTTACAAGCTGCGATAGATGCAGCCTCCCCCGGCGATACACTTCAGGTGGCTCATGGCGTATACGACAAAATAACAATCCAAAAGAGCATAAACCTGGTGGGCAATGGCGCAACCATTCGGGCAGGCAGCAGAGATGCCTGCGTGAGCATCGAGGCCGACGACGTCCTCATCACAGGTTTCCAGGTCCGTGATGG
Source organism: Methanosaeta sp. PtaB.Bin018 (assembly GCA_002067755.1). Classification (GTDB taxonomy): domain Archaea; phylum Halobacteriota; class Methanosarcinia; order Methanotrichales; family Methanotrichaceae; genus Methanothrix. The sequence continues at coordinate 10,930 of MVQH01000057.1, forward strand.
CTTTTATGGGATAAAGCTCAACAGCGTGAAGGGCTGCAGGGTCTCCAATAACACAGTAATTCGATGCACTCAGCCGGGCATTGCCTTGCTATTCTCCGATGGAAATATCATCACGGGAAACAATGCCAGTTTCAACGGCCTGGGAGGCGAGGGCTGGTATGGAATCTACCTCTCCAACTCAGATGACAACCTCATCGCGAACAATGTTGCATATGGCAACGGTGCTTATGGCATAAACCTCTTCCCATCATGTAATAACAACACAATCAGAGGAAACGTGCTTCAGGGCAACATGTACGGGCTCTACATGTTCACCAACTGTGCAAAGAATCGCATTGAGTTCAACGATATGTCGAAGAACACCAATTCAGGCCTCGATCTGCGCTTCAACTGCACAGACAACATAATCCTCAACAATACCATTGAGAGGAATGTCGTGGCCGGCGTGACCCTCATGGAATCGGGCCGAAATACCATAGAAGGAAACCTGATCAGTGGAAATGGCCGCTACGGACTGCAGGTGCAGGGCAAGTCAGATAATAATATAATTTCCTACAACAACATCTCAGAAAGCCAGACTGGCATATTCGTGGAGTCAAGCGGAAATATGATCTACGGCAACAGCATTCTGGACAATGTGGTTCAGGCAGAGGACAGGGGCAAGAACGCCTGGAATGCGAACTATCCGAAAGGCGGCAACCTTTGGAGCGACTACCAGGGAAAGGATGAGATGGCAGGCCCAGGCCAGGACATCTCCGGGAAGGACGGCTTTGGCGATGAGCCCTACCAGATAAATGAGGTGGCAAAAGACGATTACCCTATCATGGGCAATCAGATCAAGCAGATCAGCGTCATGGACAAGAGCCTCTCCCCGCAAGATGCAAAAGTTGGCGACAGCATTGCAGTAATGGCAAAGTTGAGATCGAAATATGCGCTTTCTCAGGTTGCAGTGCACGCCTTCCAATCGGGAAAAGAGGCAAAAGGCTACGCGAGGCTGGTCTTGTCTGAGGATTCCTACAAGGGCACATTCCCCACAGCCCTTCTCGATCCAGGAGAGTATGATATCGTCCTGAGTGCGAGGGACTCGCGTGGATATGAGCTGCAGGAGACATTAGGCAGCATAACGGTCAGATCAAGGAGTGGTTTTGCCTCATCATAGGTCAAGTGAGGAAAATGGGGAGATTTATGATATCATCTAAATTTTGTTTATTGGGAGTGGGCATTTTTGCACTGGCCGCACTATTGGTGCTGGCCGGTTGCGCAGTGGCGAGCAATGAATACGGTTGCGATGCCTGCCAGGATTCCGGCTGGTCGGGCGAGGCAAAGCTGGACGAGATAGGAAACCCGAACGCTGGCGCAACATCTCAGATACTTCCGGGCCTCAGCACAGTCCAGAAATCCAGGGTCGCCAAGTGGAATCAACCTCTTCACGGCTTTGCTGATGAGCAGAAAAACGTCTCACAGGCCGCTGCACCAGCCATGGACAGGCCTAGGATGAACGAGGCCATGCGCAGTGACGCCGCCAAAGAGATGCTCGTACCAATAGAGGATGTCTCGGAGACGGATATACTGCTCGACATCAGCGAGAGCGCGAAAGAGCACATCCATGGATCAATTGCCATTCCTTACACCGAATTCCTGATCAATGGTACTTTTGTAAAATCCCAGGCTGAGCTTGTCGAGATCCTGGGAGATGCTGGGATTTCCCGCGATGATTCTGTTGTGATATACGGCGAATGCATGCCATGTGGAGGAGGGCCGGCTCCTGCAACCTTCGCATATTGGATCATGAGATCTCTGGGCCAGGAAAATGTCAGGGTGATGGATGGAAACGTATCCGACTGGGCTGCAGCCGGAAGGCCAACTGCCAGTGATACATCCATAAAACCTCAGAAGACATACACTGCCAATGTCACGTCTGAGTTCACAGCCACATACGATTATGTGAAGAGCGGAAAGGCTCAGATCGTCGATGCCAGAACGATTCAGGAGTTTGGCGCGGGGTCCATACCAGGGTCCATTAACATTCCCAATGAGAGCGTTGTCAGCGGCAGCAAGATCAAGGACGAGGCAAAGCTGGAGAGGATCTTTGGCATCCTGAACAAAGATCAACCTGTTGTGGTCTTCACCAATACGGGCGTCAAAGCATCTGTTGTCTGGTTCTCTTTGAAGCTTCTGGGCTATGACGCAAAACTTTACTCCTATGAAGACTGGTTGTACCACCAGGAGACAGAAGGGAATGCGACCAATGTCTAAGAGGAGGGTGCATGAGGATAATTAGAGCAGCAGAATGCATTGTATTATCATCGCTAATAGCTGCAGCCCTGATCTTTTGTGCCTTTGCAGAATGCTCTGTTTGCAAAGGTGGCTCGCCATCAGCTCAGCAGGATGTGCTGAGTTCCGAGTGGGCGGCATTTCTCGGAGATGAGCCTGCAAACTCAAGCTGGGTTTACACCGCCACCGACGATCCCATCTTGACCGCAATGAGCGCTGTGAGCGAAGGCGCATCCACCAATGGCGAGAATAGCATCACAGACGCAAGAAGCCCTGGCTTCGCATCTGTGCTCGTCCCAATAGCAAACGCCAGCAGCTCAGGGGTGATTCTGGACATCAGCCCCAACTCAACTGAGTACATCCCGGGAGCAATAAACATCCCCTACACCAAATTCCTGGAAGCCGGTGGAGCCCTCAAGCCGGTTTTGGAGATGGCCAAGGTACTGGGTGATGCGGGCATATCTGAGAATGATGATGTGCTGATTTATGGCGAATGCCAGCCATGCGGCGGCGGACCGTCAGCTGCGACATACGTTTACTGGATCATGAAGTATCTTGGGCATGAGAGGGTGAGGTTGCTGGATGGCGGGATCGATGACTGGGTGGCTGCAAAGCAGCCCACAGCTGCAAAGCCCAGTGCGCTTCCCAAGAAGAACTACACCGCCACGATAAATTCCAACCTTCTGGCCACATACGAGTATGTTCGCAGTGGGGCTGCCCAGATCGTAGACGCCAGGACTGCAGAGGAGGTCAGCGCAGGCTCGATTCCAGGGGCCGTCAATATACCTTATGATAGCGTTCTGAATGGCAAGAAGATAAAGGACGAAGCTGAATTGGAAAAGCTGTTCGTCCCCCTTAGCAAGAGCAAGCCCGTGGTAGTTTACACAAACACCGGGGTCAAGGCGTCCATGGTCTGGTTCGCCCTCTCGCTCCTGGGGTATGACGCAAGAATATACTCTTGGCAGGACTGGACGGCAAATTTGCCCAGGCTTGATATCGACATCCAAGAGGCAAAAGCTCAGCCAAACCCTGCGAAGATCGGAGATGCGGTTCAGATAACAGTCACCTTTGTGCAGGAGATGCAGACAGCAGACGGCAACGAGACGCCTGAGCGCAACGAGACTGTGCTGACTGTCAAGGGATGTGCAACCTGTGGATTTGGCTCGCCGCAGGGATTCGCAGACCTCAGCAGCACAAATGGCGTGGTGCAGATTGGATCCAGCACAAAGGCCCAACAGGGCGCCTCTGACGATGGCTTCAAGGTCACAGCGAAGGTAAAAAGCCAGGCAGGAGCTACTGTCTCCAGCGTCATCATGAAGCGCGTGTCAGGAGATGAGTTCGCTGGATTTTGGAATGCAAACGTCGCCGCAGGAACGTACAGGGTGGACATCGTGGCCTCCGCCAGTGAGGTCACCAAGACGTTCACAGACGTGCTGGAGATACAGGTCACGGGCACCAGTAAATATAAGAATCTTAAAAGTCAATAGTGGGAGTCTGGTGTGAACTCCAGCTCCTTGATTTGTGCTCTCCTTCTGGCCAGCCTAGTTAGCCTTGCTCTTGCAATGCCCCAGTACAACCCACTTGAGAACAAGGCGACGGTCTGGTTCCAGAAGGAGTACAACAATTATCTCAGGCCAAGCTCGAATGACAGCATGCCGCCGGTCATCTACAGCGTGAGCGTGACCCCCTCTGTGCTCAAGACGGGAGACCCAAGGAGCGAGATCAATGCCTTCGTTTACGATTCTGTAGGATTGGAGATGGTCTATGCAGACGTGGGCAGTCGCATGAACCTCATGCTGGATTTGGACAAAGACGGCAGATACACTGGCTACTGCGGATCTAACCTGCCTCCGGGAAATTACAAAGTGACCATAGTTGCCATTGACAAAGCAGGAAACGCCGCCAAAGACGAGTCCAGGAGCATCACCATTCGCGATCCCAATGATCTCAATGGCAATGGCATAGAGGACAGCCTGGAGAGGGAGAGGGCCAGGGACATGAAGGTCATCGTCCTTCATGATGGCAACCTGAGCGGCGTGGCATCAGGGCAAGGAGGAGAGAGGTTAAAAATTCTGCCGGGCAGCGCCATGACCGTCTCTAGGGACAGCCTGGAGAAGATCTCCAAGATCAAGGGCGTCAAGGGCATCTACAAGGACCAGAAGCTGAAGGTCCTTGGCGCACAGGGAGGGGCTTCGCCGGCGGCGTCCTCAGTCGATGACCCAAGGAAGAAGAGAGAGAGCTTGACAGGAGAGGGAGTGGTTGTTGCCCTCATCGATACTGGGGCTGACCCAAATCATGAGGTCCTGGAGGGAAAGATCGTGGCCTTCAAGGACTTCGTGAACAACCAGAGTGCGCCGTATGATGATAATGGACACGGCACTCACTGTGCCAGCCTCATATCCGGAGACGATGGGATTGGGGTCGCACCTGGGTCGAGACTGGTGGTGGTGAAGGTCATGGACAGGGATGGAGCATGCTACTTATCGGATGCCTTGAAGGCCCTGGACTGGTGCCTGGAGAATAAGGATCGTTATGGGATAAAGGTAATATCATTTAGCGTTGGCGGTGAGAGCCCAAATGAAGGATCATCCCTCCTCGATGAGGCCTGCAACAAGATGGTCGATGAAGGGCTGGTCATGTGCGTTGCGGCTGGAAACTCCGGCCCAGCGCCAAGCTCTATCGTAGTTCCAGGAGATGCGAGCAAGGTGATAACAGTGGGGGCCATCGACTCAAGTGGCTCTATATTCGAGCAATCCTCACGCGGACCTGTATCAAGCGGTGAGATCAAGCCCGATTTGGTGACCATAGGCGTGGACGTGGTCTCGGCACTGGCAGGTTCCAAGAATGGCTTGAGCTCCATGAGCGGCACCTCCATGGCGGTCCCTCAGGTCTCGGGAGCATCTTGTATCCTGCTGGAGGCTCAGAGCGGCCTTATGCCTGCAGATGTGAAGAGGATGCTTCTCAAGACTGCAGACGACCTGGGCAGGGCAGGGCCAGATGACGTATACGGCTACGGAGCTCTGAATTTGACAAATGCACTGAAGAGCGCGCAGACTGCACCAGAGAAGCTGTCTGCGCCCGTTCTGGAGAGCGTGAAGCTGAACAGAAATGAAGCTCATGTTGGAGATCCAGTGATGATCGAGGCAAGCGCCATTGGAGATCTGAAGGCGATCAATTCGAACATCATTGGGCCGGACAGGACGCTTGAGATACCAATGGACGACTTTGACGGCAATGGCATTTACTCAGCTCGCTGGGAGACGAGCTTCTGGACGCCTGGAGACTACCAGGTCCAGGTCAATTTGCAGGGGAGGTTCGGAGAGGTGGACTTCAGGGCGGTCCCTTTCCGTCTTCTGGCAAAACAATGAGGCTGGTATGTCTTTAGAGGAGATTGCAAGATTTGGCAGGAAAGTGATCGCCTCTGGCCTTACCAGCTCCAGGTTCGGGAACATAAGCATTCTTCAGGGCGACAAGATACTCATAACCTGCACGGGCTCGATGCTGGATGAGCTGGATTCGAGCCAGATCGTGGCAGTGGATCTGATGTGCCAGTGCGATCTCGATAAAATAGCGAGCAGTGAGACCTGCGTTCATAGGGCCATCTACCAGAGCCACCCTTGTGGCGCTGTCATCCACACACACTCTCCTTATGCTGTGGCCCTATCTTTGCTGGAGAAGGATGCTGTGTCGCCAATAGACAGCGAGGGAGTTGCCTTTTTGGGCAGTATGCCGATAGTAGAGGGCGGCTTTGGAACGGAGGGGCTCGCGCTGTCAGTATCTGCGGCGCTGAAGTCTCACAGGGCATGCATTGCTCGCGGCCATGGAGTCTTTGCAGCTGGCGAATCATTGAGCGAGGCGTATGCAGCCGTCTGCATGGCCGAGCACAGCGCTCAGGTCAGATATCTGGTGAAGAGCTATTAGGGGAAAAATTTATATCTTTACCACCACTCCTTTTAGACGAGCGGGTAATTCTAGTTTTTGAAATCCACACTGAACCCCCACTCTCCTACCCGCTCGCTTAATCTATTAATGCAGGAGCACTGAATACATAGCATGAACTCCTCGCTTCAGTTAGGAAAGGTCATAGGGATACCCATCAGGCTCCACTGGTCTTTCCTCGTGATCATCCTGTATATCGCATGGGCTTTTGCCTCCTTCAGCGAGCCGCTATTTGGTAGAACATATGGCTTTGGCGCCATTGAGCCTGCCAGTTTGAGGTGGACCTTCTCCCTGGTTTTTGCGGTGGTGCTCTTCGCATGCGTGGGCCTGCATGAGCTCGGCCACTCCTATGTGGCTCACAAGAGCGGCTTTGGCATTAAGAGCATAACTCTTTACTTTTTCGGTGGCGTGTCCGCGATGGAGGAGATCCCCAGAAATCCTCGCCTTGAGCTGCAGATGGCCTTTGCAGGGCCTGCTGTCAGCGCAATTTTAGGCATTGTGTGCATTCTCCTCTCGGATCTGGCGAACATGGGATATGAGAGCAGTCCCGTGGCCATCATGCTCTGGACGCTGGGTGTGCTAAACCTCATGCTCATGGCATTCAATCTCCTTCCAGCCTTTCCAATGGATGGCGGGCGCCTCCTTCGCGCCTGGTTCGCCACGCAGATGCCCTACATCACAGCCACTCGCAGGGCTGCAGGCGTGGGAAAGATGTTTGCGATTCTGATGTTCGTTCTCGGGCTTTTCTCATTCAATTTTCTGCTCCTCTTTGTGGCGTTCTTCGTTTACGTCGGGGCCTCTGAGGAGGAGAAGGCAACTGAGATCAATGTCAGCCTGGAGGGGATCAGGGTTGGAGACATCATGTCAGCCCAGGTTCGAACAGTCGATGCAGACATGACGCTTCAGGAGCTAAAGGAGCTGATGTTTCAGGAGAAGCACAGGGGCTATCCTGTGATGGATGGCGAGAAGATACTGGGGATCGTCACAATCGCAGATCTGCAAAAGGTCTCAGATGAGGATCGCACTACGACTCGCGTTGGCCAGGTGATGGCGAGAAAGTTATATGTAATTGCTCCCCAGGAAGAGGCATCAACTGCCATGAGAATGATGAATGAGCTGGGAATTCGCAGGCTTCCTGTGATAGACAGCGGCAGGCTGGTGGGGATTGTGTCCAGGGAGGACCTGGTCAGGGCCATCGAGCTATCCTCTGGGCAGGGATTTTGAGAGGTAATCTATTTGGAAGATTCAAAGGATAATCTGATCCAGCCGCAGGATGTGGCAGGCTCCGGAGAGGCTCATGAGATAATAATAATTGGGACTGCTCATGTCTCCGAGAAGAGCGTTCAAGAGGTCGTCTGGGCCATAGAGGAGAAGAGGCCTGACATCGTGGCAGTAGAGCTGTGCCCAGCCCGCTACAGATCTCTGACAGGCCAGGAAGAGGAGAAGGAGATCAAGATAAGCGAGCTTCTCAGCGGAGGGAAGCTGTATTTTTTCCTGGTGCAGTGGTTTTTGGCCTACATTCAAAAGAAGATAGGGGACGAGCTGGGCGTCAAGCCAGGCTCTGAGATGCTGGCGGCCATCGAGGCTGCGAGAAGGGTGGGCGCGCGGGTGGCGCTGGTGGACAGGGATGTGGGTGTGACCATCCAACGCTTCTGGTCGGCCATGGGGATCCTGGACAAGATTCGGCTGGTCGGCTCGCTCATCCCTGCGGCACTCGGCTGGGGCGAGGAGAAGATCGATATCGACACAATCACCCAGGAGGACATAGTCTCGCAGATGATCTCAGAGTTTCGCAAGATCTCTCCTGCTGCGGCAGGCGTGCTGGTGGACGAGCGCGATGCCTATTTGGCCAGAAATTTGCATCTGCTCTCCAGGCAGGGGCGCGTCTTAGCTGTGGTGGGGGCAGGCCACAAGGAGGGCATCGCGCGGCATTTGGCCCACCCCGAGAAGATACCTGCCCTGGAGGGCTTGAACGAGAGGCCCTCGAAGAAGATCACATTTGCAAGGGTCTTCGGGGTCGTGGTGTCCCTGCTCATCATCGCGACGATTGGTCTTGTCATCTTCAAGGCCCAATCAAGCCAGAACATCGTCCTGGCCTTTGGGATCTGGTTCGTCGTCACTGGGGGGCTCTCGGCCCTGGGCGTCGTCCTGGCCAGGGGCCACCCCCTCTCGGCCCTCACCGCCCTGATGGTGGCCTGGATGACGACGATCAACCCCTTCGTGGCCGCGGGCTGGTTTGCGGGCATGGTCGAGGCCTGGAAGCTCAAGCCAACTGTGGCAGACCTCAAGCAGCTGGCCCAGGCGAGCAGCTTTGACGAGATGACCAAGAACCGGCTCTTCAAGGTCATTTTGGTGGCAGCCCTGGCAAACTTGGGGGCCATGGCAGGGACGTTCATTGGAATCTGGATCATATGGCAGAGGATGGGGCTGATCAACCCAGCTGAGCTGCTGGCGGGCATACTGTGATTTCCTGGCTCGCTCTCTCCAGCCCTTCGCCGACGGATGCAGGCGTGCAGCTCGGCGGCTGGGCTCCCTCCCCCAGAGGGCCAGGCTGGAGGCCTCCTGAGTGCTTTGGCCTCAACTGCACACAGCAGGGCGCTCAGGAGGACTGGATATCATGTGATGGATGCGAAGGCGGATCCAAGACTTCATCGCTCTGAGACTATCCTTATGCCTGCATCTTTTATCTTGTTCTTGCGGGCCACGTTGAGAAGCATCGGCGTCAGGCTTTCTACCATGGCAGAGGCTTGTAGAGGCCCTGCATTCAGTGGACGGAGGCTCTTTACCTCCATGGCCAGCCCACTGACCTGCTCTACAGCCTCGGGCTCGTCTGCGCAGATGAGGACATCCGCCTTCAGCTCCCGATCCTGAGCCTGCAGAGCAGCCGCACTGATGGTATGAAAGGCAGACACGATCCTCATGCCATCGGGAAGAAGAGAGCGCACCTGGCATGCAGCACTTCCCTCCTTCGGAGGCACGAACTGGAAGAACTTGCCGTTGTAGCTCATGGGCACCACAGGCGAGATCACGAGCTGGCCTGAATAAAAAGACCTCAGATCCGAGGTTACAGAGGCTAAATGCTCATAAGGAACGCAGAGCACGACGGCGTCTGCTGCAGCGATGGCGCCGCCGTTATCAGTTCCCCAGACATTCCCCGATCCTCCGAGCAGCTTTATGACTGCCGCTGCGCTCTCCATGGCCCTGTCCGCCTTTCTAGAGCCTATGATGATCTCATGACTTGCAGCCCACCTGAGGGCAAAGCCAGTCCCAATATCGCCAGTTCCACCAACAAGAGCAATCTTCATGCCAGGGACATGATCCCACCATTATTTTACAGTTTTGCGCCGCCAGGCCGGCGTGGAAATGGAGATATGGAATGGGCAAAAAAACCGGCTCTTCGCTAAATTGTGTGGGTGAGATCGGGCATAAAATATCTCCTCTGTGCCTCTGTGTCTCTGTGGTTCAGTTAGCGAATCACGTTTCAGTACAGAGTCACGAAGACACAGAGATTTTGCGATTCAAGTTCACCCATACTAAATAGCGAGGAGCCAAAAAACCAGCTTTATGTTAGAAGGGATGGCACGAGATGCGAAAGGGAGTAGCAATGAAGGGGGTAATAAACGTCACCTCGTGCCGCTCGGTCTCTGCATTATACACAATGCAGCTATCACTATTACGTACTTCTCCTTTATTAAGTTTTAGGACGAAATCAGGGCCAATCCCTGCCAATTTGCTAGGGATGATGCAGCCTGCCCCTAAATTGCTCGGCTCTGAGCCCCAGATATGAGGTTACATCCTCCACGACTTTGAGTGGTGCACTGGTTTTTATGCCAAGTCCACAGAAATGAGTGCGAGATGACTTGTACCCAGATTCGCACAAGGCCTCCACGACATCACCTATTCTGCCAGGAGTGATATTTAGCCTCTCACAGATACTATGATGATCATAGTACATGGGCACATCCACCTCTGCCGCACATGTCTCAAGCAACCTCCTCGCCCTGGCGCTGCTATCCAGATTCTCCAAAGCCCTGCAGATGACATCAGCCTCCTGTATTTTGCCCAGCCACAAGGGTCCTGCCAGGATTGTTTTGCCATGGCAGTGAGCGCAGATGCCCTCGGGCCTGGGCTGCGGCAAAAGGACGAAGCTGCCGCAGCCTGGACAGTGCTCAACATACCCCATCTTTTCCAGGCACTCGTCTGCAGCCTTTGCGCCCCCGACCACGCGCAGGTATGTGCGCACATAGTGATCTGTAGCATGTGTGAGCATTGGCTGCATGGCCTTGTCAAGCCTTGCAAGCTCGCGGGCTGCCAGGCCCAGCAGTATCCTTGCCCCCATCTCCCTGTGATAGTCGGTGCGAAGAGGCCTGGCCATATACTTTCGCATGCCACTGTGAAGGTGTGCACCGCATAGGGGCGCAGTATCAGTGGCTGTGACGAAGAGATAAGACTGTGCAGACCTGCTGGCTGAAGAGAGGTACGGCGAGGGCGAGCCAAATGGGTCCAGGTCCACAGCCTGAAAGTGCCTCTCGTGCAAGAGGACATTCGCATTTGAGCAGGTGGTCTCACAGGCAAGGCCATTTCTGGCCGAATTCCTTCTGATAAGCTCGCATGCCCTCGGACTGACGTCGTTTAGAGTGACCTCTTGCACATTTGCCTCCTTTGCCACCCTCAGGCCACGAATGCCGCTCGCTGATAGGGCATCCACATACTGCACAAGGCAGAGGGCCCTGGCCATGGCCACGCCGATGTCCCTGTTCAGCTTCATCCTCGGATTGTAGAAGGAGCCATTCACCTCGAAGGTTACTGCCCCCTCGGTGAGCAGTTGCATTGCTTGAAGTGCAGGCTGCACCGATTATAACCCTTTGCCCTCCAAGAGTCTCGAAAGAATCTCATGAGCGCATACTATTTTTATTAATACTAAATAGTGATAGATTCATGGACTGGGCTGCCTGCAAGGAGCGTTTTCCCGAGAAGTTCGTCTCGGAAGAGAGGATATTCGAGCATGTCCATCCCGGGGCCAGGATCTTCATCGGAACAGCCTGTGGAGAGCCTCAGGCCCTGGTCAAAGCTCTGCTAAACTACGCACAGTCCCATCCCAGCGCCATCTTCGATGCCGAGCTCGTCCAGGTCTGGAGCCTCGGAATTACTCCCACCTCAGATGAGAGGTTCAAAGAGAGCTTCAGGCTGAACTCTTTTTTCATTGGAGACGGCATCAGATCAGCAGTAAACAATGCTGCAGCAGACTATACGCCAGTTTTTCTCTCTGCAGTTCCCAGCTTAATTTACAGGGAGGTCCTGCCAATCGACATTGCGCTCATTCAGACCTCTCTGCCTGATGAGGATGGCAATGTGAGCCTTGGCATAAGCGTTGACATTGTGCTGCCTGCTGCAAAAAAAGCTGCCCTGGTTGCAGCCCAGGTCAATTCCCAGATGCCATTTGTGTATGGAGACGGGGTGATGAACATTCGAGACCTGGATTTCGTCGTTTTCTGTGACGAACCCTTGTTGACGTTCAAGAGCGAGGCCTCAGGAGAGGTCGTCCATCACATCGGCAGGCATGTGGCCCGCATCGTTGAGGATGGCGCCACAATTCAGGTCGGCTACGGCAGCCTTCCAGACGCTGTGCTGTCCAATCTCGAAGGAAAAAAGCATCTTGGGCTGCACAGCGAGCTCTTCAGCGATGGCGTGGCAGATCTCATGAAGCGCGGCATCATCGACAATTCCAGGAAGACCATAGATCCTGGAAAGGCGGTCGCATCTTTCTGCATGGGCAGGAAGGAGACTTACGATTTCCTTCACAAGAACAGCGATGTGAGCTTCAGGACCATCGACTACACCAACAGCATGCTGGTCATAGCCGGACAGAGAAATATGACCGCAATAAATAGCGCTCTGGAAATCGACCTCACTGGCCAGGCCACAGCAGAGTCCCTGGACGGAAAGTTCTACAGTGGAGTGGGTGGCCAGGCCGACTTCATGCGCGGAGCTGCACTGGCCCCTGGGGGAAAGGCAATACTCGCAATGCCGTCCACCTCTGGAGACGGAAAATCCTCGCGCATAGTTCCTCGGCTAAGTCCCGGAGCTGGAGTGACGCTTCACAGGGGAGATGTCCATTATGTGATCACAGAATACGGAATCGCCTACCTGCATGGCAAAAGCATCAGGGAGAGAGCCATGGATCTGATCGCCATCGCGCATCCCAATTTCCGGCCATGGCTGGTGGAAGAGGCCAGGAGGCTCTCCCTGGTATTCAAGGATCAGGCCTACAGCCGCTCTGTGTATCCGGAGGCCCTGGAAACATGGAAACGCACCAAGACAGGACAGGAAATTATGCTCAGGCCTGTGAGGATAAACGACGAGCCCCTGCTCAAAGAGTTCTTCTACTCGCTCTCAGACAAGAGCATGTACAGGAGGTTTGCATCCGCCAGGAAGGACATGCCTCATGCCAGGCTCCAGGAGTTCGTAGCTGTGGACTATTCGCGTGATATGGTGATCCTCGCTCTATCAAGGCACCATGACAGAGAGATCGTCGTAGGCCTGGCTCAGTACAGCACGAACGAGAAAGACCACACTGCTGAGCTGGCTTTGGTTGTGAGAGATGACTTTCAAAATCAGGGAATTGGAAGAGAGCTTCATTCCTACATGACCTATCTGGCGAAGAGACAGGGGCTTCTCGGATTCACCGCCGAGGTGCTGGAGGACAACCTCCCTGCCCTAAACCTGATAAAGAGGATGGGATTTGAAACTGTCAGAAAAGATGGCGAGGTCCAGCAGATGAGGCTGATGTTCAACAAAGACACTGGCATCTGATTCAAGGCCTCAATTGGCATGATATCATGGGCGATAAGTGCGATTTTAGTCTATCCCAGATTCGTCGGCTCTGCCACCAGCTTTGCTCTTCCTCCTGCGTGCAAGAGAAGCGTCGAGGCCTGCACGAGCAGCTCTTGCGCCAGCGGCCCCACTGGTCAGTGCAAAAAAAAGATGAGCAGTTCCATAAAATCGACCTTGGCGTGAAGGTTCCCTTCGATATATCTCTGCCACTGCCTGCCCGCGATGAGCGCGAGGATTCGGGCCATGGCGTGAAGCTCTTTTGGGAGCGCTTCAGCTGCCAGCATTGTGGCAGGTGCTGCTACACTCCGGGCGCAGGCCTTCTCCTGGAGGATGAGGACTTCGAGAGGATTGCGGAGCATATCGGAAAGAAGACCCTAAAGTCCATGTGCAGATACGACAAAGGTCTTCATGCCTGGATACTCAAGCAGCCCTGCCCGTTTTACAGTCCAGACGAGAAGAAGTGCCAGATCTACGCCATACGGCCCTTAACCTGCACCAAATATCCTCTTCATCCGCCGCTAAAAGAGATGCCTTACAACCTGGCAGTGGATGCCTTCTGTCCAGCCGCGCGCCAATTTGCCAAAGATTCCCTGGGATGGTGGATCATCTGCGAGAATAACTGGGCAAAATTGCTCTGCAAAATTGAGGAGCGCTAGAGCATATCCTCCTTGATCATGTGATCTATGATCTCAGCAAATCCCTCGCCATACCTGGCCTGGGCCACGAAGTCCGACATGTCCTTCAGCTCCTGGCAGGCGTTTCCGACAGCTGCCCTGAAGCCTGCCAGCTCGAAGATCGCAAGGTCGCTGTAGCTGTCGCCGATGGCTGCAAAATCCCTCAAGTCGATGCCCATTCTCTCTGCCACACGCCGAAGCCCTGTGCCCTTGTCCACCCGCCTGTCTTTGATGTGGACTGCATAGGTGGTATCGATGATATCCACAGGCAGGTTGTGCTCTTGGGCGTAGCGTGTGGCAGCCTGCACATCGAAGTTACGCTGAAGGGCAATGTCGGTGAATCTATAGCGGCCTGAGTTATACCGCTGCAATGCAAACTCCTCTGCGAGTTTCTGGTAGGCTTCCTCGCAGATTTGCAGGTCCGCCAGGATCTCCATCTCCTCTTCTGAGTGAGATACTACCCCCCCGTTCTCGGCTATGAAGATGCGGGGCGTGCCGAGCAGGACAGAGGCGGTCCTGGCGAAGCAGTGTGTGTTGCCCGTAGCCAGAATTACGGGCGCCTTCAGCATCCTGAGAGCCTTTACGGCTGCGGGGCAGAGAACTCTGTTCCTATCGCTCAGAGTGCCGTCGATGTCCACGACAAGTGCGCGAATCAATCCTTCAAGCCTTCCATGGTAACTGAGAATACCGCCTCGCCATCGGGCAAATTGGGCGAATCCACCAGCCGAGCAATGCGCTTCTCGCCCTTGGACTTTCTAAGATACAGACGGAATGTGGCGGTATGGCCCAAAACATGACCACCCACGGGCTTGGTAGGATCTCCAAAGAATGTGTCGGGCTTTGCCATGACCTGATTGGTCACTAGGATCAAGGCGTTGTTCAGATCGGCGAAACGCATCAGGTCGTGCAGGTGCTTGTTCAGCTTCTGCTGGCGGTCGGCAAGTGTTCCGCGCCCGACGTACTCCGCCCGGAAGTGAGCCGTCACCGAATCCACGATGAGAAGACGTACGGGCTTCTCGGAATCCTTTAGCTTCTCGGCGAGATCCATGGCATTCTCGGCCAGGAGAATCTGATGGTTGGAGTTGAAGGCACGCGCGACGCTGATGTGCTTTAAGAACTCCTCTGGCTCCCACGTTTGGCCCTCCGGGCCTGGCGGCAGGCCGCGCACCATCTGTGCGATGCGCTCCGGCCGAAATGTGTTCTCAGTGTCGATGATGATGGTCGAGCCGTTCAGGCCCCCCATCTCCAAAGGCAGTTGAACGTTTATGGCCAGTTGGTGGGCGACCTGCGTCTTGCCTGAGCCAAATTCGCCGTATAGCTCCACTATGGCCTGCGTCTCCATGCCGCCACCCAAAAGTTCGTTGAAGCCCTTGCTGCCAGTAGTGATCTTGCCTACCAGCTTTCTGCGCTCTAATATTCGATCCCCCGTCTCAAAGCCGCCCACGTCTGCAGCTTCCCTGGCTCCTGCTATGATCTTGGCGGCAGTGGCCTCGCCAACCTCCGCGGCTGCCACCAGCTCTCCTGGAGAGGCGACAGCTATGGCTTCTATGGAGTTGAAGCCTGCCTCCCGCAGCTTCTCGGCTGTGGCCGGGCCCACGCCCGGGAGATCTTCCAGCAATTTCGTAGACATCTTCAAATTTCCTCGAATAATTGTGTGTATTTCTTCTTTAACTTGATTGCTGGGGCGGCGCGAAAGTAATCCTGGTGCGCCACCCGCATGACAGCTCGAGTTCATCGTTCCAGCCGCTCTTCGCCATGCAGTCGATCAGCTCTGCCCTGTAGCCCAGATCAAGGCCCTGTAGGAGTCTGACATGCTCTCCCCATAGGGCTACCTTCACCCTTCCCGTGGCGTCTGAGATGTGGATGTTTGCGACACAACCCATCGTTCCATCGTCTCTCTGAAACTCGCGCACTTCGCCGATGCCTGTCACAAATCCTGCAACGCTGCAGAGCATTCCCGGCTTCAGGTCTGCAATAGGTGTCATCACCTCTCTGAAGCTCACCTGTTGGGAGCTCTTTCTGATGGCTGTGTAGCTACCGGCCTGGATCTCCACTGAGCCATAGCGTTCTCGAGAAGAGCCGTTTATTATCTCAAGGGTCTCGCCCTTCTCCAGGGCCATCCTGGCATTCTCATTCCATAACGTGAGCCTGATCTTGCCAGTCTCATCCCCCAGGAGCACAGTCCGAACCTGGCCTTTGCCGCCATCTTTGCGCACGAACTCCCTGATCTCGCCTGGATCCACAACCCTGGCCACGAGGTTCACCTCGCCCATATCCCTCCTTATTTCAGATATCTTGTAGGGATCTGCTCTCGGTTTTATGTCCAGTTCCACCTCTTCGATGTTGCCAGTGCGACCCAAACTCACCTCAGTTCCTGCATAGCCCTCTCTTGCCAGGCCCCTTACTTTGAGGCACTGATTCACCCTCAGATCGCCAGATCTAATCAGCTCAGCCGCTTCATCCCAGAGAGTGACGCGCACAGTGCCTGTCTCGTCGCCCAATGTCAGATTGGCAACGCGTCCTATGGACCCATCAGAGCGGTTGAACTCTCTAACCTCCGAGACCGCAAGCACCTTCCCCGTGAAGGTTACATTCCCCCTCTCAGGCCTGATGCTTCCGATCTTGGTTTGAACCTCAGAGGCTCCCAGGTCCCTTGCAACGAGCATGGCCGCAGTCCTCTGATCGCACAGTCCTGCCATAAGGGCCACCTTCTCCTCTACTCTGGCCTTGAAATCATCTAAAGTGACCTGATCTGCCACCTGGTTATAAATTTCCTCTAATTCCGCGTCCATCCCAGTCATCCTTGAACAGCGCAGGCCTCTTCCATATACCTCAAGTAGGGTGCATGGCAGCTGGCGAGGAATGCGTTGCAAACTGTATCAGGATCCCCGTCTGCCACCATGGCGCCCTTCTCGATCAGTATCGCCCTGTGAGATACTTCCTTGACGAAACCCACGTGGTGGCTGACTAAGATTATCGTAGTATTATATTTTGCATTGATCTTTTTGATGGCGTTGGAGACCTCACGGAGCGTGAGGGGGTCGATATCGCCAAACGGCTCGTCCAGGATCAAGATCTTTGGTCTGGCCGCAAGGAGTATGGCAAGCGATGCTCTTACCCTCTCACCGCCGCTGAGCTGATCCGGCAGCTTCCACATAACCTCCGGGTCCAATGACATGAGCTTGAAGACGGGCTTTGCGAACTTTTGGGCCTCAGTTGCCGGAAACCGCGGGAACAGATCGTTGAATATATCTCTTGTAAGTCCCAGGGCCTCAAAGGCAGCTTTCGCATCCTCTTCCGACATATCAGTCAGAGTGTAGATGACGTCCAGCACCTTGTCGCTGATGCCCATCTCCTCGGCGACTGAGCGGGCATATTCGATCACGTCGTTGCCCTTGACGCCCAGCTGATAGGCGATCTGATCGAGGATCGTCTCTCCTGAATAGAGGGCAAACTCCTGATACATTATGCCCATTGTCCGGCGCACATCCATTCTCTCAGGCGAATAGGCCAGCATATCCACCCATTTGTCAGCATATCGATAGCATACAGAGCCTTCGTCAGGCATCTTGATGCCCTGCAGGATCTTGAGCAGTGTGGTCTTTCCGCCGCCGCTGTTGCCTATGAATGAGGTGATCTCGCCCTCAAATATCTCAAAGTTGAGGTTCTCCATCTTCAGGGCCTTCAAGACCTCTCCTGTGCCAACCACGTAGTTCCTCTTGCATAGACCCCTCACCTTGATCAGCGGCCTGGAATCAGGCCTGGGCTTCAATGGCTCGGATTCTGCAATTCCTGCCATGAACCTATCGAGGACCTCTGCCGGCCTCCCATCTGCTACGATCTCTCCGCTCTCCAGCCAGATCAGCCGGTCTGCCAGATATTCATGGATCTCGGGCAGGTGAGAGACTACTATTATGGTCAGATTCATCTCCCTGTTCACATTCTTGACTGCGTCGAGGACCTCTTGCTTTGTAGCCGGACACGCCATGGTGGCGGGCTCGTCCAGGAGAAGGATCTTTGGTTTTTTGGCAAGTTGCCTGGCTATGAGCAGCCTTTGCTTCTCACCGCCGCTGAGGATGGTAGCCAGATGATGTGCCTTATTCTCCAGGCCCACCATCCGCAGGTAGTACATGGCCTCATTGTACATCTCATCATAATCGGAATCCTCGGGGGTTGGCAGGACCTCGTAGCCCATTTTGCGAGAATAGACCCTTCGCACCACATTTTTGAGGGCCGACTCAGTCCACAGGGCGAAGTCCCTCTGGAGATGGATGGCTGTGATGGCCATCTGTTTTCTCACAACATCATCGCTTGAATCGGGGAGGATGGTGATGCCGTCCATGATTATCCTTCCAGAATCAAAGCTCTCCATCCCTCGCAGGATCTTCATAAGGGTGCTCTTGCCACCCCCGCTCTTTCCCACAATCCCCAATACCTCACCAGGCTTCGTGGAGAAGCTGATATTTTTAAGCGCTTCTATGTCCCTATCCTTCAACCTGTAGGTTTTGGACAGATTCTCAACCTGAAGCAATTACCTGTTCCTCCTACCTCACCTTAGTTCCGGTTTTCACAGATTCACGCGGCTGAAGAAGTACCGCTTTACCGTTCGCGTCTGCTGCCAGGAGCATGGCCTGCGACTCGATGCCGAATAGCTTGGCAGGCTTCAGGTTGGTCAGGACCACTACCTGCGTGCCCACCAGATCCTCAGGCCTGTACCATTGGGCAATTCCTGCAACCACCTGGCGAGTCTCGCTGCCTATGTCCACATTTAGCTTCAAGAGCTTTTCAGAGCCCTTGATGCGGCCAGCCTCATTTATCTCGCCAATGCACAATTCCAGGGAGCTGAACTCCTCGAAGGAGATCTGTCTTTTCTTCTCCACAATTCTACCTTCTGCCTCAGCCTTCTCAACTCTCTCCAAAAATATCCTCTCCAGTCCTTGGACTGTGGCCTCCTCAATTCGAGAGAACAGGATCTGGGGCCTTCCTAGAGGCTGTCCAGCGATCATTGGCTCCAGTGCATCCTGGAAGGGCTTACAGCTGACATCTCCTTCCAAGCCGAGCTGCCTCCATGCAAAATCCATCTTGGAGGGCATGATCGGATCCATGAGAATCACAAGGGCCTTGGCGATCTGCAGGCAGCTCCTCAGCACAGCGCCGGCCCGAGCTTTGTCGCCCTTGACGAGCTTCCATGGTTCGTGGCTCTGGAAGTATGTATTGCCATAGTCAGCCAGGCTCATCACGCTGTCTGTAGCCTTCTTGAACTCATACTCTTCCATGGCAGAGACAAAATCCTTCGTCGTCTCCTCTATCCTCTCCATGACCTCTTGGTCCATCTCTCCATGCGGGACACGTGCCTCGAAGTTCTTCACAGCGAATGTCAGGGCCCTGTTGAGGAAGTTGCCGAAAGCGCCAACGAGTTCTGTGTTGACCTTATCGGCAAAGATCTTCCAGGAGAAATTGACCTCCTTGTTGTGGGCGGTGTAGCTGGCGAGATAATAGCGCAGAAGATCCGGATGCAGGCCCTTATCCAGATAATCTTCCTTCACCCAGATGACATTGCCGCGTGATTTGGAGAATTTCTTGTCGTCTATCTTGAGCATGCCACTGGCTACGACAGCTGAGGGAAGTGTGTATCCAGCCCCCTTTAACATGGACGGCCAGAATATGCAGTGATGATACACGATGTCTCCGCCGATGAAGTGAACTATCCGAGAATCGCTCTTCCAGTACCTCTTCCAGTCGACGTTGTTCTTTGCACACCACTCCTCTGTGAAGGCTATGTATCCTATCGGCGCATCCACCCAGACATAAACTACCAGATCGCTGCTGCCCGGAAACTTCACGCCCCAGCTCATGTTCCTGGTGATGCACCAGTCTTTCAGCTCCTGGCGCACCCACTCCATGGCGTAATTTCGGGCGGATGCCGTGCCGCCCAGGGTCTCAAGATACTTCAGTAAAAAGTCCTTGAACTGAGAGAGACGGAAAAAGTAGTGAACCTGCTTGCGGTATTCGGCTTTGCCGCCGCAGACCTTGCAGACTGCGTTCTTGATCTCTCCAGGCTCCAGGTGGCGGCCGCAGCCCATATCGCACTCATCGCCGCGGGCATGTTTGCCGCAGTAGGGGCATTCACCCTCTACATACCTGTCCGGCAGGAAGCGCTGGCATGTTGGGCAGTAGGCCAGCTCGATCTCCTTTGGATAGACGTGGCCGCCTTCCATAAGCGCCAAAACCATCTCTTGTGTGCGATTGTGACATGCAGGGTCATCTGTGTCGCCGAATATGTCGAAATCGACTCCCAATCCCTTGAAGACCTCATCGAAGTGCCGATGATATTTGGCTACGAGCGCCTTTGGCTCAACCCCTTGAGCTTCTGCATTGACCACGATGGGCGTCCCGTGGGCATCGGAGCCGCAGACGAAGAGAACGTCGCGCCCCATCTTTCGCAGGGATCGAACGTAGATGTCCGCAGGCACATAAGTTCTGAGATGGCCTAAATGACAGGGCCCATTGGCATAGGGCAGGCCACATGTTACAAGGATAGGCGATGACAACTAGAACACCTCCAACGGTTATGATGTAACAGAGAGATATAGGTTTCCCAGCGTCAGCTGCCAGCTCCCCTAAGGGAACGATCCTGCCTCCGGATCATCACAGAACTAGCCCGCAGGCTAGATACTGCTCCTTTGATACTGTGGCAGACTCTTCGATGCAGATCAAGAGCTTTCTGAGGCATGCCATTGCCCCCACGCAAGCCTCAGATATTTTGTTGCATATCTGAGCAAAGCTATCCAGAGCCTTGATGAGGGATTCATCATTCACGATAATTATCTGCAAGGCTCTTTTTGCAATAGTGTTTTTATTTTTTCACATTTTCAGATATTCTTATAAAATTTTAATACAAAAAACCACATCTTGTCAAAAGGAATTTATACTATGACTATATCAAAATAAATTAAGTCCAATCTTGGTTTGTGATTACGATGTCAAGAAAGATGGGAGAGATACCTGCAAACAGCTCCTCGGCCCTGCAAGAGAGAGCACTAAATCTAATAGGCTCAACATCGGATGGCCTGCTCCAGTCGGAGCTCCGAAGGCTCTTATGTATCGATAGCAGTAAATGCTCGAGAATGGTCTGGAGAATGCTGTCGTCAGGTCACATCTACAGGGAGAGGGTGCCTTCGAGCAGCACTTTTCGCATCAGGCTGTCTCACCAAACGGGCAAGGCCGCAAGATTTAGCTACATCGATAGATACTTAACTGAGATCTATCTGGAATACGTGACACGCTCTTAGTTGAGGCTGACCCGCATGGGGATTGAGGCTTTGAGGGCATTCTGGGAGATTTTGCGTCCGCTCAACTGCGCTATGGCAGGCATAGCTGCCGTCATCGGACTGGCAATAACCTCGAGCCAAAATCTCAGGATTTTAATCTTGATCTTCCTGGCAGTTTTCTTGATCGCAGGCGCTGGCAATGCAGTTAACGATTACTACGATCGAGCGATAGATGCCGTCAACAGGCCGAAGCGACCAATACCCAGCGGTCGAATCGGTTCCCAGACGGCCCTCAGATATTCGCTTCTCCTTTTTGCAGCTGGCTGCATTATGGCAGGAATTGTGAATCAGATCTGCCTTGGGGTGGCAGTCCTCAACTCAGCTCTGTTGATCTTTTATGCCAGGAGCCTCAAGGCCACGCCACTCGCAGGAAACATCTGCGTGGCTTTTCTGACGGGCTCAACCTTCCTCTTCGGGGGAGGTGCCGCAGGCGTTGCCGGACTGCTGGCAAACAAGGTCCCTTTCTTCCTCTCCTTTTTGGCGACCATGAGCCGCGAGATCATGAAGGATGTGGAGGACATTGAAGGAGACCGTCTGGGCGGGGCAAAGACGCTTCCAATCCTGGCAGGGGCGCGAACTGCATCAGCCCTAGCCGCCGCCTTTGCCGCTCTTGCGGTGGCGCTGAGCTTCACGGCACCCTTTGGTATGGCTTACATGGCAATAGTGGCTGTAGCAGATCTATTCTTCCTGGCCTCGATCACGATTATGGCCAGGGGAGATGCCGCAGGATCGCAGAGGGCGCTCAAGATCGGAATGGCATTCGCCCTGGCTGCGTTCCTTGCGGGAGCGCTGCACCAGATGGAGATCTTGTAATCTTTTAGCGGTGTGCAAAGTTCGCAATTATCGGCTCGCCGAGCCGATTGATCCGCACAAATCCATAACGCTCAAACTGCACTACCTGGTTCAGCTCATTGGCGATTCCTGCCTCGCCCACGCCCTCGTCGATCCCATCCGGCTTCATCACCTTCACCGCCACGCCGCTTGCGGGCGCCCAATGGATGATCTTCATCCTCTTGCCCACATCCCTGCCCTCGAAGCGCGCCCTCGCAGGCTCGAGGCTCAAGATCTCAACATTGCACAGGTCCTTCAGCCGAATCCTGTCTCCTATCTTCAGGCCCTCAAGATCGCTGTGACAGATGAAGACCTTGTTTTTAGCAGGTATCTCCCTGTATCCTCTGTCTATGGCAGGATGCAGCGGCGCTTTTGCTGTAGCTGGAACATCTCCCTCTATTTGCAGCTCAACTGGATTCCAGACGAAAAAGTAGCGATTGGCCTTGGGATCTATGAGCTTTCTATTCTCGGCATAGATGGAATCCATGCTGATGGCAATGTCAGTCTCGCCCACTCCAAGGTCTATCATGAACTTGCGCAGGGCCTCTGGCTGAATGCCCCGACAGCGCAAGGCCCGCACCGTTGGCACCCTGGGATCGTCCCAGCCAGTATACTCCCCTGCCTCTATGGCCTTGCGCAGCTTGCTGGTGCTGAAAGATCCGAACTGATGGATCCTGATCCTGCCCCAGTGAATCACCTGCGGATACTTCCAGCCTAGATACTCGTAGAGATACCTCTGTCGGCTACCGCTGTCTGCCAGATCCTTGCCCCTAAGTATGTGAGTCGTGCCAAGCAGATGATCCTCCACAGCCGACTCGAAATCGAGCAGCGGCCAGACACGAAACTTGCTTCCTACCAGTGGATGAGGAGACGAAACGATCCGGAAAGCCGGCCAGTCACGAATGGCCGGATCCTTGTGGCCCATGTCCGTCTTGATCCTCAAAACCGCCTGGCCTTCGGCCAGAGTGCCATCGAGCATCTGCCCCCAGAGCTCTAGGTTCCTCTCCACCGTCTGATCCCTGTGCTCGCATGGCACTCCTCTGTCCTTGTGCTCCTTGAAGACAGACTGAGGACAGCCGCAAACATAAGCCCCGCCCCTCGAGATCAGCTCCTCTACTATCGGGTAGTATAGATCGATCCTCTCGCTCGCCGTTATCACCAAATCGGGCTTGGCATCCAACCATGCGCAGTCCTCCAGATACCAGCCGTAAGCCTCCAGCATTGGCCGCTTCTTCACGGGATCTGTGTCATCGAAGCGTATGATGAACTTGCCGCCGTATTTTTTGACATATTCCGAGTTTACGATGATGCCTCGCGCACTGCCAAGCGTCGGCGGCCCATTTGGGTTGGGCGCAAAGCGCATGACCACGCCTCCACTTGCGCCTTGCAGATCCGGCAGGCCTTTTTCGGGTTCTTTTTTCACAGAGAGCTCCACTAAAAGCTCGGGTGCGATGGCCTCAAGCCTCCTGTGCCACTCATCAGGGCCTGCCTTTTCTACCTCAGCCAGGACCTCTTTTACAAGTGGCGATACCTCCTTGGCCCGTGCTCGAAGCTCAGGATGCTCGCCCATGAGCTTGCCCATGACAGCTCCGGCGTTTGGAGCTGCCTTGTACTTCACCGCGTTCTGAAGCGCATACATCTCAATGAGCTCTCTTGTCTTTTCCATTCTTGGATCTCCCAAAAAACCAATTACCCTACCTTAATTTGATTGTTTTGCATTTATCTTGCCAGCCTTCCGCAGGGCATCGCCGATTATTTTTTTATGATCGAAGGCCAGTGGCGGGAGGCTCTGCGATGGGAAGACCTCTGCAGATCTTGCATCCGACCCAGATACCAGATCTCCTCGACCCTCTGCAAGATATGCGACGGATACCACGTGCCCTCTGGGGTCGCGCCCAGGATCTGAGTAGATGCCCACCAGATCCCTTAAAGCGATGTCAAGGCCAGTCTCCTCTCTGGCCTCCCTTTTCACTGCATCCTCAACCGTCTCGCCCACCTCCACGAAGCCGCCAGGAAGGGCATAGCAGCCCTGATATGGCGGACTGTGCCGCTTTATGAGCACTATCCCTCCGCGAAAGAGTATTATGGCATCCACCGCCAGGAGAGGAGTCATCATTCTCATTCACCACAACCGAAATGCTTATTTACGACTGAAACCGTCGGGACATACGGCAAAGGTCGATTATGGAATGTCCTTCCCTACCCTACATCCAATCGACCTTGGCTACCATTGTTACCACTCCTCTGACCTATGGAATATACCTTTTCCATGCCATGATACATCTCCCAGTCCATCGAAGAGCCTAAAATACATGCTCGTCAATTCAAAGCCAATGCATTTCTATGTATTAAAAGTGGGTGGCAGCCTCATAGCATCCTCAAGAGAGCTGATACGCTCTCTCTTTACGCTGGCCGATGAAGGCTACAGCTTTCTGGTAGTGCCAGGAGGGGGACCCATGGCAGACCTTGTTTGGGATCTCTTCATCCAGCACAAGCTCTCGGAGGAGGCTGCGCATTGGATGGCAATTTTGGCAATGGAGCAGTATGCACACTTTTTGGCAGATGGAACTGGCGCGCGGCTCACAAGATATATCCGACGTCCCCATAGCGAATGTCCTGCAGTCGAGATACTCCTGCCGTATCAGGCTATGCAGGAGGACGACTTTGGGCTTGAGCATAACTGGAGCTACACATCTGACTCAGTGGCGATGCTGGTAGCCTTTAGGCTCGGATCAGCCCTCATCAAGGCCACTGATGTGGACGGGGTCATCTTTGAGGGAGAGGTACAGGAGGAGTTATGTGCAAGCTCTCTGGTGGGAAAAGAGAGCTGCATCGATCAGGGCACCTTGTGTCTTCTGCAGGGATTGTGCAGGGGCGGAAGCATTTGGGTATTGAATGGCACTGACCCACAACAGTTCGTCTCGGCACTGAGAGGCGGCAGAGGGGGAACTATCATAAGATGATCGTGTCATCAACGGCTAAATGCCATTCGTTCTGCGTCCCGTCTGGCTATGGGAAGGTTTATACAGTGAAATACATCAACCAAGAAGGAGATAACATGAAGGAAGAACTGCCAGAGAGATGCATATCATGTGGCATTACGCTGACCGGCGTAGGCGGGACGAAGTTTCCCTGCCCAAGCTGCGGCACCGTGATCGCCAGATGCAACCGATGTAAGAAACAGAGCAACGTTTATACCTGCAAAGCCTGTGGCTTTTCAGGGCCTTGAGGTGGATTATGGGAGACGCTGCAGTAAGAATGAAGATCATGCCGGAGAGCACGGACGTTGATCTGGCCAAGCTCACAGAAGATATCAAGAAAGCAGTACCAACCTTTGCCAGGCTACACGTCATCGAAGAGATGCCCATTGCATTTGGGCTTAAAGCTCTGATAGTAGTAACCATTATGGACGACAAAGGCGGCCACAGTCCGGATGAGATTGAAGCGGCTTTTGCCAAGCTTGTGGGCGTGGAGTCCGTTGAGGTAGAGGAGGTAGGGCTAATTTAAAGCCCCACACCATTTTAAGTCTGATGACAAGGGCTTGTAGATCAGTGGTAGATCGCCGCCTTCGCAAGGCGGAGGCCACGGGTTCGAATCCCGTCAAGTCCATAAACAACTCTTGTCAGATCTTCAATCCCATGCACCTGCCAGTAAAAGCTCTTGGCAGAAGATCCTCTATTGATGCTATCGCAGTGTCCCCTCTCAGATTTACCATGACGACCTGAATCTCTTTGCCAAACTCAATCAAGCTCTGACGGCATATCCCGCAAGGCGAGATTGGCTCCGGAGTATCTCCCACAACAGCTATGGCCTCAAACTCTCGCTCCCCTGATGCGATAGCTTTGGCCACAGCCGCCCTTTCAGCACAGATATCGGCCCCGGACGAGGCGTTCTCCATGTTGCCGGCTGAGTATATCCTGCCGCTCTTGCATAGAAGCGCAGCTCCAACTTTGAACCCTGAGTATGGGGCATAAGCATCATTCATCGCCTCCTTCGCCTGCTCAATGAGTTCATCATAGCCACCGGTGTAAGGCCTGGGACCTGAGCGAAGAGCTCCGAGGTACATGCACTCCTGGGGGGGTATGGTGGGTATCTCGCTTCTCACCTCTCGAATCGGCACGGGTGCATCTCTGATTATTACGGCTGGAATCCCTTCATCTCCTTCGCCCATCACTATTTGAGCGGCTGAAACGAGGTTATCGGCCACTGCCTTGCGTGTGATCTTCAGCTCTCTGCCGAAGAGGTCTTTTTGGCCGCGCGCGTCCTCGACCGCCTCCAGACCTGCACATCCCAGGGCCACGCCCACGCATCCAAGTCGGAGAGGGTGAGTGCGACTGTCTCCGATTATGACGCCGATCTTCTTGCCTTCTGCCATTGCCTTGCGAATCTCCATCGCAGATTTTTGCGCATCGGCGGGAGAGAGAACCACGTGTCCAGGTGGCGCATTGGAGTTATCAATCCCAGCATTTGGATAGAGAAATCCCTTGTTCAGCGTGAGAACGACGCCAGGGATTCCACCAATTATCTCATCTGACTCGCGAAGTATGAGCTCCATCTCGCGCGGATCTTTTTGATACTTGGCTGCTAGGGTACAGGCTAGGTCGCCTGGCGAGATGTCCTCCAGCTTGAATACGCGTCCTTCCGATGTGGCTACAGTGCTCTCCGAAACTACGAGAATGTCTCCATCCTGCAAGCTAAGGCCTGCGGCTGCCATGCCTTTTTTCAGAGCCCCGACCAGATCGTCGCCGACTGCTATGAGATCCGTTTTTATCCCCAAAACTTGCAAGAGACTCACCTGTAGCGCTCAGGGCCATCTATCCGCCCGAGGACATCGTTTATGCAGCTCGCCACCTGCGGGAGGCGGAATGGCTGTCCTCTCAGGTTCTTCACGAGGCCGCTGATCTGAGAGAGGGTGCCAAAGATTAAAACCTCTTTTGGCTGCTCGTCGCAGCGCAGAGCAAGTTTTGGGATGGCTGCGTCACCACCGCGAGCCAGCATCTCCTGCTTTATCACCAGGGCCTCCATGGAGCTCAAACCTTGCACAGAGAGGATCCGAAAGGAGCTTTTCTTTGCCAGGATTCCCATGCCACGCTCATCGACTCCAGTGCGCTTGAAGGTCTCTGCAATGTCCTCGCCCTGCCCCAGGTATCCCAGTACCTCCACATTTATTTCATCGCACTCAGCGCTCGCCGGCCGCCCCCTTATCGCCTGAGCCATGCGAATGGTCTCAAGGCTTGCCGAGACATCATGCGTCCTGACGATGTGAGCTCCAAGGTAGACCGCGACTGCTGTTGCCGCCAGAGTGCCGCCCAGCCTGTCAAAAGGATCTTGCAATTTCAATGTCGCCCCGATAAAGGTCTTGCGGGAGAGCGCCGCAAGATACGGGCGACCGAGAGAGCGCATTCGTCTGTAGCCATCTAAGATCGCCAGATCGTGCTCTGTAGTCTTTTCGGGTATCCATCTGCCGACCCCAGGGTCCAGGGTGATCTTGTGTAGAGATACGCCAGATCGAACTGCAGCCCTCACCCTCTCTCCAAGCAGAGGAATTATCTGGTCGAGCCCCAGTAGGTCGCCAGGCACCCGGTCGGAGGCCATGATGATGAGGGAGCCGTCATAATCGGCAACGGTTTTTGCCATCATAGGATCATGCAGCCCCGAGACATCGTTTATGCAGGCAGCGCCTAAACTTAGCGCCTCGGCTGCTATGCTCGCCCTTTGAGTATCTATGGATACATCGATGCTCAGGTTGTCCAGGATCTGCCTTAATGCCGGAATGAGCCGCTCCCGCTCCTCAGCCTCGTCCACGGTAGGCGATCCTGGTGCGGTAGAGACGGCACCGATATCTATCAGGTCTGCACCCTCGGACTGCATGGCCAGGGCCTTCGAGAGCGCATCGTCCGGGCAGGCCACAGAGCCCTTGTAAAAGGACTCACGGCTCAAGTTGATGACGCCCATCGACCTCACAGGCTGCATGTCTCCTACGGCGACCTTTCCAATAATGCCCTTTATCACAGCTAATGTCTCCGAATATCTATTCCGACAGTCTCAGCATGATGCCTGTCCTTCTTGCTCTCTCTATGGCTCTGTCGAAAAGTATCAAGCCAACGACCAGGTAAAGGCCTGCAAGCGTTGCTCCAAGAACTAAATTGTGCTGTTCTGGGATAAATACCGACCTGTAATATTCCAGAAAATATGTCAGTGGTATGGCTCTGGCTGCAGCCTGCAGCGGCAAGGGCAGCACATCAACAGGATAGTAAATTCCGCTGACGAGCAGGATCAAACCGCTGAGGCTCCACGCAGCCACATCAGCCTTCTGGCCAAAGGTGAGGATGGAGATGCATACGATGATGCCGATGATAGCCGAGACGGCGAATACTCCTGCCAGAAATATGAGCACCGGCAGAAGCCCTCCTGCCAGGAAATTGAAGCCGAAGAGGTAGTGGCTGACGACCACCAGGATGAAGAACACGACGCTTCCCCGGACGATGCCGAATAGCAGTGCCCCGAAGACCAGGTGATAGCTTCGTACAGGCGCGATGAAGGTGTTCTTTATGCTCTTGGACCACATATCAAACAAGAGAACGTAGGCTACATCTATCTGCGCCACCTGAAGGATGGTGAGAGCTATGGCCCCCACCAGCAGAAAGGAGACCATTCCCTCATCGACCTTCAGAAACTTCGTCAACAAGCCGATTGAGAGCAGGCTGATCATGGGCCAGAAGAAGATCTCGAAGATGGTGAAGATGTTCCTCCGGGAGATGATCCAGTTCTTGTAGGCAGAGGCCAGGTATTTATTCAGCTTACCGCGCCAGTTCAAGAAATACGTCCTCCAGATCGGGCTGCATTATGATTATATCCAGAATCCTTGCTTTGGCAAAGTGCTTGACGATCATGTCCAGGTTCTCAGCGCTCCTGTCGATCATCATCTCCACCCTTCCGGGCGCTGAAAAGACGTTTATGACGCCGGGCAACCTCTCAAGCTCCGCGAGGCCGACACTGCCCTCGTACAATACAGTCACCTTCTCGCCCAGGCCGAGCTGGTTCTTCAGGTTCTGGGGCGTGTCCAGGGCCACGATCTCACCCTTGCGCAGGAATGCAATTCTGTCGCAGAGCATCTCTGCCTCGGGCATGTAGTGCGTGGAGAGCACTACGGAGATCTCCTCTTCCTCATGGATTCTCTGGATCAGCTGGCGCGTCTTCATGGAGATGTCGGGATCAAGGCCGGTGGTGGGCTCGTCCAGGAACAGAAGCCTCGGCCGATTGAGCATGGCCTTGGCCAGAGACAGGCGCTGCTTCAAGCCCGTTGAGAGGTCCTCAAACTTCATATCCTGAAAATCTCCAAGCTCAAAGGCATCTATTTGATCTCTTACGGTCTGCGAGAGGGCAGGACCATACAGGCCGTAGAGCATCCCAAAATGGCGTAAATTCTCTTTTACTGTCAGGCTCCATGGAAAGTTGGGCTTAGCAGTGCTGATGTTTATCAATTTACGAATTTCGTCCCGGCCCTTATGCGCATCCAGGCCGAGTATGCGCAGCCTTCCGACCTCCGGGTAGATCAAAGTTGAGAAGATCGATATGAGGGTTGTCTTTCCCGATCCATTCGGCCCGAGGAGACCGAAGATCTCTCCGGTTTCGACCTCCATGGATATGTCCTTTAGCACAGTGGTGGTGGCCCCAAAAAATCTCCGGTAGCTCTTGCAAATCCCCTGTGCCTGTACAGGTTTTTCTCCCATTGCTACCTTCGTCTCCCAAGCCTTCGCATCAGATCTCGCCTTTTTTGGATTACAAAAATGGATGCTATCAATATTCCGAGCATTGGCACCGCAAGGTTCCAGAGAGATCTGCCTGATCTCTTTACGGTTACAGGAAATGAGAGCATGTCTATGCCTTCATCTGAGATGATCTCGCAGCCAAGCTGGTAGTCCTGCCAGCTTGCATTCCCGTCTACTCGCACTGAAAAGCTGGCCACTGCCATGGCTCCAGGCAACAAGTCCCCCAATGCAGATGCTCCTGTATCGTCGTGAAATGGAGGCGTGACTACGAGGCGAGCTGAGCAGTTGTGAAGAGCGTATGAACCATCATTCTCGATTATGGTCATCAGCGTTCTGCGATCCCCTAAAACGAGATCGGACTTCGTTCCCAGGATCCTCAGCGGACTGGGTGTGCCAACGACATACACCCCGATGCTCAGACTTATGTTTTCCGGCTGCAGGAGAGGCGAACTATCCCCATTGCTCACGCTCACATCAGCCTGGCGCAGAAAATCCAGGCGGAGGGGGAGGGCATACCAGCCGCGGGCTTCGTCTCCAACAGAGATGTTGAACTCCAGATCGGCCAGTGAGCCCGATGGCAATGACCCTATGTGCTGCGGCCCCGATCCGACCTTTACCGGACCTGCTCCTTCCAGGACAGCAGTGATGCTGAAAGCATCGATGCTGTGCATCTCCTCGGACATCTCATCGAGAACGTCTTCCTTCGAACCGTTGCCGCTTATCGGCACAAGCTCCTTTAGCCTGCCGTGGTTGGCCAGAGTTATTTGGAGGAGAGAGCCTCCCCGGTAAAGGACTGGATTTGCAACTGAAGCATTGAGATGAGGCTGTCCAATGGCTTTGTAGTGATCGTCTGCAAAAAACATGAGATCATCTGCCAGGCAGGCTGAGCAGAGAAGAAACAGAGTGCAGACGATCCCCAGGAGTTTCATGTTATCTTGGGATTAACTTGCATCCCTTAATTAAGGCTATCTGGTGAGGGCGATGCTCAGGAAGAACACAACTGCTGCTGTCAGGATTATGGTTGCCCCAGAGGGGACGTTCAGCAGATAGGAGACCATCAAGCCTGCTGTCACAAAGACGGCTCCAAGAAGCGCCGACCCGGCCATGATGCCTGTTATGCTCTTCATATGCTGCCTGCTGATGGCTCCAGGAATTGTGAGCAGGGCTATGACCATTATTATTCCTACTATCTTGATCAAGACCACAACGCTGAAGGCAACCATGCAGAGCAAGAGGAGTCGCAATCTTTGCACAGGAAGGCCGATGGCCTCTGCGTAAGCTGGATCGAAGCTCAGGATGAGAAATTCCTTGTAGAGCAGGAATACCAGGATCAGGACGGACAGGGTGAGTGCCAGGATAAGGGAGACGTCGTTCCAGGTCACCGCCAGGATGTTGCCGAAGAGGTAACCATAAAGATCTTTGGCATAGCCCTTGCTCAGGCTCATGAAAATTATTCCGAGAGCCATTCCTGTGGCAAGAAAAACACCGATGGCAGTGTCCTCAGAGACACGCGAGCGAGAGCTGACGGTGCCAATACCCAGGGCGGTTAAAACTGCCGAGGCTATTCCAAAGCCCAAGGGGTCCATGCCCAGGAGATAGCCAAAACCGATCCCTCCAAAGGCAGCATGGGCGATGCCATCGCTTATGAATACAATTTTATTTAATATTACGTATATCCCTATTATGCTACATAGCACCGATGCGACGAGGCCTGCTGCGAGGGCGCTGCGCATGAAGTCGTACTGGAGAAAATCAATTTGAAGCTCAATCATGTCTCCTCAAAACCCGATGGGGCGTGCCATGTGCGATCATCTCCACAGGGCAGCCGTAGGCCTTCTCGATGTCCTCGCGGGCCAGCTCCCCAGAGCCATGGTAATAGAGCCGCTGATTCAAGCAGGCGATTTTTTTCACATGGGTGGAGACTGCTGTGATGTCGTGTGACACCAGCACAATTGCAATGCCCATATCGCGATTAAGGTGAGAGAGAAGATCGTAAAACTCAGTCTGCTGGGCCGAGTCCACTCCGGATGTTGGCTCGTCGAGCAACAGCAGCCTCGGATCTGAAACAAGGGATCGCGCCACAAAGACCCTCTGCTGCTCGCCTCCAGAGAGAGAGCCAATCTCGCGCTCTGCATGGCCGCCCATTCCAACGGCCTCCAAGGCCCGCATTGCAGCATCGCGGTCCTCGCGGCCATAGCGCCGCAGCAGGCCGACACGGCTGTATCTTCCCATGAGAACAACTTCCAGGGCTTTGACTGGAAAGCTCTGATCGAAGAGGGTTTTCTGGGGCATGTAGCCGATCTGGCCGCGCGCATCCTTGGGAGACCTGCCAAATATCAAAACTGTGCCTCGGTCGGGTTTGATGAGGCCAAGCATGACCTTGATGAGCGTGGACTTCCCGCCGCCGTTCGGTCCGATCAGGCCCAGGAAATCGCCCTCCTCAAGATCCAGGTTTATGTCCTCAAGGACTGGGTGTGTCCTGTAGCAGACCCACAGGCCGCGAATTGATACGATATTCATTATACGAGGCTCTCAGCTATCTTTTTCCCGGCATGGCGCATGTTTTCCAGGTAGTTCTCGGCCAGAGGATCCAGATCGATTATGCTGGCATTCATCTCTTTGGCGATCACCTCTGCAGCCTTGGGATTGAACTCTGGCTCAACGAAGATTGCAGTGATGTTATTCTTTCTTGCCAGATCGATCACCTCTCCAAGGTATTTTGGTCCTGGCTCCTTCTCGTTCTCCATCAGGGGCACCTGGTCGAGGTTGTAGTCGCGGGCGAAGTAGGTCCAGGCAGGATGATGCACGACGAAGATTTTGCGGTGTGCATTGGAGAAGCTCTGATTCAGCTCAGCATCCAGGGATTGCAACTTTTGCACATATTCCTCTTTGTTCTTG
>MVQH01000058.1 GCA_002067755.1 Methanosaeta sp. PtaB.Bin018
GGGATTGGAACGCAGCGATAAACATTCTGAGATTGGGAATGCAATCTCTTCGCATGATCGATAGAAGCCCTGGCCCTTAGGCCAGGGAGCATTCACCTGGGAATGATACGAGATCGAGATCAGCCTTATATCCAAAGAGCGTTAAGAAGAGTGCGATGCTCCGACTAACAGCTCTTGTCACAGGAAGGGTTCAGCATGTTGGCTACAGGTCCAGAGTGGTGACAATGGCCAGGACGCTGGACTTAAAGGGATTCGTGAGGAATCTGCCGGACGGCAGGGTTCTCGTGGTGGCTGAGGGAGACGAATCCGATCTGAAGAGGTTTTGCAAGGCAATCAATATGCAAGACCCACTGATCAAGGTCGAAGACATTCTGGCTCAGTTCACTGAGCCGAAAGGAGCCTGGGATGGATTTTACAAGATCGCAGGAGAACGAGAGACCGACTCCCGACTTGACACTGCAGCTGTGTTCCTCAAAGAGCTGATAGTAGTCGTAAAGGACGGCTTCAAGGAGACCAATTCAAGGCTCTCCAGCGTAGACGCGAAGCTTGGAAGCATCGATTCGAAGCTGGGCACTGTAGTCACAAAGCTGGACAGGATCGCTGTGGCGCAGGAGATGATCGCATATAAGATCGACGAGGCACGCAAAGAGATAGTCTCCGAGGTGAAGGGACTGCGCTGCGATCTGTTTGGCAGGATGAGATCGACATGAAAAAAGGCTCAGGCCTTTGCTGGGGCCTGAGTAACATTAATTGCGATCGGATTCTGTAAAAACGGCTTGGACGACCCGGCCTCCGCCGGGAGGACTATATTCACACTCTCGTTTACGTCCTCGAAGAGCATTGAGATCGTAGTATTAACCCTCATCTCGATATTTTCAGTATCATTGGTTGGCAGTCCCAGGTACGCCGGATTGAAAGTAAAGCTCTCTGTGATATTCGCCTTCTTAAGCTGGTGAGCATCTTTGACGATCCAGTAATAGGCATTCAGAGTCGTGTTGCGGAAGAGTTCAGACAGGTTCATGAATTGCACAGGAAGGGATGGACCGGTCTGCTTCGAGATCTGCTCGGCGATTGCTGAGGCATTCACCTTCGCAAAGAGTATGTAGCAGTCCTGATCATCCACGACCTCCGACCCAAGCATAGTTAGATTGGATCGATTTAGCATATCGATTTGCTGCTTCATGGTGTTCTGCTGCGACCATGCCTCAGCAACTTCAGGGAGCTTCATGTAAGTCCAGTTCCCATCTATCTTCAAATAGAGGGAGTCATTGATGAGATACTCATCCAGTGCATAAGCCGTGGCATTCACCTCGTCGCCCTTTGGCAGGTTAAGGGAGGCCATGACGATCTTGAGGGATCTTGAGCTCATGTTCATGGAACCGGCGCTGATCGTGCGTGCGTAGAGTGTCTGGACATCTCCAGTGGTGAGGTTGACCAGGTCCGTGTTCTGCTCCATCTCCATCAGAAAGCGATAGGTCTGGGACTGAGACGAGGCATCCTCCACTAAAGCCCTTAAGGCAGATGCGTTCAGCTCCTCAGATGAGGTGCCATTCATCTGGCAAAAAGCGCTTGAGCTGCAGAGCAATATGCTCAGCAGCGCCAAAACCATTAGATATCTCATAGTGGACGATTATGCTGGCAGGGTAAATCCTTTGCGATTGTTCATTCGATCTTCTTGAACATGCTGCCCTTCACTTTGCATACGGGGCACTTCTCAGGAGGCTCGCGCTCCACAGTCATGCCACAAACAGGGCAGACGAAGTAGGGGAATGGGTCCTTCTTGGAGTCCAGGCTCTCCAGCATCTCGTGGTAGAGTTTAGCATGATACTCCTCTACAGCATTGGCGTAGCTCAAAGTACGCTCTGCATCCTTCACACCCTCATCCACTGCAGTCTTGATCATCTCCGGGTACATCTCCTTGAACTCATGCGTCTCTCCTGCGATGGCCTCGCGCAGATTCTCCTTGGTCGTCTTGACAGCCTTCAGAGCCTTCAGGTGATTGGCCGCATGAATGGCCTCTGCCTCTGCAGCTGCACGAAAGAGCCGCGCAGCCTGCAAATATCCTTCCTTCTCAGCCTGGGCTGCAAAGACAGTGTATTTCATGTTTGCCTGTGACTCGCCCGCAAAAGCATCCTTTAAACAGGACTCAGTCCTGGACATCATTCTAAAAACCCCACAGTTCATCTCTTCATCGATTTCTGGGCCTGCTCTGCCATCTGCTGGGCTGCCCTGTAGTAGGCATCCCTGGGCATAAGCTCCCTGCTCACCTGTCTTTGCAGATCCTCGGATATCTTGCCCTCTCTCACCAACTGGCGGCCTGCCTCTTTTGCAGCCAGGAAGATGCCTTCAACTTTTTCCATCTCACCGGCTTTTATCATCTCCTTCAGGCCTTCGGCCATGGGCCGCAGCAGGGCTCCAGCGAAATTTGTGTTTGCGCCAGGCCTGTTGTAAATCGCATTCATCTGAGCCAGAAGTGGGTCGAATGTGGACAGCTCCCAGGCACCGCAGGTGGAGACGAGGACAATCGTCTGCCTTCTGGAATCCTGCTTCCATGGCATATGGATCGGTAACTGCCTGTCCATCAGGTTCTTAAGAGGACCAGTGACGCCTGAATAATAAACAGGGCTGGCCCACACGATCACATCCGCTTGCGCGAGCTTTGGCAGAAGCATCTGCATGTCATCCCTCTGACCGCATGCTCCCGGATTTTTGAACCAGCAGCTCATGTCGCCATTGCATGGGCCTACATTTAGCTTCCTCGTGTAAAATAGCTCCACATCGGCACCCTCCTCCCTCATTCCATCGAGGAAAGGATTCAAAATCAGGGCCGTGTTTCCATCATTCATCTTCGGGCTGCCGTTTATGGCCAGAATCTTCATTATGTCATCCCTCCTGGATATAATGATAGACTGCCCTTTCTGAGGATATAGCTTGCGCAAGGGACTGGGAGAGACTCGCGATAAGTCACAAGACAAGGTTGGTTGCATAGATGCCTGGCGACATCAGTTGCAAAAGCCGTCACTTAAGTGCCTGTTGCTCTCGAATCTCCCCTTTCAGGGGCTCGATCTTCTTTGGCAGCTTCTTGAAGATAGCACCGTTGAGCAAGAACATAATTGCAGGAACGCCGATCAAATAAACCAGGATCTCTGGATGCAGAGGTGCGACCAGAAATAGCGAGATATTCGTAACCCCGTGCGCTATGGCGATGACGGGCAGGCTCCTGGTCATCCAGAATAGCAGACCGAAGACCACTCCGGCAAATGATACGAATAGGATCTCCAAGGGAATATGATAGCCACTGTGCATGACCCCGAATGTGATGCTGGTCGCCAGAAGCCCTGGTATTGCTCCCAGCCGCTCTTCCATTACCGTCTGCAAAACAGATCTGAATACAAACTCCTCTACAATGCCCACGAAGAGTATCATCGTCAAGGAGAGGATCAGAATGTTCTTTGGGCTCATGTCAGGTATGAGCGCCTCTGTATGCAGAACATTGTACTCACCAAAACCCAGGGCAAAGCCCACTGCTACGGCGAGTGGGAGGTAAAACCAAAATCCCTTAGCGGTCAACCCCGTCTCTGATCGGCTGAATATCGCGTCCTTTAAGATGAAGATGATGGGAATGAACATCGGCGCATATACCAGCGAATAAGAGTAAATTGTCAGTTGAAAAAACACTGGCATGGCAACGTTTAGCAGCCTGAAAAGAGGCAGGAGCATCAGCGCCGGATAAATTCTGTTCTCGATATAGATAGAGGATAAGACCAAAAGCATCAGGGTCAGAGCGTGGACCATCATTGCCCCCTTCATATTTCCCAGAAATATGAGCATCTCTCCTAAAAATATCAGGGACAAGGGCAGTACAAGATCCAGGCCGCTCTTGCTCAAATCCTCAAGCTTCATATCGGACCCATCTTCGCCAGATTCGATCAGGTAATGGTAGTGGAGATAAATGCCCTCCCCTTAATACTTTCCGCCTGGCGACGATCCCTTGCGAAAACCATAAATGTCTGAAAAATACAACTCCTGCCATGACACCAGAGGCTCACGTCGGCGATGCCCAAGAGGGCGGATGGATCTCTCTTGAAGGAACGAATGCGGTCAAGATTCTGCACTTGAGCGCCAGTCAGTGAGCGGACTGAAGCCATATATTTTATAATATTATGTTTATGCCGAGAAAAGGATATCTCAACGAAAGCTGACAGGCCTCCATTCAAAGCCCACCAAGGAGAGAAGTCTTATCAAAGTGATGATCGAGGGGATTTGGCAATCGTTTGGCATGCGCACAAGGAGCTGAGAGCGATAAAAGAGAGACTTGTGATGATGGCAGCAGATCTGCAGGTGGCAGTCGTGCTGGCGCTGGCGACGTTGATCTTCACACTAACGCCCCTCGCAGATCTCCCAGTGCGCGTGCCCCTGGGGCTTTTCATGGTGTTGTTTGTGCCAGGCTATGTCCTCATAGCCGCCCTCTTTCCAAAAAAAGACGATCTGGATGGCATAGAGAGGGTTGCCCTGAGCTTCGGCCTGAGCATCGCTGTGGTGCCACTCATCGGCCTCGGCCTGAACTACACACCTTGGGGAATTCGGCTGACTCCCGTGGTCGTAACACTTGCAATATTCACAATTGCCATGGCGGCTGCGGCTAACTGGCGGCGCGCGAGCCTCTCTCCGGAGGAGAGGTTTCAAGTTCGATTTCGGGAGGGCTTCAACGATGTTAAGAAAGAGGTCCTGGGAGCCGATAAGGGCAGGTTGGACAAAGCCCTGACGATAATATTGATAATAACTATAATTATGTCAATAGCAGCCCTTGTTTACGTAATAGTAACCCCCAAACAGGGAGAGAAGTTCACCGAGTTTTACATCCTCGGGCCAGGCGGGAGAGCCTATGACTATCCCACGCAGGTGGTGGCTGGTAACAAAAGCACTGTAATTGTGGGAGTGGTCAACCATGAATATTCGCTGGTGAACTATACCATGCGACTTAGCATGGATAACGTCTCAATCTATGACAGGAATTTGTCGCTGCAGCATAACCAGACATGGGAGCAGCCCGTGAGCTATATCCTCAATAAAACTGGAGATGAGCAGAAGCTGGAGTTCCTGCTTTATAAAGAAGAGAATTTCACAGGGCCTTACAGGGACCTCCACCTCTGGGTGAATGTTACCCGTAAGGGACACAGATGATGGGAATGAAACTGTATGAAAGACCTGAGACGCAAGGCTGCACAGTTGGTATCTCAAGAGGAGATCTTTCGGGCCCTGAACTATGCCACATTGAAGGCCAGGGCAGGAAGGCTGACGCCAGGTGAGATAATCCGAATCGGCAAATTCGAGCTTGTGGTGGCCGAAGACGATGTTGGTGAGAGCGTGGCGGTGCAAATCATCGAAAAGAGATCGCTTGTTGAAGATCTTGCCATGGCCAAAGCCCGCGAGCTAGGCCTGGCTCCCGAGACGTGGCAAGAGAGCGAGCGCATTGAATGGATGGCCTCCTTTTTTATTGAACTGCGCGATAACTTGAGGAGGTGGCAGAGCATCGAAACGCACCAAGGGCCAGGCGAGAATCTAACATTCGAGAAAGCTGTATACAAGCAGACCAGATATGACTCCAGATAGCTCTGAAGAATCTCCGGAGCGTGATGAAAGCCATGATTCGCTCCTCACCGAGAGGCAGATCAAAGTGCTGAAGCTGCGAATGCAAGGCCTCTCTCAGGCGGACGTAGCAGAGATGCTAGGAACGACTCGATCCAACATCAGCATCCTTGAGAAGAGAGCTCACCAGAATATAGCCCGCGCGGAGCGCACCCTGCAGCAGTGGATGATGATTCGAGCTCCTATCTGTCTGCAGGCAAAGGCCGGCATGGATGTATTCGATCTGCCAGGGAAGATCTTCGAGGCAGCTGATAAGAGATCGCTGAGACTGCCAGTCACCTCCATGGATATCATAGTACAACTGAGACGCAAAGCTCCTCGGATCTTCAAGAAGAGAGTTCTCGAGAGGGATGCTGAGATATTCGTCACGGAGGATGGAGAAATCCTGGTAGAAGTCACTTTAGGTGATGATACAATTGAGTGAGATCTCATGTGCAGGTAGTCGCAGCTTGAATTTGTCTATTATTGTTTTAGCTATTTTGCTTTTGACGTTGCTTGTCATGCAAAACGCCACGCCAGCCTCAGGCTTTGGCAGGAGCACTGAGGACCTGATGGGAGCCTTCTCCCTGCAAAAGACCATACGGCTCGCGAGCAGCAGCGAATGCTTCTTTGGGGAGGCGACGGCCGACCCGTTGAGCCCACCTCAGAGCTTTGAGGCTAATGCCATGAAGGACGACCAGCCACCAAGCCTGGCAGGCTTTGGGTTCGAGCCCAGAACCGTCCCTGCCATGTCAGATAGTGCGATCAACTTCACAGCACACCTCATCGACGACCAAAGCGGCCTTTGGGCATCTGCAGCTTATTTTCACAGCCCATCAGGAGACCAAACCGCAGTGGTGCTATTCAAGATGCAAGACCTCACATCAGGCACCACGAAGGACGGGATCTACACCTCCAGGATGTCAATCTCGAATGGAAGTGAACGCGGCGACTGGCAGATGGATAATATAACTCTCGTCGACGGGGAAGGCAATCGCATGGTTTTGCAAAGAGAGGATTTAATGCGCGACGGACTGCCAACAGCATTTCAGGTGACGTGAGCTTCGACTCTACAGGTCTCGAACGCCAAAATTGGTTTTTTTTGTTAGGGCAGGCAACTGTGCTGAAAAACTTATTTATTGCTTGCCAGGCAAATCCATTTTCGATGGCATATTACGCAACAGTCAAGCGTATTCTGATAATAATATTTATACTAAACATGCTCGTAGCCATTGTGAAGGGCGGCTACGGAATCTTTACCAACTCCTTGAGCATGACCAGTGACGGGTTGCACTCTTTATTTGACAGCACATCCAATATCATCGGTCTGGTAGGCATCTCACTGGCCTCTCGTCCGCCTGACAAGGAGCATCCGTATGGCCATTCAAAGTTCGAGATCTTCGCATCTTTGGGCATAGCAGTGCTTTTGTTCGCCAGTTGCTTTCAGATAGTATTATCCGCAATAAATCGGTTTTTAAACCCGACAGTCCCAGAGATAACAGAGCTAAGCTTTGGCATTATGCTCGCGACCTTGTTGCTAAATGTGGGCATCTCTTCTTATGAGTATGTCCTTGGCAGAAGGCTGAAGAGCAGCATCCTGGTGGCCGACTCCATGCATACACGCAGCGACATTTACGCCTCCTTCGGGGTGATTTTGGGGTTTGTGGCAGTCAAGATGGGCTATCCTCTTGCAGATCCAATCATAGCACTGTTTATAACAGGGCTGATCATCCTGACAGGGCTGGAAATTATGAAAGATAGCTCCAGGATACTGCTGGACAAGGCTTTGATCGAAGAGAGCGTGATCAGGAGGCTGGCCGAGTCTGTTGATGGTGTGTGCAACTGCCACCGCGTCAGGACTCGCGGAATGCCAGGCGAGATGTTCGTGGACCTGCACATCGGCGTTGACTCGTCTCTCTCGGTCGAGGCGGCCCACAAAGTTGCAAGGGAGGTTGAAGAGACCATCAAAAAAGCCATCGAGGGGGTCGAGGACGTGGTTGTGCATATCGAGCCAGAAGACCACTGTGAACATACAGGGCAGACGAGGGGGATTGGCGAGTGAGTCAAAATATCACGATCTCAGTTTCTGAGGCAGGAAGTCCAGCATCGAGGACTCTTGAGTTCAAGATTGTGGCTGGAGGGGAGGTCCTGGTGGAGCAGAAGCTCACCCCAGTCGAGTCCAGCCAGGTTCGCGAGATGGCAGGCCAGTATATCTCCATGTTCAGTGAAAGCTGCAATGCGTCTCAGGATTACCTTTCCATCCTGGGGGACGGCCTCTTTCACATTTTCTTTGAAGCTGGCTGGCGGAACATCAGCAGCAAGATTTTGGAGGGCGGGACTCTGATCATCGCCTCAGAGATACCTGAGGTGCTCCAGTTGCCGTGGGAGTACCTCAGGCTCGAGGGCCTGGTGGTGGGATTCGACGAGAGGTTTTGCATAATTCGCATGCCAAAAGTGGCAGATGGTCTTTCCGCATCCCGGGCAGAGATAGCGCCGGGACCATTGCGTGTGCTCTTTGTTGCCTGCGATCCCCTGGACTATGAACAGGAGGAGCAATGGATGCTTCAGGCGGCAGAAGGCCAGGATATGGTGCTTCAGATATGCGATGAAGGAACGCTTGAGGAGCTGAAGGAAACTGCCAGGGCCTTCCGACCTCATCTGATACATCTCGTGGTCCAGGGAAGAGTGAAAGAAGGTCAGGCGTTCTTTTCAATGCTGGATGGCAAAGCAAGGCAGAGACTTCACCTTCCTTTGGAGCTTGCAGATGCCCTGAAGGGATGCGGGACGCAATGCGTCATCTTTGGAGGCTGCCAGAGAGAGGCGCCTTCGTCTCTGTATCTGCTCTCCCAGAATCTGGTGAGGTATCTTCCCATGGCAGTGAGCTGGAATGGCAAGACGAGCCTCGCCCCTGCCTTGTATCGCTCCCTTGCTAAAGGCCGATCGATCAGTGACGCGCTGAGCGCTGCTCGCCTTGAGATGCAAACAGCTTGCCTCAATGAAGGCGAGATTTGCGCCATTCCAGTCTTTTTTGCTGCCAGCGACCAGCAGACGATATTCGACGCACAGAAGCGGGCTGATGTTGCCGTCGCTCCATGGACGATGAAAAAGAGTCTTCGCCCCTTGCCGGGTTTGTCAGAGGGGCATGCACATGGATTTGTGGACCGCAGATTAGATCTGCAGCGCCTCACCTTTGCCTTGCTGGAGGGCACAGCTCGCACTCTGATCATCACAGGTCCAAGGGGCGTGGGCAAGAGCTCTCTTGCAACCATGCTCGCCGAGCGGCTGGCATCCTCCGGCTATTTTATCTTGCCAGTCTACAGCTCACAAAATAATCCCGTCAGTGCGACACGCCTGCTGGAGTCGTTCGTCAGCCTCTTGGCCAAGAGCGGACAGGTTGAGGCAGCACAGAGGCTCAGGGACTCCAGCAGATCTGCGGCAGATAGGCAAAAGAGCATGCTGGAAGAGCTCAATCGTGGCAAGTTTTTGATCTTATTGGACGGGCTCGATCCCGATGAGAAGACTGGCAAGATCGAGGACCCAGACCTGGCCGAGTTTTACCTTCAAGCGCAAAGGGAGCTGGATAAAAGCAGGATGATCATCACATCTCGATCTCTTGCCCTGCCTCTGTCAAAGCGAGCATGGGAGTGGCCACTGACCGGCCTTTCCAATGCCGCATTTATAAAATGCCTGCTG
The DNA here is from genome assembly GCA_002067755.1 of Methanosaeta sp. PtaB.Bin018. Lineage (GTDB taxonomy): Archaea > Halobacteriota > Methanosarcinia > Methanotrichales > Methanotrichaceae > Methanothrix. The sequence goes on from MVQH01000058.1 coordinate 9,322, forward strand.
CAGGACGAGATCGTGGCAGAGCGGTACCGCAGAGGCGAGGTGCGCTACGAGGACCTCCAGAGGCTTTGCTGCTCTGTGGCTGGAAGCCCAGCATGTCTTGCACAGATGGCAGTGGCCTTGAGGATGGATGGCATGACAGGAGATTGCGAGGAAGTCCTGGAAAAGACATCTGCCCTCTTGAGTTCAAAATCGCGTTCTGCTCTCAGCATGGCAGCGGTATATAGCATCGCCGTGAACATTGCAGCTCTGGCTGCCGTTTCCGGAAGACAGGTAAAAGAGGCCGCCGAATTTGTCTGCGACTGGAAGCGGCTTAAATTGGTATATCAGGCAGGTGAACTCTGGGCTGTGCCCTCATACATTCGCGACAAGCTTCTGGCAGTCTTGACGCCAGAGGAGCGTCGTGCAGCTCAAAAAGCTGCAGCCGAATTCTTGAGGGTTCTTGCAGAAGAGGGGAAAGCAGCAGAGCTTGGACTGTCTCGGCTGGATTTGATGCTGGAAGCGCGAGGCCACTATATCGCTGCAGACGATCTTAAGGCAGCCAGGATTGTGAGCAGTCGCATCAGCAGCTATCTGGAGAGGCGTGGCTACCATTCGCAGTTGATTTGGCTAAACCAGGAGCTTTTGAATCTTGAGAGGCATGCTGAGACGATGAACTGGATCGCACGAGGATACCTTGGCCTGGGCGATCTGATAAATGCTCAGGAATGGTACGGACGCGCCCTGGAGATGGGACCTGATGCCGCTGCCAGCCTGGGCCTTGGCATGATCCATCTCTCCCAGGGCAGGGATGAGCAAGCTCTGGAAGCGCTGCAGAAGGCCCAAAAGCTCCAGGAAACGCTTGGGGATTTAAGAGGTCAAGCAGAGACTTTGCAAACTATGGCACTGCTCGATCTACGCCGCAGCGATTATGAGGCCGCGCGCTCAAAGGTCGTGAAAGCTCTGGAGATGGTTCAGCATGCAGGCGACATAGCTGGCTTTGCTGAGGCGCAATACAAACTGGCAGCCATCGATATGGAGAGAGGCGATCTTCAGCTTGCGCGCGAGGAGTTTCAAAAAGCTCTTCAGCTCAAGCGCGAGATTGGCGAGCGCAGGGGTGAGGCAGCAGTACTGCATAACCTGGGCCAGATAGAGTCCCAAGTCAACGACAAAGAGGCGGCTGTGAAGAATTTTAGTGGAGCTTTGCGTATCTATCAAGAGCTAGCCGACAAGCCCGGCGAGGCTGGGGCCTTTTTCCAACTTGGAGCCCTTTCGGTGCAGAGAGATAAAATTCCTGAAGGCCTGAGGCTGATGGCGCTTGCTGCCATTGTCCTGAGAAGCATCAAGAGCGATGAAGTCAAGAACGTGGAGCCATTGGTGGAGCGTCTGGCTGCACAGCTCAACTACAGCCAAGAGCAGTTCATGGTTATGGTTCAGGAGGTCTTGCAAAGCTATGTCACTGACAAGGGTTGGGGGCTGGTAAAGAGGGCTTTTGTGGAAAAATAAGGAAGCTCTGGAAGGCTACTGTCACTGGATATCAAAAATAACATGATCAGTGGTTTAGTACATCAACCACTTTGTAACCCACGATCAGGAAGAATGTCAAGACTAGCGGAAGGATTGCTAAATTCAGCATAGTAGATAGGCGCTTGTTCCAAAGCGAGGATGCTGATAGGATCTCCGATGCACTGAGCAGGGCAATTAAACAAACAACAGAGACGACACTGATCTCAGATACACCCACCACAGAGAACATGCTAACCACTGAGGATGTAGTACTAGTAGTACTCAAAGTGCTTGTTGTGCTCAATGTGCTGCTCACTGTGCTTAACATAGATGATAGCACTGTTTCCCTCCAACCTTACTTATCTTACGTACCATTTATTGTCCAGGGCAAGTATTAATAAGTTTCCCTTCATCTTTCAATTGTGTAGTCTCGAATGTCTTGACTTTAGATACACTGGGCTGAATTTTATATTCGGTCTCAACCATTTAATTCAGTCTCCATGTATTTCAAGAACATTCCCAACTTGCATCCTTCAGGCAGCTTAGCCCAAAACGCCATGTCCGGCGTCTGAAGATACCACTTTGGGCTCCTCGCTATTTAGTATGGGTGAACTTGAATCGCAAAATCTCTGTGTCTTCGTGACTCTGTACTGAAACGTGATTCGCTAACTGAACCACAGAGACACAGAGGCACAGAGGAGATATTTTATGCCCGATCTCACCCACACAATTTAGCGAAGAGCCCCACTTTGTATCGAGTGATTCATGAGACCTGACCGTGTTATACCAATTCATGAATTCGTCAAAATTTTTGAACCTAAACCTATTTTTCTCGTAAACATCGTTCCATTGGTATGAAAGTGGTTCTCGCAAAGATCCATTTTCATCCACATAGGTGACCTTGGGTCGTGGGCGTTTCTTCCGAATTTTCTAATGTTTAGGTGCATCTTGGTTCTAAGCCAGTGCATCCAGACTCGCTTCACAGTTGACTCGCTGAGCTTCATGTCCGCAGCGATTCTTTTGGTGCTCTCGCCTCTTTTTTTTGGCCCGGATGTATTGGATCTTCCTCTCTGTAAGCTTTACGACTTTATTCCTCTTCACCATGCCACATTGAATGGTATATAAAGTCAAAGGTTTCGGGACTACACATCTCACACCAATTGGGAGATCTCCTTATAATAATTGAACAGCTCTTCTCCCCACAATGTGGCATCTTCGCCTATACATATCAGTTCCCCACCTGCCAGATCTATAGTCCCGTCCAATCTCCACAGCCCCAAAGCTAATAGATGCTCAGTTATTGTAAAGCCGATGTTGATATTTTTATCTAGGCGATATAGGTGGAAGTTATTCGCCGCCCTCAGGCCGTTGATCAGATCAAAGTACTCTTTAGAGACGACATTCAGAATCGAATCAGTCAATATCAGCTCGACATTTGCACCACGTTCGACGCAACCCTTGATGATCTCTGGAAAACCAGGAGCTATAAAAGAAGAAACTCCGCGGATATTTTTTGCTCTTGACAACTCTTGCATGAAGTTGTCCAAGCTTTTGAGGGGCGACGCTGGATCTGAGGTTACTCGCTGGGATCGGGCCAGCATCCCCATCTTGGCCAGAAGGTGTTCAGGAATTCCGCTCAAGTCATGACTTTGCCAGTAGTCTGCGTGCTGATCCAAAAGCACAATAGCTGCCACGAGCTCATCCAGCAAGATGGTCTGAATTTTGCCAATGTTCGTCAAAGAATAGCGCGCATCTTTTTTGTTTACAAGGCCTGTATCGATCAGATCCTTCATCGAATGAAGGATTGTAGATGCCCGAATGTTCATCTCCCTCTCCAGTTCCCCAGCAGTCATCCTTCTGCCCTTCAGGCACAGCATTATTTTCGTACGCACTGCAGATCGTGTGAACGCCTTTAATTGGTCCTCCGCCAGATCATAGTAATTCCACGCAGACATGATCAAATCCCTTACTGCTTTCTGTGAGCTTCATAGGGTCCCGATATGGCATTCATATCGCTATCTTGTACGTAGTATGTGCCCCTCAGAGTGTTTGAGTTTATAATGCGGCCATCCGTGAAGGTTATGACTATCTGTGGATCTGTATTGCCCATGTTCCTCACAGATAAATAATTAGCCGATACTTTATCGCCTTCAACTCTTCCGAATATTATGCCCGAGTATTCACTTCCTGTATTGGGCTTAACCGAAAAGGAACCCAATAGATTGACCCCGACCTGCTGGACCTTAGCGGTCATCACCTCTTCTATTGGGCCGAATTGGTATTTAGATTCCCAAGTTCCTGTCAGGTCTACGTCCTGGGCTAAAGCCAAATAACTTGTCTGAATCAAGAGACATAAGATAGTTGCCGCTAATTTGACCTGCATTCCGATCACCACGCAGATATATTGATTTATATTACATAATCGTTCTGCGGAGATTAACTATCTGTGGAGATTGACTATTTAAGTGTGATGTCTGTTCACAATAATGTCTGTTCACAATAGAAAATCCGCGTTATGATGATTTTCATTTAAATTAAGCTAACCAGAGATCTCTGCTCCATTTCGGCAGACAAATATATGCCTTGTCAAGCTTCTGTGAACTCGATCAGTGTGCCTTTCGACTATCTCGTAGCCTGCATCCATAAGGAGGCCATCGATGGGTCTGTCCGCGAGGATGATCATGCGCCTTCCGCTCTTGACAGCACTGTGCAGCTCGGCCAAGCTCTCCTCCAAAAGATGCTCTTTTGAGCGGGCCTCGATCTTTGCAGACCGTCCATAAGGCGTGTCCAAAACAGCTGCATCGATGGTAGCATTCTTGAGCGGCAAGCGCTTTGCGTCTCCCAGGATGAGGCAACAATTCAAGCCCGTGAGATTGCACGAGGCCCCTTCCACAAGCCTCTTCTGCACCTCAATTCCGATGCATTGGATGCCGATTAGGCAGGCTTCAACCAGGATGCCACAGGTTCCTGCAAATGGATCGAGCAGCCTCTCGCCTGCTCGAGCCTGGGAGAGATTGATCAGGGCCCGGGCCATGCGAGGCATAAGCACGCCTGGATGAAAAAATGGCTTTAAGTGTGGCCTGCGCTCCTCAAAGGAGCTGCGGTCCGTCTTGGCAACCTCCAGTCCGATCACTATCTTTTTGCAGGTGATGATCGCTCTCAGCACCATCTCTGGATTCTTGAGATCTGCTTTGTAGCCCCTGCTAAAGAGCATTTTGCCAACTTCGCGTTCTACCTCATCTGCCCTTAAAGAGGCCCCCTTGATACGCCTGGCGCGAATCAGGTACTTCTTCCTTGGCAGCTCGACAAGCCTCATAGACTCGGCGAGGGCGTCGGACGATGCATCGCATACTGCCAAAACCTCCATGATCCTGTGGGTCAACGCCAGTCGCGAGCCAAGGGTTCGAACATCGAGATCCTGGGCCTCGATTATGAGACACTGATCCATGAATGTGATCTCTTGGAAGCCGGCTGAGAAGATCTCAGCCAGCGCCAGGGCCTCGGACCTTGGCAGAGTATCATGCTCGCCTGAGAGCTCAAAGGCGTATGTCTTCATCTTTTAGGCCAGGTAGCTGTTCACATCCCTGTAATTGAACTTCCTGGAACCCAATACATTCTCCAAGAAGTTGAAGAGGGCCCTTCGCACATCATCGGAGAGCAGCGGATACCAGGTTGGGCTGGCCACCACTACCGCACGGAATGCGAAGAACGGCGCTATGACCTCGAGCAGCTCTTCGTCTCCACTCTTTTCCAGGTAGTTCTCAAAGAACAGCTCGAAGATGTCCTTCAGGTCTCCTGTGAGGCGCAGGCTCTTTTGAACTGAGTAGAAGATGTAGTTCATCGTCATGGCAGCGATGTCGTCTGCAGCCTCCCCCCACTCACCCCGGCTCCTGTCGAGAACTGTGAAGTCCGTGCCCTCTCTGAACATCACATTCCAGGGATGGAAGTCGCCGTGCACCTGGCAAAGGCGGGCAGTCTTGCCCTTCAGCAGCCATCGCCAGTCCACGCAGATCTTTTCGATCTCGCATAGCTCGTCTGGATCCAGGAAGCTGGGACTATCAGGATAATCATCCAGGATGCCGAATATGCACTCTCCATCGCCAACAGTCTCACGGATCTTTCGCTGATACAAGGGCGGGCGGTCGATCTTCTTGGAATGGATCTGTGCAAGGTAGTCGGAGAGAGCTACAGCCCTTTCGTAATCCAGGTCCGTGGCCCCCTTCTCCTTGACCCTCTCCAGGTCAAAGAAGTACTCACGCCCCTCTATCTTCGGCATCAGCAGGAAGTATTCGCAGGCGTCTCCGGCCGAGACCAGCCTTCCATCTTCGGAGAAGTAGCCCACATCCAGGGATGGGACGTGCTTTGGGAGCTTGGAGAATGTGGAATTCTGCCAGATTAAAATCCTCGCCCGGTCTGAGAAGTGGTCATGGCCGAAGCCATGCTGCACCCGCATGGTGGAGATGACTGCCGAGCCCTTGGAGTCGCGGAGTTTGTACTCGACCAGCAAAGGCGATCCATACCCGAATCCTTTGACGTCCTCCGTAGTCGGTATGGTCTCGCCCATCTTGCGCATGCTCAGCAACTTTAGCTCTTCACCGTAGAGGCTCCTCAGGTATGCCTCCAGATTCTCCCTCTTCAGATCCAAGGCCATACACCTCTCAAGTTCCCATCTGCCAGCTATGCAGGTACTTATCCTGCTCCGCTGTGAGCTTCTCAATTCGCAAACCCATTGCAGCCAGCTTCAGCTCAGCTACGCGGCGGTCGATCTCCACTGGCACTGAATAGACTGCCTTATCCAGGCTCCGCCCGTGCTCCACGATGTAGCGCACCGCCAGAGCCTGATTGGCAAATGACATATCCATGACCTCCGGAGGATGGCCGTATGCTGCGGCCAGATTGATCAGCCGGCCCTCGGCCAGCAGATAGATCCTGCGGCCGTCTTTGAGTTTGTACTCTGTGACGTTGTCTTGCACTTCAGTCTTCAATGCGGCCATGCTCTCAAGCGCGGGAATGTCGATCTCCACGTTGAAGTGGCCGCTGTTGGCGAGGATGGCCTGGTCTTTCATCAGCTCGAAGTGCTCACCCCGAATAACATTTATGTCGCCAGTGAGGGTCACAAATAGATCTCCAAGGGGTGCTGCCTCCAGCATGGGCATGACTCTGTAGCCATCCATGGCAGCTTCCAGGGCCTTGCGAGGCTCAATCTCAACCACAATCACATTTGCGCCCAGCCCTTTTGCGCGCATGGCAAAGCCACGGCCACACCAGCCATAGCCTCCCACGACAACTGTCTTGCCGGCGAAGAGGAAGTTGGTGGCCTGCATGATTCCATGCAAAGTGGACTGGCCTGTGCCGTAGCGATTGTCGAACATCATCTTGGTCTCTGCATCGTTCACGGCTATGACGGGGTAGCGCAGAGCGCCATCCTCTGCCATTGCCCGCAGCCGCACGACCCCTGTGGTGGTCTCCTCACAGCCGCCGAACATCTGACTGGCAAGCTCTGGGTACTCCTTGTGAATTATGGCAATGGTGTCGGCTCCGTCGTCCAAACTAACATTGGGCTTCAGCTCCAGCGCCTTCTTGATGCAATCGTAGTACTCCTGCTCGTTCTCGCCCCTGAATGCGTAGACGTGCAGGCCGCGCGCGGCCAGGGCAGCAGCTACTTCATCCTGTGTGGATAGTGGATTGGAGCCCGTGACTGCTACCTTCGCCCCGCCCGCGACAAGGGTGGTGATCAGGTTGGCCGTCTCCACTGTTACGTGCAGGCAGGCCACGATCCTCGCGCCCTTGAGAGGCTGGGCCATCTCAAACTCCTGCTTGATGCTCTCCAGGACGGGCATGTGCCTCCGCGCCCATTCGATGCGCTTCTCGCCATCTTTGGCAAGAGACATATCCTTGACCACGCTTGGCTGCAAGACCTATCACCTTAAATTTTATTAGTCAAATCACGAGAGGAGACCATTTACAGGTACTTAAACCCAACCCTGTCATCCTCGACGGCAACTTTTAAAGGCCCTCAAAATATTCGTAACTGATGGAAAGAAGATAGAGGAGGTGAAGCCAGGTCATCCACAAAAATCCAGTAGGCTATCCGCCCAGAATATCATGTCCTTGTCATGTCCACAATCCTTGACGATATCTTCGACTTCAGCAGCGGCCAGGATCAATCGGATGACATCACCATGATCGTATTGAAGGCGGAGTAGACCACAAAGCCAAAATACATCCTGGTCGTTTGCGCATATCGAAAGGCGAATGAAAATGCTTGTAGGAATTGATGTTGGCGGAACCACCACTGATGCCGTCTTGGTGGAAGGCAATAGCGTGGTCAAGGCCGCTTACGTGCCAACAGATCACGATGATCTGCTGAAGTGTCTGCTGGGGGCTCTGGACGAGCTGGTCAAGGACGTAGATACCCGAAAGATCGAGCGGGTGGTTTTGAGCACGACCCTGATTACTAATATGATCGCAGAAGGCAAGACAGATCCCGTGGCCCTGGTGCTCATCCCAGGCCCCGGAACGAACCCCAAGGACTATAACCTGGGCGAGGCCTGCATCCTGGATGGCGCCATCGACTACCGTGGCCGTGAGATCGACCGCCTCAAGGAATCCCAGATCAAAGAGGCAGCCTCCAAGATCTCAGCCCAGGGGCTGGCCCGCATAGCCGTGGTTGGCAAGTTCTGTCAGCGAAACCATGCTCACGAGCAGAAGGTCGGAGAGATCATGAGAGCCGCCCTGCCTGGAGCAAAGATCGAGCTGGGACACAGGGTCTCAGGCCATCTCAACTTCCCGAGGCGTGCAGCCACAACCCTTCTCACAGTGGCCACAAAGGACAAGTACAGGGAGTTTGCTCAGGCGATGGCTGACGCGCTGCGACAGCGCAAGATCTCAGCTCCTGTTTACATCCTGAAGGCGGACGGCGGAACGCTTCCGCTGGACTCTTCAGTGCAAATGCCTGTGGAGACTATCTTCTCAGGACCTGCCGCCAGCATCATGGGCGTCCTGGCGCTGACTCCTGCTGGCCAGACCTCGGTGATAGTGGACATCGGCGGCACGACCACAGATCTGGCATTGATACTTTCAGGCAAGCCTCTGCTCTCTTCAAAAGGGGCAAAGGTGGAATCACTTCTGACACATGTGAGAGCCTTCGCCGTCAAGTCGGTGGCCATCGGAGGCGACAGCGCAGTGGATGTTTCAGATGAGCGCATGACCGTCGGGCCCCAGAGAAAAGGGCCTGCATTTTGCATGGGCGGTCCCTGTGCCACGCCCACGGATGCGATGCGCGTCTTGGGGCTGACAAGCGTCGGCGATGCTGCCAGGGCCGAGAAGGCCATGCAGGAGGTTGCAAATAAACTCAATTGCTCGCCCAAAGAAGCAGCCCAAAAGATCGTCGATGCGGTGGTGGACAAGATCGTTGCAGAGGTGGGCGAGATGTTCCGAGCATGGGAGCAGGAGCCTGCTTATCGCATTTGGGAGATCATGAAGAAGGAGAGGCTTGAAGCCCAGAACGTTGTGGGCGTTGGAGGAGGCGCACCCCCGTTGGTGCCACTTGTGGCTTCGCGCCTGGGCGCTAGCGCGATTGTGCCTGATTTTGCACGCGTGGCCAATGCCATCGGAGCTGCAGTCGCTCGGCCCACAATTACTCTGAACCTGCACATCGACACCGAGAGGGGTGAGTACATTGTGGCAGAGGATGGGCTCACCGGCAAAGTCGGGGACAGAAAGATGACGCCGGAGCAGGCAGAGAAGCTGGCAAGAAAGCTTCTGGATGAGCGGGCCGAGCGTCTTGGGATCGGCGAGTATTCAGGAGAGGCAGAGGTGACTTACAGCGAGGTGTTCAATATGATACGCGGCTGGTCAACTGTGGGGAGGCTTCTTGACATAAGAATGGAGATTCCAGCTGGCTTGCTGGCATCTTGGAGGGGGTGCTAAGAAGAATGTCATCCAAAGGCAAGAGCGGAAAGACTGGGCTGATATTCTTCCCGGCATTCGACTGGGCCATCTCACCCACACACCCTGAACGAGAGGAGCGGCTGCTCTACACCAGGGACCAAATATTCGAGGAGGGCCTGATGGACCTTCCCCAGATAGATGAATACAAACCCCGTCTGGCAGAGATGTTGGACATTGCCCGCGTTCACTTCTGCGTTCCGGATGTCGAGTCGCAGATCACAGAAGCGCACCTGATTGCAGCTGGCAGCACTCTTACGCTGGCGGATGCCCTGGAGAGTGGAGAGATCAGAAATGGTTTTGCGCTGGTACGGCCGCCCGGCCACCACAGCATGCGGGTGGTGCACGGAAATCGTGGCTTTTGCAACATCAACAACATGGCCATACTGGTAGAGTACATGAGATCGAAATACGGGCACAAGAGGATAGCCGTCATCGATACAGATGTCCACCACGGCGACGGAACCCAGGAGATCTTCTGGCACGACCCGGATGTGCTCTGCATATCTTTCCACCAGGACGGACACACCCTGTACCCCGGAACCGGCTTTGTCAACGAGATGGGCGGGCCGCAGGCATTGGCCAGAACGTTGAACATCCCCCTGCCCCCGGGAACCACTGACGAAGGCATCCATTACGTCCTGGACAGGCTCATCTTGCCGGTTCTTGATGAGTTCAAGCCAGATCTGATCTTGAACTCCGCGGGTCAGGACAATCACTACACAGACCCACTTGCCAATATGCGTTTCTCTGCGAACGGCTACGCCAGGCTGAATGAGAAGCTCGCACCTGATATCTGCGTCCTGGAGGGGGGCTATGCAGTCGAGACTGCCCTGCCCTATGTGAACACAGGCATAATCCAGGCCATGGCGGGACTTGACTACTCCCACCTCAAGGAGCCTGACTTTGTGCCTGGCAGATTCGTCCAGTCTGAGCAGATGAGCAGGGAGATCGAGGCCACTGTGGCCCAGGTTCAAAGGCTCTGGGACGATAGAGATGAACTTGTCAAGGATGCCCTGGAAGGCCTTGGCGACTTTTACCGCAGGAAGAAACGCATCTTCTATGATACCGACATGATCAATGAGAGCCAGGAGGAGACAGTTCGTCTCTGCCCGAACTGCTCTGGCTACATGACCATCTCCACTCAGGCGCAGCGAGGCTACGGCATCCTGAACAGTGCTTTTTGCGTATCCATTCCCCGCAAAGCGTGCGCCTCGTGTCGTGAGGACGCCAAGGAGGAGTATGAGGAGCACATCGACGACTGCAGGATCGGATATGTCTGCATGCAGGACAAGGACAGGGACACATTCAAGTTCCACAACAACATGACGCACACGCAGAAGAGTTATTGAGCCAAAATGACGGAGATCCGGGACCCTGTACACGGCTATGTGAAGCTGGAAGGTTTGATGCAAGAGCTGGCAAACACGCCACAGATGCAGCGATTGCGCTGGATCAGGCAGCTAGGCCTCGCCTGCCTTGTCTATCCGGGTGCCAACCACACCAGGTTTGAACACAGCCTCGGTGCGTACCACCTGGCCATGCTGCTTTCTGAGCATCTCGGCCTGGATGATGAGGAGAGGCTAAAAGTTTGCGCTGCGGCCCTGCTGCATGATGTCGGCCACGGGCCGCTCTCTCATGCCACAGAGTCTGCACTTGCGCCTTACCTGCGAAAGGAGCACGAGAGCATCATAGATATCCTGAAGAGCGGAGAGCTTTTGGATGTCCTGGAGAGCCACGGCCTGTGCCCTTCTGATATTCAGTCGTACATCCGCGGATCCGGCCTGGGGCAGATTGTGAGCGGCGAAATCGATGTAGATCGGATGGATTACCTTATTCGAGACGCACATTACACGGGCGTGGCCTACGGTGTGATCGATCGTTTGCGGCTCTTGCAGAAGATGAGGCTTTACAAGGGCCAACTAATGGTGGAGGCGGGCGGCGTTCAGGCCGCAACATCCCTCCTAATCTCCAGGCTGCTGATGCATCCATCGGTTTATTATCATCATGTCTGCCGCATCTCTGAGTGCATGCTCTCAGCAGGCATTCGTCAGATGATCGAAGATGGAGCGAGCGCAGCCTCGATCAAAGCCATGGACGACATTCAGCTCTTCACTGCTATGGATCACGCGGGCGGCTATGCAGCCGAGATGGCAGATCGCATCAGGCGGAGGAGGCTATTTAAGAGGACCATTTACGTCGGCCTGGAGTGTTTGGACCCATCGCTCATAAGGACAAGCGAGCGGATAGTGGCCCAGGAGTTGGCAGCAGATGCAGGAGTCGATCCGAGCTATATTTTGGTTGACAATCCGCCCCTGCCAGATAACGCAATGGGCAACTTTCCTGCGCTCGTAGGAACGCAAGTGCAGCATCTGAGGGATGTCTCGCCCCTCGTCAGCATTCTGGAAAGGGCGCACAAGGCTACCTGGCGCTTTGGGATCTATGCCCCGTCAGAGCTGAGAGAGAGGGTAGCGCAAGCTGCAAAGCGATTTCTGAACCTCAAGAAGAGCACAGTGCAGCACACATTTTCCGACATCGATAACAGTTACCTTTAAGATTCAAAAGAGCGCAATTGGACCAGAATGGCATTCCCCAGAGACAGAAAGGCGATGGACAAGAACCTGCTGGTAAAAACCATCCAGACGATGAACCAGCATCTTCCTAGCAAGCGCTTGAGGCTGACAGACCTTTTGGAGATGGATAAGCCCGGCATCAGAGGCAAGGACAACACCTTTTTCGTAATGGACAGAGCCGAGCTTGAGCTCATCTCCCAGTCTGCCCCAAGGTTCATGTGGAACCGACTGAGATTGCCCATGCTCATCGAGATGTCGCCGGACCTCGGCAGTGGTGCGGCCCGAGTGCAGGGCGAGGTGGAAGGTGAAGTGGTATGCAAGATCCTGGGCAAGGAGCGGCCATGGGGAAAGCAGACGATCATCTACCTGCCTGAAGTGAGAGAGCTGCGTCGAAGGCTTCCCACCACTACGCAGTATGCCTTTGTGGCTAACCTCAGGAACGATCTCGAAGACTGATATATTTTAAATTCTTTGAGGCGCTAATAGGGATATTGGAGGAGATAATGCCTGAAGACAGACTGGATGAGGGCGCGCGCCTGTTTGCCGTAAAGATAAATTTGGGGTCTTACAAAGAAGCTGCAAAGATCAAATCAGATTATGGCCTTCCCAATGATATTGTCAGGAATGCTGTCATGCAAGCTTACGCGGCTGTCATGAAGAGGGGGGACTACTCCCTTGCAGCAGATCTGGCCAAGCAGTACGACCTTCCAGAGGATCTCAGGATCGAGGCCGCCTTGAGATCATTCCACAGAAAAATAGATAGCGAATTCTTCCGTGCGGCTGCAGAATACGCCAAGGAATTCGGTCTGCCAGAGGATCTGGTGAGAGACGCAGCCATCCAGGCATTCAACAAGAGCATGAGCTTTGGCCTTGTTAAAAACGCAGCTGAGATAGCAGAAGATTTTGAGCTGCCAGAAGAGATGAAGAGAGACGCTGCAATCAAGTCCTTTGAGCAGCATATGGAGGCAGGACTCTACCGGAAGGCTTTGAAGATCGCCCAGAAGTACAAGCTTCCAGATGAGATGGTCCAGGCAGCTGAGAACAAAATAACTTGAATGGAGATCATGCCTGAAGTGGTGCTTACCATCGGAGGCTCAGACTCTGGCGGAGGAGCAGGGATACAGGCGGACATCAAGACCTTTTCTGTCCTGGGATTGCATGGAACCTCGGCCATCACTGCCATAACTGCGCAAAATACCCTTGGAGTGCAAGATGTCTTCGGCCTTGCTCCAGAGGTCGTCGAAGCTCAGCTCAAGTCGATCACCGATGATTTTTGCGTCGCATTTGCCAAGACAGGGATGCTTTATTCTGCAAAGACGGTAATAGTAGTTGCAAAGCATCTCCTCGAGAACGACATACCATTCGTCCTGGATCCCGTGATCGAGGCTGAAGCAGGCGGCAGGCTGCTTCGGCCTGAGGCTGTCTTGGCGCTCAAAGAACACCTCATTCCCCTGGCGAGTGTGGTGACACCAAATATATTCGAGGCCGGGGCATTGACGGGCATTCATGTTAGCGATATTGATAGCGCAGATGCGGCTGCAAGAGAGATCCTGGAGCTGGGGGCCGAGGCGGTCATAGTCAAGGGCGGACACATGGACTGCACCGATCTGCTGCGCATGGCCGGGGAGGTGTTTCGCCTTCCTGGAAAAAGGATGGCTGGTGGCAACCACGGCGTAGGATGCACCTATTCAGCTGCTTTGACATCTTTTCTCGCAAAAGGCTGTTCATTGCCTGAGGCTGCCATAAAAGCCAAGAAAGCTGCAGCATTGGCCGTTTCACACAGCATGAACGTGGGGAAGGGCGTGGGGCCTGTGAACCAGGCAGCGCTCCTGCGAGATGACACATACGCGATCTTGGAGGCTTGTGCCCGGCGCAAAGTCGTCCAGTGCCTTGGGGACGGGAAGATATAAATTGGTTGCAAGAATGACTCACGAAGGATAGCTCTAGCTGGAGTGTTGATTTAATGGGAAGCGTAAAACCCAGTTACATCAAAAATTTTGCCATGGACCTGTTGAAGAACTATGAAAGCTCCTTTAGCCATGACTTTGAGCAGAACAAGCTGAAGGTATCAGAGTACACTGACATCAAGAACAAAACAATTCGCAACCGCGTGGCTGGCTACATAACTCGCGTGTTGAGACAAAGAAGTACCCGCAGAGGAGAGGTCGAGGTAGATGTTTAAGGGCGTGTTTCCTGCCATAATCACGCCATTTAAAGAAGACTTTAGCCTTGACGAGGAGGGTTTGAGGAGCAATATAGAACACCTGCAGAGGTCGGGCATCGCAGGCATAGTTCCCTGCGGCACAACTGGCGAGTCAGCTACCCTTACATTTGAGGAGCATAAAAGGGTAGTTGAGATCGCTGTGGACTGCTCCAAGGTGCCTGTCATTGCAGGTACAGGCTCGAATAATACCAGTGAGGCATTGGAGCTGACGCGTCACGCGGCCGATGCAGGCGCACACGCGGCCCTTCTGATCACGCCTTATTACAATAAACCCAATGACCGCGGCATGTTCGAGCACTTCAAGACGATAGCCGAGAAGTGCAACATACCCATAATACTGTATAACGTTCCCAAGAGAACTGGGATTGACCTCAAGCCGGAACTCGTCGCGAAGCTGTCAAGGATACCGAATATAGTGGCCATAAAAGAGGCCAGCGGAAGCCTCACTCAGGTCTCTCAAATCATTGAGCAGACGAGGGGATGCGATTTTACAGTCCTATCTGGAGACGATGACCTGACGCTGCCCATCATGTCTCTGGGCGCATCTGGCGTGGTCTCTGTGGTAGCCAACGTCGCTCCCAGAAAGACTGCGGCCATGGTTGATGCGGTCTCAAGCGGCGACCTGCAGACGGCAAGAGCGCTGCATTACGAGCTCTTGCCGCTGGTGAGGGCCATGTTCCTTGAGACGAACCCCATACCCGTAAAGACCGCCTACAAACTCATGGGGCTCGCAGCCGGGCCTTTGCGGTTGCCTCTTGCATCCATGGCGCCTGAGAAAGAGACGATTCTGAAGGATATTTTGGGAAGGCTCGGCGAGAGGGCATGATCAAGTTTGCGGTTGCTGGTGCTCTGGGGCGCATGGGCACACTCGTCATCCAGGAGGCTGCTAAGGTCGGTGATCTGCAGCTTGTGGCAGGCTTCGACGTCGCGGGAGCTGGGATGATCCTTCCAGGAGGCGTTCCTGTATCGGACGCCTCGCAACTGAAGAGCACCTTGGCTTCGTCCAAAGCAGTGGTACTTATCGATTTCACTGTAGCCTCGGCTGCTGTTGAGACCGTATGCAGCGCGGCAGATATGGGAATTGACCTGGTCGTGGGAACCACGGGCTTTTCTCCTGATCAGCTCTCCAGAATGAAGGCTGCAATAGATGGCAGAGTATCAGCAGTGATAACCCCCAACTTCAGCGTTGGAGTGAATCTGTTCTGGAAGCTGGTGGCCGAAGCCGCTACCGCTTTGAAGGATTACGACATTGAGGTCATCGAAGCTCATCACAATCAGAAGAAGGATGCGCCCAGCGGCACTGCGTTGGCCACTGTCGAAGCGATAAAGAGCGTTCTTGGCGACAGAGAGGTTGTGCACGGTAGAGAGGGGTTGAGGCAACGCGGCAATGAGATAGGAGTGCACGCTGTGAGGGCTGGGGACATCGTCGGAGATCACACTGTGCTCTTCGCAGGGCCTGGCGAGAGGCTGGAGATCAAGCATCAGGCTCATAGTCGGGCTGCCTTTGCCTCAGGCGCAGTTCGTGCTGCGCGATGGGTGGTCGACAAAGAGCCCGGGATCTACAGCATGGCAGATGTCTTGGGATCGAGATGAATAGTCTGGAGGAGGGAAGCTACGCTCTTTACATGGGGGAGAGAAGGCTCGAGCCGTTCTCCCTGGAGAGAAACGTTGTTGGTTTCTGCGACAGGTGCGAGTCTGATTTGGAGAGCCTTGCGTATTTTCGCACAGAGTCAGGCTGGATGGTATCTGCGCGCTGCAAAAAAGATCATCTCATCTTGATGCGCTATGATCTGGAATGGAACTGGCAGGGCGATCAAGAGCTACAGATCTCTGCAAAGAAGGAAGGCATTTCAACGCTTTCCAGGGAGATGCTTGAGGCGGTCTTCACGCGCGCAGAGATAAGAGACATGCAGGCCTGTGAGCAGGGCCTGCCCTTTGTGCGGCAGAACCTCTACAGGGCCAGGAGCAAGTACGATAGGTTCGAGAAACTGTTTGGCATACGATTGAATATTTGAGCGATGAGAGAATCGGTGGTCTGTCTTCATTGGGTTGACAGGCCTTTTGTGTGCCTCAAAGCTTGATAAAAAGAGGCCGAACGTGCCTGACGAAAGAGCTCCAAGACAATTGACAGTGGAATGAAGAACCACGAGATGGACTCAATTGAATGCCATTTATCGGCTGAAGGCAAAAAAGAGTTGCAAAGCCTGCGATTACCATTATGAGGCCCGAATTCAAGAATTTCTATGACCTCGCGCAAGCTGGTTATATCAAGAAATGGGTTATTTTAAGCGTACTCATAGGAATTGCAGCTGGCTTTGGCTCAATAATCTTCTACTGGTCGCTTACAACTGCCACACACCTCCTGCTGGGACAGGTGGCAGGATATGTACCTCCTGCAGCAGGTGGAGAAGGTGCGACTGTGTTTACTGGCGTGGCCAGGCCCTGGATTCTCCCCGTGCTTGCGGCCGCAGGAGGGCTGCTCAGCGGAATTATCGTATTTCACTTTGCTCCTGAGGCAGAAGGGCATGGGACGGATGCTGCCATAGATGCCTTCCACAACAAAGGCGGCTACATTCGCCGCCGTGTGCCATTGGTCAAGGCCATGGCCTCAGCCATCACCATTGGCTCAGGTGGGAGCGCGGGCAGAGAAGGCCCCACAGCTCAAATAGCTGCGGGGATCGCCTCTGCACTCGCAGATCTGTTTCATCTTTCAGAGGCAGACAGGCGCATTGCCGTGGCAACCGGTATCGGAGCTGGGATCGGCTCCATCTTCAAGGCCCCATTGGGCGGAGCTATCCTCAGCATGGAGGTCCTTTATCGCCGCGATTTTGAGTACGAAGCTCTTCTGCCATCATTCATTGCGTCCGTTGTAGGCTATAGCATATTCGCTTCCTGGAGTGGATGGAGTCCTGTATTCGGCGGAGGCATCGTTTCCTCTTTCAGCCGGCCCATGGAGCTCGTCTCCTATGTTATCTTGGGCGTTGTCTGCGGGCTGGTGGGCATAGTCTACGGACGCAGCTTCTACTACCTACGAGATCTTTTCAGCCGCGCAGAAATTCCCAGATGGATCAAGCCGGGCATTGGTGGATTTGCTGTGGGATTGATTGGCGTCTTTCTGCCGCAGGCTCTGGGCACAAGCTACGGATGGCTGCAGTTTGCCATCAGCGGAGACTTCATCGCATTGCCTGTTACCGTCATGTTGGCTTTGGTCGTAATGAAGATCCTGGCCACTGGGCTGACAATAGGATCAGGCGGAAGCGGCGGGGTTTTTGCGCCCGGCCTGGTGATCGGCGGATTGACCGGCGGAGTTGTATGGCACCTTCTGCAAGGCTGCTCAGCCATAGCCATCACCCCCAGCACATCATCTGCATTTGTCGTCGTGGGAATGATGGCCCTCTTTGGAGGCATCGCCAAAGTGCCTCTAGCAGTAATCCTAATGGTGAGCGAAATGACCATGGACTATACACTCCTGATCCCCAGCATGCTGGCCTGTTCCATCGCTTATTTTGTATCTGGAGATAATTATATTTATGAGAAGCAGGTGAACGTGAGGGCCGAGTCGCCTGCCCACAGGAATGAATACTCGGTCATGCTCCTCAAAGGATTCAAAGTGAGAGATGCCCTGACAGAAAAAGTGCCCGTCATCAGTTCACAGATGACCGTGGATGATGCGGCCAATATCTTAAAAATGCACGAAGTCCACGCCATCCCAGTGGTAGATGTCGGCAGGCTTGTGGGGATCGTGGCCAAACAGGATGCAATGAAATTTATCTTTCATGGTCAGCCTGATACACCCGTCCGAGACATGATGAGCACCGATCTGATAGTAACCTATCTGGACGAATCATTATTTGATGCCATGAATAGGATGATCGTTCATCAAATTAGCCAGCTTCCAGTGGTGGAAAGAGAGGACCAAAGCAAGCTTCTGGGCTTATTATCGCTAAATGATATAACCAAAATCCAATGCACTGCAAACGCAAGCCTCCACAGCCTTCAAGAGCATTTTGGATAGGAGCTGTACGTTAGATAACAAAATTTCACGAGAGACAGAGATCCATCCGACGTTCAGCACTTTTGTCTCGTGATCCCTGAATTTTCCAATTTAAATATCAGAGACGTTTTTAAATAAATATCTTCTACGTCCTTTCGAAGGGATGTAGCATTGACGTTGATATCCAATCATACAATATAGGCCATCTTGGAATTGTAGCCGGAATTTTTGACGACTTTATCCTCCCTGGCAGCGAGCGCAGGACGTGCATCTCCTGGGGTCGTTGACGTCCCGCCTACCCCAGCCCTCAGCTCGCATGCGAATGAGCTTCTCGGCAACCTTTGGCGAGGCCTGTTCGAACTTCACGCGGGCCTGGCGTGGACAAGCCACCCAACGGCAGAGGAGCACCGATTGTGATGGCTCCTCTTGTTGACTGGATTTATTGACTTTACGATGAGACTTGTTGTGCCGCAGGCGCAGGACTGGCTGGCGCAATGCCTGGCTCAGTTACGATCTCCGTCTTGCGCACCTCAACGCGCCTGAGGGGATAGATCATCTTTGCTTCCTTGTAGATATCCAAAGACATCTTGCCCTGAACGACATCCTGGATCAACTGGTTCAGGTCGAGGCTCTTGGACTTCTCAATGATGACCCTCTTGGAGAGCTCCCTGATGCTTTTGACCTGGTTTGCCCGCGCTCTCTTCACAGTGAAGCAACTGGGCTTGATTCGCACCTGGTATCCATCAGTCGTAGTTACATCGACAATGGCGTCGATGCGGGAGGTTCTCCTCTTGACCAGGGAACGAACGTAGTCCGTAGTCATCTCATGGCCTACGAACTTTGTGTACGCAGAATCGCCCGCCACGCTGTCCACTCTGAACTTGAGCTTGGTATTCTGCTTGGAGAAGTTGTTTGTGAGATCTCCTAGAGTTGTCTCAACTATCCTTCCTACAACCCTCTCTGGATCATTGGCGATGGTCTCGCCAAAAGGAGACCTGCCGAACATATCAGGACTTACGACTTTATACCATTGCTTGGCCTTTCTGCTATCAGCCTTTCTTTGTGATCTTCTTGCCAATAAACATCCTCCGAGATGATATTAATCCGAACATCGTTCCAAACTCACTGTATTTAAACCGATCGCCCAAAAAGAATTGATGCCTTCCTTCAGTATGCAGGCCAGACGTAAATGTAAACATAGTTGGACCAATCGCTGCAATGGTAGCTCAGGATATGCCACCCAGTGTCATTGCCCTCAAACCAGGTCTGATACCAGCCAGTGCTCTTGTAGCCGAAGTTCTTCACCTCAGGAGAGCAGTAGTAGCCCTTAGAATCCTTGCATATCTTCCACTCGTAAGACCAGTAGACTCCCGGCCTGCTGACCTTGGACCATAGTGGAAGCCACTCACCGCAGTACATTCCTGCTACGGTGCAGATTTTGTTGGTGTAGTACTGGACATAATATTCATTGCACCGGCAGGTCGAAGGCGTTGGGTAGACTGCCTGATAGCTCTGAGGAGAATACCCGTAAGGAGCTGTCAGGCTGCCTGATGCCGTGCAGGTGGGACAGCTCCCTTGATATGGATAGCTGCTAGAGACGCCTCCTGTAACCTGCGTTGCCACAACGACCTGAGCAGGATAGCCTGACTGGACAGGATAGCCTGACTGGACAGGATAGCTGGAATGGACCGCCTGCGTCGTCTGGCCGGCGTATGGTTTATACATGCTGTAATCAGGGAGCACAAGGCTCTCGGAATTGGGATTGGGAGGTGTCGGGGCTTCTGTCTGCAAGTATGTCTGAGCCTTGCCCAGGTTGGCGTGGCCTGATGCATCGTTGGAGTACACGTTGGTGGGATAGACGTAAATATAGACGTAATTCGACCAATCACGACAATTGTAGCAGAGGATATGCCATCCAGCCACATCTCCGTAGAACCAGCCTTTTTTGAGGCCTGCCCAGGTCCAGTCCCACAATCTCACGTATGGCGTGCTCTGGCCAGGATACCACTCATAAACAAAAAGGTTGCCACCTGAAGATATGTCAGCCCAGAGGGGCAGATAGCCGCCATAGCTGCAGCCTCCGACAGTTGCAAGGCCGTATGAGGTCTGAACATAGAACTTGTTGGGTGAGACCACCGAGCCCGGATAGTACCAGGGGCTTGAGGCCGTCATGCTGCCTGTAGTGCTTCCATAAGTCGCGCTGACTGCTCCTGCAGTCAAACTGCTTGGCAGAGTTGCTGACACAAAACCAAGGCTCTCATCAGGGCGGAAGCTATCTGCCACAGGCTGGGAGAGATCCAAATCTTCTGCAGCCATGCTCTCCTGATAAGGTCCTGAGATCTGGGGCACAGAGGTTGTAATGGCTTTTGCGCTCTGAGAAGAGGACTGGACCGGTTGATTACTTTGATGCTGAGCATAGCTGCCATAAGAAGTAGAAGATGCTCCCGCGGATGCTGCCTGATAGCCAGTGAATTGCGAACCTGCACTTTGCACAGCCGCACCGGTCGAATAGCTTTGACCCGGCTGGATAGACGATGCCCCATCAGAGACGCTTCCATCGCCCACTGCGCCAAAGGCGACGTTGGTCATGACGAAAAACATGACCAGCATTGGTAGCCAGACCTTCATTTACCCCACTCCATTTTTTTGATTTGCTACTGCCATTTTTTTGACTTGCTACTGCTTTTTAATGATCTTTCTATCTATTTAATGTTTGCTTTTGGTTTGAGGACACGAAGGTTTGTATTTTATTAATAATATCGTCATCGTATAGAATACTCGCAGATGGATAAGAAATGAGAGCTGTAATCATCAATGTTCTCATGTTCTTGGCTTCTTCGTCCAATTGTTCCTCACCATCTCAGCCAGGCGCGGATTATTGAACTGTTCGTAGATGTCCATGTCCGTTGTGTAGCCGATGAATGGATCGATGGTCCCCTTCTCCATGTTTGCGAGCCAGATCGAAATGCCTTTATCTTCTGCCATCCGGCTGCTTTCCCGGAAAAACTGCATGAATGGCTCCAGGCTCTCGCCGCTTGGCACCAGGATGACGCAGTCCACTTCTGGCTGCATCTTTTGCTCGCACGAGTTTAGATCGATGGATTCGACGCTCGTGACGACATAGGCCTGCAAAGTGCGACCTGCCGCTGTGAATATGAGCATTCCATCTCTCTCACTGGAAAGTATGTATCCAGCATCCTCCATGAAGGACTTCAGCATACAAACCAAGCTCTTTTTCAAGATGCCCTCCAGCTCCGGGATGGATTGAAGGAATCTGCGATGGGCATCATCGAAGTCCTGCTTGCTGTATCTCTGGGTGTGAAGAAAATGGAAGATACGGCCGTTCATCTGAGTGTAAGCATCAAGCTTCGGCAGATCGAAGAAGATAGCCTCACCGTTCATGATGCTGGCAAAGATGCCTGGGGCAATATGCTCTCCTACCATCTTCTTCAACTCTTCTGATTCCTGGTCGCTCAGGTTTGCGGCTGAGACGATGTCGTAAATTCGCAAAAGAAGTTCGCATCTGGCTATGATCTCCTTCTCGCAAAGAAGCTCCCTGAGCGGGCCCGAAATTTTTGCAATCTCCGTCATTGTCCATCCCTGATGCTTGAAAGCTCAGATCGAAGCTCACCCATCTTGGCGGTTCTCTCAGCAAAGGCATTATGCTGATGGATGCTCTCCTCGTTTATCTGCTTGAGGGTCACGACAGCGTCGTCAGGGAGGTCTGAAAAGGCCTCAACCACCTTCTGGGCCATGGTTCTGACGCAGTCCTCCACAAACTTGGGATTGCTGTGAGCTTTTGCCACAACAACTGCCTCGTCCGGACGCTTCAGAAGGCCGTAAACCTTGGAGCTCATGGACTCCTCGATGATCTTGATGATCCTGTCGATGGAAACGCAACGCTGGTCATGAACCTCGACGGATATGCTGCCTCGACCTCTCTGATTATGCGTGGCAATTGGTATCCTCTCAGAGAACTCAATGGCAGATTCCTTCGACACGCCCAGCTTTGCAAGCTCCCTTTGGACCTGTTCTTTCAGGATCTCCTGGGCACATGGACAGGCCGTGGTTCCCAAAACCTCAGCTCCGACGGTCTTCTTCAGATACCCAGAAGGCCCTGCTTTTGCAACTGCTTCGGCGAATATGTCCACAACTTCCTGACATGTGACTTTGGTTACAGGCGTCTGTCTGCGGACGATGTACTCGCTCTTCATCTTCACTTCGGCTTGAGAGGCGTACTCGTGCCTGTGTAGAAGTCTTTTGGCAATCTCGCCGCAAAGCTCCTCGATCTCGTAAACAGGACAGCTTATGGCTTCCTCCAAAACTTCGTCGATCACCTCAAAGTTGCGTGAGAGGTTGGCTCCCTTGCGGTCCGAGGGGAGGTCCACGAAAACCTCAAAATTGGAGATCAAGATCACAGGACGCTCGTCATTTCCGCGCTCAACTTTCACAAGCTTCTTGACGCCTGTCACACCAACCCTGGTCAGGTTGATGGGATAATCGGGCTCGCAGGCTTGAATATCCGGTAGTATATCCAAGAGGCCTCACCTGATGCTATAGCTCGTCTTCTTCGTCGCCCAGTGGCTCGGCCTCAAGCTCGTCCAATTTGAGCAGGAGCCGGTCAACCTCTTCGATCATCTCTTCCAGAGTATCGCTGATCCTGCGGTCACGCTCATCAAAACCTCTGAGAACTCCACCCAGCTCGGCCAAGAGTTGATCGTCGCCCATATCGAGCAGTATCTCGCGTATCTTTCTCTCGACCTCATTTGAATCAGGCATATTGTTTTATTCAAAACAAACGTATTTGAGACTTTGCTTGGCATGATGGTCAGTTATATCTATCCGTAGGGCCATTCCTTGCAATTAGGAGTTCTGTGGATGATTAAACGTTGCCCTCAGCACGGATTTTTCAGGGGAGAGCATTGCGAGTGCGGCTCGACGGGTCAGCTTCTATTGGATGAGACCAAAACTGAACAGCTTGGCCGACTGGTGGCGGGTGGGCTGCGGCATTTCCCAGGAGACCTGGGGTTGGAGATGGACTCCAGGGGATGGGTTGATCTCGCAAAGCTTGGTGAGGTGGTGAGAAGCCGACACCGCTGGGCCAGCAAGGAGCTGGTGATTGCACTCGTTGAGTCGGACCCCAAGCAAAGGTATGAGATACACAACGACAAGGTCAGGGCCAGGTATGGGCACTCGGTGGATGTGGAGCTGGACCACGTCGACAACAAGCTTCCCAAACTTTACTATGGTGCAAGCGAGGAAGAAGCGGACAGGATCCTGGAGATTGGACTCAAATCAGCATCTCAAAGGTACGTCCATCTCTCAACCACCCCCCAGAAAGCCTGGCATGTGGCCTCATTTCGCACTGGAAACCCAAAAATAATCCAGGTCGATGCTACAAATGCCCAAAAGGAAGGAGTGAAGATGATGACAGTGAACGCGGATATTGTCATCTCAGAGATGATTCCATCACGGTTCCTGGAGATTCTCGCGACCAAGGATATTTTAAAGGCAGCGCAGGCCCCAAGGTCCGATTAGGATGAAAGCAGGGCCAATCCCATCCAATTCATTGGCGGGAGTGGTCACCGTCCGAAGCGCCTATCTCTTCGTTGCCAGTCCCTGATGGCGCGAAGGAAATCGATCTTTCTCAGGGCGCGCCAGTCGACGTCAGTAAAATAAAGCTCTGAATAAGCGGCCTGCCAGATCATGAAATCGCTGAGCTGCTTGCCTCCGGCTCTTATCACCAGGTCAGGTCTCTGTCTGAACCTGAGATGGGCCTCTATCGACTCTTCGTTGATATCCTCAGGATCAAGACATCCATTTTGTACATCTTGCAGGAGGCTCCTGAATGCCTCTGCAACCTCGTGCTTTCCTCCGTAGCCTATCGATATGATCATTTTTACTCCAACGCCGTCGCCCATGTGTTCGATGCCATCGACCGTGTGCAAGCTGACCTGAGCCGGGGCATCTGCAAGCTCTGCGGCAACACGTGCTCGAATCTCTGGCGCATCATCATTTACATAGAGCATTATGGAACCAAGGCCTGTAGATCTGCACCAGTCCAGCACGGACCTCAATTGCTTCAAGCCCCGGCCTCTCAGATCCCCGGAGCTGAGGACAACTGCTACACATGTGGGTATCCTGTTTTTGGAGATCTTAGCTTCCAGGATCCGTTCGTAAAGGCGATGAATCATGTTTGAGATCCTCGTGCTCTCCATAGGCAAAGTATTTTTGCGATGAATCAGTTCTTGAGGTTCATGCAAAGGGATGATATTGCCAGGATGGCCATCGGGCTGATGGCGCTATTGCTGCCTTACGCCGGGGCTCTTACAGTTCTTCCCCTTGGGGCCCTCATCCTTTTTGACCCGGGCTCTCGCATGCTTTCAGCCTCCTTGGCGATGCTCATCCTCCTGAGGCCTGCCCTGAGCATCATGCACTGCGACCTCCCGCTATACGTGATTGCCATCTCATTCGTGGCGTCCACTTTTGCCCCTCTGGCTTTTAAGAGGCTCGAGTCCCTGGCAGGAAGCATGATCTACCTCATGATCACAGTTGCTCTGGGCTATCCCCTGGCGAGCATGATCTCCTCAGGAAGCCTGTCGTCTGAGAGGATCCTTTTCCTCGCGATCTTGGCTGGTCTCTCCGGTGCTTTTCTGCACCATGCTTCGAAGGAGCGTGACTTCGCAGTCCCATTCGGCACTGCAATGGTGATGTGGCTCTTCTCCTTTGACTATCCTCTGCCAGAGCTGCCGCGCATCCTGCTCATATTTATTTTTGCTCTCATGCTCGGAATTGGAGCCTACTGGGCCAAGGCCGCAGACTCGGATGCAGTGCTGAGCGAGGCCATAGTAGGCCTTCTCGTCATCTTGTTTGGAGGACTGAACTGGTTCTTGCTTCTGCTTGCCTTTTATCTGATGGGAGGCGGTTTCACTCATTATGGATACGCCTACAAGGATAAGCTGGGAATTGCTCAGTCGCATGGGGGCGTGCGCGGCTACAAAAATGTTTACAGCAACAGCCTTGTACCCCTGGCTCTGGCCATCTGTTACGGAATTTATGGAAGCGACGTCTTCATTTACGCCTTCATCGGTTCAGTGGCTACAGCCAACGGCGACACTCTGGCCAGCGAGATCGGCGAGACGAGCCGCTCCAAGCCGAGGATGATCACCACCCTCAAAGAGACGCAGCCAGGCGTTGATGGTGGTGTGACGCCTCTTGGCGAAGCGGCTTCGATTGTGGGCGCCCTCATCATAGGCCTCCTTGCCACTGTCACTGGCATGGTCGGCATCTTTGGCATCATCGTGGGAACGATCGGCGGATTCCTTGGCACCAACTTCGACAGCTTTCTTGGAGCCACGCTTCAGAGCCGTGGCATTTTGAGCAACAATGGGGTGAACCTTGTGGCGACCGCCTTCGGAGCTGGGGTCGGCGGATGCCTCTGGTACCTGCTGCAAATTATTTAGGCAAAAAACCACCACTTGCATTCATGAAGATATTCGGGATTTTCGGCGATCCCATCGAGCACAGTCTCTCTCCAGCCATGCATAATGCAGCCTTCCGAGCGTTGGGAATAGACGCATGCTATCATGCCTTTCGCGTCTCTTTAAAATGCCTGGAAGATGCCCTCATTGGTGCAGCAGCCATGGGCTTTGGCGGTTTGAATCTGACCATACCCCTGAAGGAGAAGGCGCTGGAGCTGGACGTCCTGCAGCCCGATGAGCTCGCAGAGGCTATCGGAGCGGTGAACACAGTATCCTTCGGTCGGGACCGACGGATCGCGGGCCACAACACCGATGGAGAGGGCGCACTCCAGGCCCTGAGGGATGCAGAGATAGGGCTTCGGGGCAGCAAAGTGCTTTTGATTGGGGCTGGCGGGGCGGCTCGCGCCATTGCCTACTCTCTGAAGCACGAGGGCGCAGAGATCCTGGTCGCAAATCGGAGCGCACAAAAGGCAGATGAGCTGGCTGCATCGGTAGGTGGAATCGGCTTTGGCCTGTGCGATCTGGGCCAACTCGTCCTTCAGTCGGATATAATAATAAACGCCACCTCTGTCGGCATGAAGAACGGCGATCCAAGCCTATTCGATGGCAGATTGCTTCGAAGAGGTCAGGTCGTCTTCGATATCGTTTACAATCGCGAGACAGAGCTCCTCAAAGCAGCTCGCCAGGCAGGTGCTGTGGCCATCGACGGCGTGATGATGCTGGTCTACCAGGGAGCAAGATCGCTGGAGATCTGGACAGGCCTGAAGGCTCCAGTGCATGTTATGGAGAGAGCTGTTCGAGATGGACTGAAGGAGAGAAGATGACGCGCATACTGATATTGGGAGGCACGGGCGAGACTGGATCGTGGTTCGCACGCTATTTTAAAGAGAAGGGCTTCGAGGTATCCATCTGGGGGCCGAGGGGCAGGGTGGAGGTGGCAGAACGCCTTGGTGTGCGGTATGCTACCGATTGGCTAAAAGAGGTGGAGACGAGCGACATCGTCCTAGTCAGCGTCCTGATCGAAAAGACCGTGGAGGTGATACGCGAGGTTGCGCCTCGCATGCATGCAGGAAGCCTGCTCATGGATGTGACCTCGATAAAATCGGGCCCTGTGAAGGCCATGAAGACCTATGCGCCAAAGGGCGTTGAGGTTTTGGGCACTCATCCCATGTTCGGGCCCACAATGCCAAACATGCGCGGCCAGACCATCATCCTCACTCCTGTGAAAGGAAAGAGCGAAAAATGGCTACCTGTCATTCGGTCGATCTTCGAATCAGATGGTGCGAAGATAGAGACATTGGACGCAGACGAGCACGATGAGATCATGGCCGTCGTGCAGGCTCTGGCGCACTTTGCCTACATCGGCATTGGAGCGACGCTGAAGTCTCTTGACTTCGACGTGGAGAGGTCAAGGAGGTTCATGTCTCCTGTCTATGAGATCATGATAGACTTTGTTGGTCGCATCCTGGACCAGAACCCTGAGCTGTATGCCTCCATCCAGAAAAATCCAAAGGCGATGCGTGTGCGACAGACCTTCGTGGCCGAGTGCATGCGGCTGTGCGAGAGCGCTGATGCAGGCGATCTGGAGGGCTTCAAGAACATTATGCGCGAGGCTGCTGAACACTACGGAAGGACGCATGAGGCGATGGAGAGGTCCGACAGGATCATCAGAGGGAGAATTGAAGAATAAGTGCCAGCGACTTAAATTGACTTGCGGCTTCGGCGGTCAAGGTATCTCTCGATCCTCTGCAGCCCCTCGGCAATATTCTCCATGGAGTTGGCATAAGAGAACCTGAGGTACCCTTCACCATTGCGCCCAAAGTCAATGCCCGGGGTGCAGCCCACGTGCGCCCTCTCCAGGATATCGAAGGCCAGACTGTAGGAATCCCCTGAGAATGCCCGCGCATTTGCGAATACATAAAATGCGCCCGTTGGCTCGACGGTGATGCCGAAGCCCAAAGCTTTCAGCCGCTTGATCATGAACTGCCTTCGATGATTGTAAATGCGTTTCATCTCGGCCACGGCGACTGAGGTCTCCTGCAAGGCGGCGATGCCTGCCTTTTGCGCAAGCGAGCTGGCACAGATAAAGAAGTTCTGCTGCATCTTCTGAATGGGGCGGATGAAATTTTCTGGGGCTATCAGATAGCCGAGCCGAAGCCCTGTCATGGCGTAGAGCTTTGAAAAGCCGTTCAGGACAAAGGCGTGCTCTGTGAACTCAAGGATGGAATGCTCCCTGCCTTCGTAGACCAGGCCGTGATAGATCTCGTCTGAAACGATGTACGGCTGGAACTTGGCGATGGAGCGCATTGTGCTCTCAGAGAGAAGGTTGCCTGTCGGATTGGAGGGCGAGTTGATGAGAATCGCCTTGGTCCTCTCTGTGATCGTCTCGGCTATCGCCTCGGGCCTGTACTGGAATCCGTCAGCTTC
>MVQH01000059.1 GCA_002067755.1 Methanosaeta sp. PtaB.Bin018
TGAACCACAGAGACACAGAGGCACAGAGGAGATATTTTATGCCCGATCTCACCCACACAATTTAGCGAAGAGCCTGAAATAGAAGTGGTTGCTATGAGATATATGGCTGATGCACAGAGCGAAAGTTGTCAGGAGGGCTCCCACATTCGCCTCATGGCCCTCCAAATGCCTGGGACTTCTCGCTCAGCATTAGGAATCATGCCCAGAGCAGGTGCAAAATGCTTTCGGGCCTCATCAACAGGAGACCTCCCAGCGAAAGCCTTATAACGATCGCCTCAATTGTAAACCATGATATCCCAATGCGGTTTACAATCAGGAGACAGGGTAGGAGGCAGGGTTTGTGAATCATGCTGCTGTAGTGATAGCGGCTTATTTGCTGGTGGTGCTCTCAATAGGCGCATGGGGGCCGCGTTTGAGAGGCTTGGAGGATTTCCACCTTGCTGGGCGAGCACTTAGGACGACTCTTCTTATAGGAACCTTCTGCGCCAGCATAATTGGTGCCTCCTCCACTATCGGCATGGCAGGACTGGGCTTTAGCAAAGGTCTTCCTGGTGCCTGGTGGATGCTCTCCGGAACCCTGGGCTTGCTTATTTTAGCAGCTCTTTTCTCCGAGAAGATAAGAGCTACTGGATGCTATACCCTTCCAGAGCTTGTGGGCTCATTTTATGGCAGCAATGCAAGGATGACTGCCTCAGCCCTCATAGTATTCTCCTGGGTGGGGGTGATAGCTGTGCAGATAGTGGCTTCAGGCAAGGTCTTGGGCGCAGTGTTCGGAGGGGATGAGGCCCTTTTCATGGTCGCATGCACTGCTGTGTTCGTCATCTATACGGCACACGGTGGACAGAGCTCTGTTGTGAGAACTGATCTGGTTCAATTTATTATAATAATAATTGGAATCGTCGTATTGTTTTTTAAGGCTATGAGCAAGGCGGGGCCCGGCCTTCTTCTCAGCCAGAGCTTTCCTACATCACCTCAGATGGATGGCTGGGATGTAGCATCCATGTTGCTGGTAGTAGGCTCGGCCTATCTGGTAGGTCCTGACATGCATTCTCGCCTTCTCTCCTCCTGCAGTCCAAGAGATGCAAAAATTTCTGCTGCTATTTCCGCAATTATTCTTATTCCCATGGCATTTCTCATCACGTCTCTAGGAATCTTCTCCAGGTCTCTTTATCCTGGCGCATCTCCTGAGCAGGCCATCCCGTCGCTCATAACCGGACTGTTGTCAAGCGGAATTGGAGGTCTGGTTGCTGCTGCTCTCCTGGCTGCATTCATGTCATCGGCAGACACAAGCCTCATGACAGCTACTTCCATTCTGACACTGGACTTATACAAAAAGGCAAGGCCTAACTGCAGCGCAGACCATTTATTGACTGCTTCAAGGGCTGCAGTTCTCATCCTTGGTGCATGTTCACTGGCCTTGGCAGTCTCCCTGCCCAGCATCATCAAGACCCTGCTCATCGCCTACACAGTATTCACCAGCGGCCTGCTGGTGCCAGTAGTTGCTGGATTTTATAGAGAAAGGCTTGGGCTCACACAAAATGGAGCTCTGGCCGCGCTGGTTGGTGGTGGGGTTACGGCCATATTACTGGGCCAGAGCTATCCCCTGCTCGGCATGACCATTTCTGCTGTCTTATTGTTTGGCGCAAGCCAACTGGACAGACTCTTGGAAAATGGCTAAATAATCCGGACTCCGAAGTGTCCTGGATGGACTGCAATGCTGGAGCCGATACATTTTCAGTGCAGGAGCTGATGGATCTATATGCTCCGGTAAAGGAGCTGATCAAGACCCGTTTGGCTGAGTTCAGGCTGATCTGGGCGTCGGCGAGCGAAGAAGAGCTCTTCCAAGAGCTGGTATTCTGCCTGCTCACTCCGCAGTCCAAGGCCAAGACCTGTTGGAAAGCTGTGCAGCGGCTGGCCTGCAAGTGCATGATCGCCGAAGGAGAGCCCTGCCAGGTTCAAGAGGAGCTTGTGGGAGTTAGGTTCAACAAACGAAAGGCCGAGTACATCTGTTCGGCCAGAGCTGTGTTCTGTGAAAAACCCCTGAGGTCCACGCTGGAGGAATTTTCGAGCCCCTTCGATGCGAGGGAGTGGCTTGTAAATAACGTTGTGGGCCTGGGCTACAAGGAGGCCAGCCATTTTCTGAGGAATATCGGCCTTGGAGAGGAGCTGGCAATCCTCGACAGACATATCCTGAAGAACCTGGCGCTTTTAGGCGTGATCGACGAGGTGCAAAGTTCCCCGACGAAAAAAGCATACCTTCAGATCGAGAAGAAGATGACTGCCTTCTCCAGGCAAGTTGGAATTCCCATGGGAGAGCTTGATCTGCTGCTCTGGTACAAGGAGGCTGGAGAGGTGTTCAAATGACCTCTTCGCAAGGGCATGATGGAATATCTAAAAGTGTCCTGGATAGAAGAAGTGCAAAGAGATGGAGCCTCCCCTGATCGGTGCTGTTAGCGTGGAGCGATGGAAGAATGCGCCCTTCCAGCCCAGAGCATATAAAGCCAAGACATTCGGGACTGCACACAACACAGCAGCGATGAAGAAACCTTAATAATATCCTAAGAATAAGGGTACGGGTTGCAATGACTATGAAAGAGAAAGAGATCAAGAGAGCTGTGAAGGAGGGCTATGCCCGCATTGCGAAGCAGGCTACATCCTACTATGCTTCTCGAGGATGTTGTGGTTGTTCGGATGTCTCAGAAGAGATATGCAGGAGGCTGGGTTACAGTGAAGAAGAGATTCAGGCTGCCCCCCCTGAGTCAAACCTCGGACTGGGTTGTGGGAATCCAGTCTCTCTTGCAACCATAAAAGAGGGTGAGATTGTACTCGATATGGGCTCTGGGGCCGGGTTCGACTGCTTCCTAGCATCCACAAAGGTTGGGTCATCGGGAAAGGTAATAGGCGTGGATATAACTTCGGAAATGGTAGACAAAGCCCGCGCCAATGCTCGCAAGGCTGGATATTCGAATATAGACTTCAGGCAGGGGGACCTGGAGAACATGCCTGTGGCCGATAACTACGTGGATGTGGTGATATCCAACTGCGTCATCAATCTTGTCCCAAACAAGAAGATGGTCTTCAAGGAGGCTTTCAGGGTTCTGAAGCCTGGCGGAAGGCTGGCAGTCTCAGATGTGGTATTGCAAAGAGAGCTGCCAGATTTCGTGAAGAGATCCACAGAAGCATATATCGGATGTCTGGCAGGAGCCATTATGAAGGAAGAATATCTGGAGATCATAAAAAATGTGGGCTTCCAAGATATAAGGGTAGTAGCAGAGTCGAGCTTTCCAATCGAGTCCCTCATCTGCGAGACTGCCGAATCGGCCAGAGTCGAGAGCCCGAAGATATCGGCAGAGCAACTTGAAGAGGTAGCCGATTCGGTTCTGAGCATCAAGATAGGTGCCGTCAAGCCAAGCGTCAAGAGAACGTAAAAAAATTATTAATGTTCTGCCACTGATGAATGGGAGCAGTTACGGCGCCATCTAGCAATGGGGTCTTGTATCCAAGACTGTCCAAATCGCCATTAACTGCGAATCAAGGTATAAAAAATGGATAAAATAAAAGCGTGGCGCTAGTCTTTGGCGACCTTCTTTCCGACGAAGTACAACAGGCCACCGCATATTACGACGCCGATCACTGCAGAAAGTATGTAGGCAGCCGCAGCTAAGCTCATTGAATCTCCGCTGTCTGGGAAGGCATAATCGGGCAATGGAGCACTCCAGAGCCCTGAGAGCTTCTCCAATCCCTCAGGCACAAGCCCGAACTTCTCCTTGAGCTCCTCGTTGCCCCATTCTCCAAATGTCTCTCCAACTGCCAGAAGCCCCAGTGGGGCGAGGATGATCAGCAGTACCAGGCCAATGGCAAAATTTCTTATTATCTTATCCATGGTCTTACCTCATGCTACACTTGCGCCCTTTCTGCCCTTCTTTTGCGCGATCGACTTCTCACCATATAATATCGTAGTGTCCGTCCTCTGGATATAGGCGAAGATCAGAGCTGTGATCAGGGCCTCGAGGATGCCAAACCCAAAGAGGTGCTCTAATGTCATGGCGGGAACCGTCACACTCAGTGGATAGGGCATGTATTGTGGAACTCCTTCCGCAGTGTGATGCAGTATGGGCTGTATCCCGAATTCAAAGCCAGTAACAGCAGCTGCCAGGGTGAGGGATACATAGCCAGCTACGGCCGAAGCAATTACCCTTCGTGACGAGGTTATCTCTGCGCTTCCGCTTATGAGCTTGTAGATATAATAGGCCACGAAGGGCATTACTACAGCCATATTGAAGCAGTTAGCTGCAATTGCCGTTATCCCTCCATCTCCGAAGACCAGTGCCTGCAATACCAGAGCCACTGTGATAGCTATCACTGCTGCCCAAGGCCCAAGGACGATGCCAATTATTGCTCCGCCCACTGCATGGCCTGTGCTGCCTCCCGGAATCGGAACGTTGAACATCATAATTACAAAAGAGAACGCTGCTGCCAGCGCCAGCAGGGGAACCTGCTTGGACCTCAGCTCTACGCTGAGCTTCTTTCCCGCATAATACCAGATGGGGATCATTATGATCCACATTGCGATATAAGTGTATGGCCCTAAATAGCCATCAGGAATATGCATTGTCTCACCAGATGATAGAATCTCTTTTAATTATAAAAGGATATCGGACATGCATATCAAGTATGATAATTCTTTAATTTAATGCAACCATTTGCTGCATGCATAAAGCTTTTCGCCACTTCGTAACATCTGATCAAACGGGTCGAATTAGCAGAGAAAAAGTCAAAAAATATTCTAAAAGATTAGAAAGAATTAGAAAGACGCCAAGGATGGGCATCCATCGGATCGCCTGCTTTGGCTTTACTTAAGAATCTAATAGAACATTTTATTATAAATTAATATCAAACATATGATGTGAGTGCAGAGATGCTTGTTAAATTGTTCTTCCGCCTAACGTCGAGTCAAATTAGCTTCTCCGAACTCACAGCTAAAATCAAAAGCACAAATTTTTCGCAGATCAAGCGGGTTTGCATTGTAGGGTTTATTTGCTATGATTTATGTATCAATAGATATCAAATGGGGGGCATGTGGCTGAATGCCCCCTAATTTCGATAGCACTGAATGGTTTTTCATAAGAAAGGTCGATATGTTAAAATAATAGAACATCTACTTGGTGATGGAGGATGGTTATTCCATCGAGGAGGGACAGATCTGAAAGAACTAGTTGTACTGACGGCTCTCTTAGTTCTAATTGGAACAGGAACCGCAGATACAATAGGCGATTTTGTGCCATACGAAAACCCGACAACCATCGAAGAAAAAAATCTAACCTTCAATATGGAACAAAGTGTCAGTGGAACGGGTTTCTTTTCAACCTATAGGTATTCTCAGATGCCCGATGCAACTGGTGCTGAAGGATGGTTATTCAACGGCGTCGGGGCGAAGGATACCGCTCGTGGAAGCGGCATCATAGACACAAAATCGTTGATGTATGCAGAGAGCTCATATCTAAACAGAACCTGGGTCAACGGCGCCTATGACGAAGATGGAAACGTCATTACAGATGAGGAATCAGCGACCAGCATTGTTCAGATGAATGAAGACAGCAAAATGTCTTATAGCCCCACAACAATGTCCGTAGGCTCGCGATATTACGCATATCATCCCCTTGTCTTCAATTCCCTGCTCGGCGAGAATACCTTGGTAAAGAACCGCGACGGCTTTAATTCCCTTAACCATAGGGTTGATTATGCTCATGCTCTGGACATCCAGCTCGATACTGGGTCGGATATCGATAACACCTACATGCACTTAAACGAAGACCTGGTCAGCGGCAGAGTTCATGTAGGTGCGCTTCAGCTGTCTGGAATCCCCCGAGATGAGGCTTCTGATGATGAGTCCGAGCCAGTGGTCCTTGGCCCTGCAATGAAGGCATGGCATACTCCGATATTTGTATTGGATGAAGATTATATTGGAACATACCATATTGAAAAGAGCTTGAACCTATACATCTCCGAGGAGGAGGAAGAGGAGGAAGAGGACTGGCTTCCCTGCTGCAGTGGCGGTTTCATGGACATGGACCCCATGGATCTCATAGAGAAACGGAGTGCTAGAGGGATATTTGATTGCACATGCTACTCGCCTCCAAAAGAGGCACAATTTCCGAGAGTTACGAGATGAAGTTGATGCTCTTTTTCATCCTTTTATAGACTTGCGTCTTCTAGCACTATCTATATAAAGGCCTGATTTAATTTCTCTGTCTCAGGGTGATCATTTGAAGGCGATCTTTATAGCGGTACTATGTTTAGCCGTGTTATCTTTGACAGGCATATCTTTGGCCGCAGACGCAAAAGGAACTCAAAATAATTTGATCAACTCTTTTGAAGGAAACCTATCGCAAAAAGAGCTCGCACAAATCGATATGCTATCACTATTGGGCCGGACAGGCTTCTTTGTTGCAGAAGCTGTCAAGTTCAAGGCCCCAAAGCAAAACTGGAAGCTTGATTCTGTTCAATTAATTGGATGGGATGGATATAATGGGACTGTTGAGTCGATCCCACAAGAACGAGTAATTGCCCTTGAAGTACGCGACAAAGACCTCAACCTTCTGTACAGATTTGCTGACTCACAACTTCCTTACACAAATTATGCCTTTAATTCTACTTCGTTATATCCATTGACCATCCGACTTCCACAGGTTACTGTTAGCGACGATTTCTATATCTGTTTCTACGACAGAGGGGCAGTAGCAGTTGCATGCGAGCGGCTCAATGAGACAAGTAAAAACTCATTCATATATCTGGGGCCAGGAAATCAGATGCTTCCAGCGAACTTGCCGGGCGAGAATAACGAAACTATACCGGTTAACTGGATTATGACTGTTAGTGGAAGCTAAGAAGATCCGTCATGGGATAGACAAGTTTGGTTGGAGGGTGCAGAAAAATGCTCCTGTACGTCCCAACCTTCATTCGATTTTTTGCTCCAAGGCTCAAATATCATCCTGAACTCCGCACCAGATCAACTGCGATATCGGACTCCGTCCAACACCTTTAAACTCAGGAATGTTCACAGTCGTTGTTAAGAACAGGAGGCTCATGTATGCTGGAGCGGCTCAAGAAATCACTGTTGGAAGCACCCGTGTTCAAGCGAGGCAGCTACAATTACTTCATACATCCCATCACAGATGGCGTGCCCGAGATCAGGCCGGACCTGATCAGAGAGGTTGTGAGCCATATCGTGCGCATAGCAGACCTTGAAGTGGACAAGATTGTGACAGTAGAAGCGATGGGCATTCCCATAGGCATTGCTCTTTCCATGATCTGCGACATACCGCTGGTTATAATTCGCAAGCGCAAATACGGGCTGCCTGGGGAGATTGAGGTTAGCCAGGTGACTGGCTACTCTAAATCGCAGCTCTTCCTCAATGGAATCGATAGAGGAGATAGGGTAATCGTGGTTGACGACGTGATCAGCACAGGAGGAACGCTTCTCGCTACACTGGAATCCCTGAAGGTTGCTGGAGCCAGCGTATCGGACATTGTGGTAGTTATCAAACGCGGTGACGGCTCTGATAAGCTCAAAGCCAAGGGATACAAAGTCAAAACCATGGTCGAGGTGGATGTGGACGAGAGAAGGGTGACAGACGTAAGAGAATGCAACAACGAGAGACATTAGGATGCCATGAGCCTTAAGGAGGAACTCGAAGCGGAGACGCAAAAATGGCTGGAGAAAGCTGAAGATCTCTTCGAAAACATCTCAGGAGATGAGGATTTTCTGGAGAATATATCCGCTTACATCGATGACTCTCATTATTTTCTGGATAATGGTGACCTGATCCTAGCCTTTGAGTGCGTGGTTTGGGCCTGGGCCTGGATGGAGATCGGTTTGCAGAGAAATATCCTTGCAAAGAGAGATTAGCAATCATCATCCGAATATGGTCAGCCCGATCAGCAGCGAGGCCAGGTTGGCAAGGAAAGATACGAGCATGGCCTCTCGATAGCCGACCTCCAGCAGATGCTTGATCAAGAAGCATTCGACCAACGCCACTGCACTCTCCAATAAGTAAAGGTTGTGCAACTCGTAGTTGTAGATGTAGTTGAAGAGTGGATTTGTGAACGAGTTGATTAGAGCCGAATACAAGAATAGCCTTGGAGGATCTTGACGAATTGTCGCGAAGAAGATCGCGAACTCGATCAGGATGGTGAGGATCAGCGCAAAAACCAGGGACTGGAGGAATGTCATTGCCACCTGCTCTTTCGTCTAAGGATGAATCTTCTTAATATTCTTCTTAATATTATTATTGATATTATCAGCAAGGAGATCGCAGGCAGGCCAAAGAACAGGAAGCAGTATTGTTGTTGATAAGCAAAAAAATAGGTGAGATTCATATCTATTCTGGAGCCATCTCCTGGACAGTTCCATTAGAATAATAGTATACCATCCTGGTCTTGGAGATGTTCAAGGCTTGGCTCGTGATGTTGTTCACTTTCAGGTAAATTTCGATCTTCTGCAGAGGAATAATCTCTTGAACTGATGCGGCCTTTGGAAGCGTCAGGTTTGATGAGACGATCAAAGCATTATTCTGGCAGTAGTCAGTGCAGTTGACCGCCTGCTGGTCGCTCGCATTTTCTTGGCCAGAGAATTCCTGCCAGTCGAAGTCAGAGGCTTTGACTGCATGGACTATGAAGCTATCAAGCTTGTAGCCTCCACCAAAGTGGCCCGTGCTGTTGATGACCGATGCATATTCCCAGCCCCAGATCGCGCTACTGGTAAGGAATACATAATCAGGGAAGTCGTTTATATTTGAGATAACATAATCGTAGCTTTGTTCTCTCCACCCTTCTACCTTCACATCTGCAGACGCGCAAGGCAAAAGTAGCAGGATCACCAATATCGCGGCAGCGCGCATCGTCAATGAGTCCGCCCTGTGGCACATACATAGACGTGTCATGTCATCATCTCCTTGTAGTGGGCGTTCTGCAAAGTATTAGCCTTTTTGCCAATCATGAGTAACCTTAAGTTAGTATTATATACTTAGGACAACTAACTTGCATCGCAAATGAGGATCGACTATAAAGCCAAACTGGATGAAGCCAGGTCGTTGCCTGACATATTCGAGGTTGTCAAATCGGTGGTATTGAGCAGCGTTGGCCGGAGCAGAGGCGGCCTGATGCTCGGCATGGCAAACCTAGGAAACCATCCACAGGGCTTCTTCGGTGGCTTCTTTACGACTGGCTCAAATGTCATAGTACTGAACAAGATTCCGCTTCAACGGATCAAGGAGACGCGCCCAGAGCTCTACAAGCCTTATGTATTTCATGTCCTGCTGCATGAGTATGTTCACTCCCTGGGATATCTGGATGAGAGTGCAGTCAGGTCAAAGGTATATGAGATGACCAGGGAAGCTCTTGGTGAGGGGCATCTGGCCACGCAATTGGCTGCGAATACAGGGCGTTTCATGAAACATCTTGTTTATCCCGATGCAGCTTGGAAGCCAGATGATGTAGGACTTGAGCTTGTACGGGACTTTGACAGATCCAGCGTATCTTATATCTCTTAGGGGGAAAGTCAACACTCCTGTGAGGAGAGGTAGCGACAAAGGTTAAATTTGGGAAATGCCTTGAGGAGGCTGGAGTAGCCTATGGAGATCTCAGTCATCGTGCCAACTCTAAATGAGGAGAATTACTTAGAAGATTGCTTGAAGTCGATCTTACGGCAGACTTTTCCACGTAATGAATATGAAATAATAGTGTCTGACGGATCCAGTGAGGATCGGACGGTCGAGATTGCAAATAAATATGCCGACCGCGTCGTCGTCTCCAAGAAGAGAGGCATTTGGTGGGGTAGGAACTATGGAGCTAAATTCGCTCGCGGCAGATTTCTGGTCTTTATCGACGCTGATACGAAGATAAAGGAGGACTATCTCGAGACCGTCTATAATTATATGATGCGGGGTGTTGTAGGGCTAACTACAGGATTTGAGCTCGACGGCGTCGGCCCTAAAATCAAGCTGATCGAATACATGAGCGACGGCTATTGGTGGCTTAACTCAAAAATCGGAAATGGTAGCCTCATCGGAATCAACCTCTGCGTGCCGAAGGACATTTTCTTGAAGGTCGGCGGATTTAAGGAATATGCTCTAGAGGATGCAGCCTTCGACAGAGAGCTGAGAAACGAAGGGGAAACGCTCTTCTTGAGGCAGAGAAAGGTGATAACATCTCCAAGACGGCTTGAGGCATGCGGGATGATAGGCCTGTGCAGATACTATTTTGAACTTGGACTGATTGATGGTGAGAAGATAAGAAATCCGCATATAATTAGCCTCATAAAATATAAAAATTATACTCCAATACGCATATCTAAGAAAAAAAATAAAATTAGATACGACGGCATTGATGCTCTATCCAAGCTCATCTACAAATGGAGACGGTGGGGCTGAAGTGATGTGAGGCCCTGGGATTGGAGGAGGTCAAACAGTAATCTTGGTCTTGGCGATGTACTTGATCAAATTCGGGCCAAGCCTACCCTTCGCTTGGATCTGAGCTGTCACATCTTCAATTCTGACGCCTTTTGCCGTCAAATCGCGGATCTCCGCTAAAATGCTGTCGTCTACGATGAAATACTCATCAAGATCCTTTCTGTGGCCCCAGACGTCGCCTTCAATCAACTCAATATCCTGCATATTTAGGAAAGCCAGAGTAGAATTGGATATGGTCCTGCGATAGGAGGGTGGAAGCTGTATCATTCTCAGCCTGGGGCATTTTTGAATCAAGTTTATGAAATCGACGTTTGATGCCCTAAAGGCCAGGTGGATCATCTTCTCATTCTGGTTTAGTTTAGGAATGTCTGTCTTTGAGCTGATGACTCTAATTCTCATGTATATTCACCCAGATAACTTCACCCAAATAACCTCGAAGCTCCCACGAACATCATTACTTGATTTAAATGAATCCCCAATACGAATTTTAGATAATTTTGGTTTTAATTTTGCCTTTTTGATATCATTTTCACATTACGTTAGCCTGTAATAATTTAAAGGCATGCGAACAACAATTAAGTAATTTAAAAACTGATGTTGCTGCTTGATCCTAAACTTTCAGGATTTGAGATGATCAACCAACTGAGCTAAGGATTCAAGCACCAGGTCAGGAGCAACGCCCGAGTTTGCCACCACATCTTCCCTATACTTTCCCGTCTTCACCAGAATTCCTGGAATCCCAATCTTCTGAGCTCCTTGCACATCTGTGAAAACATCGTCTCCTATCATGGCAACTTGCTTTGCGCCCTTGCCCATGTCGTCCATAGCCATCTTGAAGAATTTCCAAGAGGGCTTTCCCATGAGTTCCGCCTTCTTTCCAGTCGCAAACTCCAGTGCTGCCACGAAAGGACCTGCGGACAGGACGATGCCGTCGGATTCCATCCAGTATCTGTCTCTCTCAAGGGCGAGGATCTCTGCCCCGTCAAGTATCAGCCGCAGAGCCAAATTTAGGCGCTCGAAGGTAAAGTCATTCCCTGCATCGCCTATGACCACGAAATCAACATCTTTTTCTGCAATCGTAATTCCGGCGCTCTCAAAATCCAAATGCACATCACCAGCCGTGAGCAAGAAGCATCTCTCCTTTCTCAATCGCTTCATGTGCTCGATCGCAGCCATCGGCGGAGTGAATATGTATTCAGCAGGCACATCATATCCAAGCCTCTTCAGGCGCTCAGCAACTGAGTCCCGGCACCTTCGCGTTGAGTTGGATACAAACCTGTAGATGTATCCGCGATCCTGCATAAAATTCAGGCATTCTTTAACACCAGGAATGGGGCTCTGTCCCACGTAAAGTACCCCATCCAGATCGATAAGAAATGCCTCTATCCCCGATTTCATAGCAATTCACAAAATTGCAAGCGTCTGGGCTTTTATCTGCAGCATCTTCTCCCTTCCCACAAGGACCTCCACCAGCTTAAGGGCGAATTCCAGGGCTGTGCCTGGAGATCTGCTGGTTATCAGGTTCTTGTCAACGACGACCCGATCTTCACAGAACTCTGCGCAGGCTGCAACCTGGGCTTGGCCCGTGGGGCTGACAGTGGCTCTGCGTCCCTGCAGAACGCCGGCTTTGATTAGCACCGAGGGGGCGGCGCATATCGCCGCGACATACTTTCCTGCGCGATCCATCTCCCGTGCCATATTCAAGATGCGCTCATCGTTTCCCAGGTTCACAAAGCCGGGAGAGCCGCCCGGCAATACCAGGCCATCGAAGTCCCTAAAATCAATTTTATTCAGGCTGGTGTCGGGCAAAACCAAAATATTATGAGATCCTCGGACAGGTCCATCCTGAAGTCCAGCCGTCACAACCTCGATGTCCGCGCGCCTCAAAATGTCGATTACGCTGACAGCTTCAATCTCCTCGAAACCCTCTGCCATGGGTACCAGAATTCTCATATCTCCTCGGCAAATAATTAACATCGATATCTTAAATCTATTGCCATTATCGTCTGCATTTATTACTGTTTTCCTTTTCTCAATTTCACAATTTGTATGAATAATGAACAAATATCCTTATATAATTCCTTTGAGGGCTTTCTCATATCAACGCATATTCCAAAGATTAACCTTCGGGCAGATGTTTGCAATGGACATAAGAGATTCAAGCAACCTGTATATGATGTTGATGTACGTTTACATGAAAGCATATCGCGAAGCCCTTGAGGACTTTGAGTATGCCGTTAAGGACTCCAGCTATGTGGACCTGGCATTATTGTCCGTCAAGCAGAAGTATTGCGAAAAAATTGACAAGATAGCCAAAGAGATGTTGATATAGCAATGAAACATCATCTACTGTCATGATCTGTCAAAGATGCGGCAACTGCTGCATTCACCTGGATATCTATATAATCAACCCAACGTCCGTACTGCCGGACGGGACCATCGACACTGGAGACCCCAGTGCCATGATCCACAAACCAGCCGGTGAGCGCTGCCCGCATCTTGCCTGGGAGAACAATCAAGCAGCCTGCGTCATTCATCACCTGCCTTGCTATCAGGGAACACCCTGCCAGCTGTTCGAACAGGTAGGCTCAGAGGATGCAGTGTGCATCATGAGCAGCTACTTTAAA
The DNA here is from genome assembly GCA_002067755.1 of Methanosaeta sp. PtaB.Bin018. Lineage (GTDB taxonomy): Archaea > Halobacteriota > Methanosarcinia > Methanotrichales > Methanotrichaceae > Methanothrix. Next base: position 13,097 of record MVQH01000059.1, read on the forward strand.
GGCAACTGACTGATCTCCACGACCAGATCGTTGTAATCACGATCCTTGAGCCCATAAAGGTCTTCCCAGCGCAGCTGGCATCTATTGGAGCCTAAAGGCAGCTTTATGACATGTGCCTTCAAATCCGGGTTGAGGTTGCTGTCTGTGTAATACACATTTCCATCCTCTGCCTTGAGTGCAAAGACGAGCCTTGTCCCTGCCTCGAAGTTGCCCACCTCGAAGCTCTTGCCCAAATTCTCCTTTGTGGCATCGAATAGCTTTTCTCTAGAGGGCTGGCAGATCCAGAACTGGTTGTTGTTCTGCGTATTCTTGCCGACGAACCTGGCCACTACCCGGCAGTCCCTGGTCAGCACGATGTCCTCATTGCTGACTGGCACAACCTCGACATTGACGATGAGATCCTTGTAGTCCTTGTTCTTCAGACCCATAGAGTCCTCCCAGCGCAGCTCCCATTTGTTGTAGGCGGTTGGAAGCTTGCGAACGTGGCTCAAAGAGTCGGGGTTTTTTGCCTGGTCTGTGCAATAAACATGGCCTTCAGGAGTCTTTATCGAGAAGGTGAGCTTATCTTTAGCCCGGAATAAGCCCAGGTCAGTCGTCTTTCCAAGTGGGTCGTCCGCCTTGAAGATCAACTGCTCGCGTGGATAGCTTAGACTGAGTTCATCCTCTCTCTGTCTGCTCTTTAAAGTCACCAGGACTCGTCCATCTTTTGAGATGACCAGGTCGTCGGTATAGGGGCTGAACACCTCGAGCTCCATGACGACATCATTGTAATCCTGCTCTCCCAGACCATAAAGGTCTTCCCAACGCAGCTCCCACTTGTAGGTTCCTGTCTGGACCTTCTTGACGTGGTCACAAGCATCATCATTTTGAGATTGATCTGTGTAATATGTGTGGACAGTGTATCCATCAGAGGCCACAAGCGCCAGGGTGAGCCTGGTCCCAGATGAGAATGTTCCTACCTCGAAGGATTTTCCAAGTTCTGACTCCTTGGCTGCAAAGATGATTCTCCTCTCGGGATAGCTCAGCCAGATCTCGTCTTTTAGCGCTGTGTTCATCTCCTTGAAGCGAACTATGACCCGTCCTCTCATAGGCATTATCAGGTCGTCATCCGCAGTGAATTGCACTGAATAAAAGGCAAAGCTGTTGCCAATACCACATTCACCGTAACCGATCTTGAACCAGCCGTTCTCTCCCCATCCCGGACCCCAGCTATTCTTGCAGATCCAATATCCACCAGCATCATCATATCCGACGATGCAGATCGCATGATCCCCGACGTAGCCACCGTAGGCGCTCTTGTAAATTCCACCTGTATAGTAGTAAAAGTCCTCAAAGACATTCATCCCGGACATTATGGGGCCTTTGCGAGAGATCCACTCTTTAGCCTGTGCTGAGCCTGATAGAGTTCTCCAGCTATCGATTTTTTTGATCCTCTGATCTCTATCTGCACATGAATGGGTCTGATCGCTGTTGTATGGCCAGCAGCCTTCATCTGGTATGCCGCTGTTCCTGGCATAATTCAATGCAGGTGCAAAGTTCCAACCTCTCGAGCAGCAATTGCCGCAACCGCGAAAGAAGAGGTCTGCCTCAGATAGATCTGGATTGAGGTTCGGGTTGCGCAAGAATATCTCCAGGTTTGACTCTATCATGGCCACAGTTGCAAAAGCAACACACGAGCCGCAAGCACCCTGGTCCTTGATGGGCGTGGTCCAGTTCTTATCGGATACCCGCCTCCAGTCCCAGCTCGAAGGATAGACGAATACGATCCCCCGTTCTGCTGCGAGGGCATTCTCATGGATCATCAACTCCTGGGCCCTCTTTTTTTCCTCATCAGGCACAACGAGCCCAAGGTAGTTCTTCCAGGCCTCTTTGGGCAGGTTGGACAGAGAGGTAGTGCCTGCAGACCATGAGAGGTTCTTTTCGCGTATCTTGCTCTGTATGGCTTTTATTTCATCTATCGCCAAGCCGAGATCCCCGTTCTTTTTTGGGGCGGAGGATATATAAATATCTTGCGTTATTTTCTTAAGATGATAATCTTTGGCTACCCGTCGGCCAAGTGAAGTTTATAAAGCCGTTCGAGCAAACAGAAAACTTGGGAGTTGGTCATGGAGGTTATAATCAAGAGGTCCAATAAGCGCAAGAAGACCATCCAGGCCCGGATGGTCGGTGGGCGAATGGAGGTTCTTGCGCCATCTTATATCTCCGATGCCGCATTGCAAGATCACATCGCTCGCCTCCAGGCGAGGCTTGTGAAGAGCGATGCCCCAAGGAATGATGATCATCTACAAGCCAGGGCAAGCCATTTGAATAAAAAGTATTTTCATGGGACTCTGACCTGGAACTCCATCACATACTCTGCACGCCAGGAGCACAGGCGCGGATCTTGCAACTATACCACCAAGACCATTCGCATCAGCAATAGGCTGGTCGGGCTGCCCCAGTGGGTCGAGGATTATGTGATCGTGCACGAGCTGGCCCATCTAATCGAGCCCAACCACGGCAAGAGGTTCAAGGCACTTGTGCGCAAATACCCGCTAGCGGAGAGGGCAATTGGTTATTTGATGGCCTCCGAGGCCATGAAGCCAAGCACGTGAAAAAGCAAATAGAGAAACGAAGGATTTAAAAAAAATGATCGCTCCTCTGACAATCACTCACAGGTATCGAGCAGCCTCTTCTTGCTGACTCTCTTATCTCCGGGCTTAATGGGCTCTACCTTAGCTTCTGTCTTTTCTTTCTTCTCCTTCTTCTCTTCGTGGTGTGTCATTCTCAGCCCCCATCTGTTATTCTAACTAATATTAATTATAAGTTTTGGTGGATAGCACTTCTGCATATCATTGGTCGATAGGCTTGAGTATGCAGGTAGGGTCCTCGCCGAGCAGGTCGCCGTGATAGTAGTAGGCCTTCTGACGGCATCCTCCGCAAAGCTCTTTGTAGCAGCACTCTCCGCAAGCATCTTTGAGGCAGGACTTGACAATACGCAGGCCCTCCAGCTCCTGGGATGGATGGTCAATCCAAATGTCACGAAATGGCCGCTCACGAACATTTCCGACGACGATATGGGGCATGAAATGACAGGGATGGACATCCCCCCTGTGGTTGATATTTGCCACCTTGACGCCTGCAGAGCAACCACCAGCATTTGTCAGGAGCCTTTTCACATACTCATGCCTTGGGTCATCCTTTAAGAGCTCCAGAAGGTAGGCACCATCCATGGGCGAATCAGTTGTCAGGATCTCGATATTTCTGTCCTTCAGCTCCACTGCGGCCTCAGCCAGCAGCTTGATCACGCTCCTGCGCTGCTCTGGAGTGACGTCCCTTTCTGCAATCCCTGCACCCCGGCCCGTTGGCACCAGATGGTAGAGACAGAACCGGGGAATCTCCTCATCCAGAGCAAGGTTCAAGAGAGCCGGTATATCCTGCCAATTGTCGCGAGTCAAGGTTATGCGAAGGCCTGTCCTGAGCCCTGCATCTCGCGCGTTTCGCAATCCTTGCAGTGCCTTCTCCCATGCTCCTTGAACGCCCCGGAAGGCATCATGGCGCTGTGGCGAAGAAGAGTCAATGCTCACGCCCACATACCTGATCTTCGCCTCTGCCAGCAATCTCGCCACCTGGGGAGAGATCAATGTCCCATTCGTCGAGATGACGGTGCGAAGGCCGATCTCACGAGCATGGAAGGCATAGGCGAAAAAGTTGCGGCTCAAGAGAGGTTCGCCTCCTGTGAATATGAGGATGGGGATCTTGAGGGCTGACAGATCATCCTCCAGGCGTATGCCCTCTTCCAGGGACATCTCCTCCCGAGACTCGCTCTTGGCGTCCATGTAACAATGGCTGCAGGCCAGGTTGCAGTGCCGCGTTATGTTCCACATCACCACAGGCCGTGACATTGCAGAGAACCTGACGAGATCAGGCGGCAGGCTCTGACAGGTCTCGGATGCTCGCAAGGTCTCCCAGACAGTGGCCTGATCGGCCAGTGCTTTTGAAAATATGATCATTTCACAAACTCCGCCACCAGGGCCTGGAGCATTGCCTCGAATGTGAAAATCCTTGGCATTATGTCCACCTTCAGGCCCAGCCGTTCAAGCTCGTTGGCTGTAGGCTTTCCAATCGCTGCCACAGTGGCACAGCCCAGTGCCTCTCTGAGCTCCTTCTCCAGTCCCAGCTCTTGCGCTCGCTCTAACAGATTTCTAGCTGTGGAAGAGCTGGTGAAGGCAAATATGTCAACGCTTCTGGCCATTTTTATCAGCTCGTCGAGCCTTGGGTCGCATGATGCCACAACTTCGTAAAGAGGGATGTCATCCACGAGGAGCCCGGATGACCTCAGTTCCTCGGAGAGGTACTGACTGCCCTGGGCGCTCCTGAGGAAGAGGATGTGCTTGCATTTGCCTCTCAGCATCCTCATGAGGCCTTCGGAGCTGTACTCGTCAGGCACCTTTGGCCGCAGGCCGTACCTGATCAGCGCCTGTTCTGTCTTAGGGCCGATGGCAACTATTGCCTTCTCCGCAAGGCTGGAGCAGATCGCCTCGTTTTTCAGGGCCAAAGCTACGCCGTTTGCACTTGTGAAGGCCACGCACTCCGCAGCCCTGATCCTTTCCAGCAGATCGGGCGGCAGTGGCCTTTCTGCAAGAGCTATGGCCGGTGCCAAGACCGGCAAGAAGCCATAAGCTTCTGCCAGCTTCCTGGACTCCTCCTGCTGGGCAGCAGGCCTCAGAATTGCGATCTTCTTTTTGGAGAGCCGCCCCGAAAGGCCTACAACATCGCCTACTACAAGTATGGCAGGCGACTCGATCTTCGCAATCCTGGCAGACTCTGCGATATTTGCAAGAGTGCCAGAGACCATCCTCTGATCGGGCCAGCCGCCCCTCTCCACGATTGCAGCAGGCGTCTGTGGAGATTTACCACCATTGATCAGCGCTGCAATGTTCTTCTCCAAACGCGAGACGCCCATCAAGACCACCAGCGTCCCACCGAGGCGCGCGATGGCGTTCCAGTCCAGAGGCCCGTCTTTCCCAGGCTCCTCGTGGCCGGTGACGATGGTCAGCGATGAGGCTACGCCCCGGTGGGTTACTGGAATTCCAGCCAGCTCCGGGGCAGCGATCGCCGATGTGACTCCTGGCACGACCTCCACATAAATGCCCCTCTCAAGCAATGCCAGGGCTTCTTCTCCGCCCCGGCCGAAGAGATAAGGATCTCCGCCTTTGAGACGAACAACAACATTGCCCGCCTCTGCTTTCTCGATGAGGAGCCTGTTGATTCCATCCTGAGAGAGCTTATGCCGTCCTGCCGTCTTGCCCACGTCGATCAATTCCGCCTTCGCTCCGTCCAGCATCCTCGGATCCAGCAGCCGGTCATATAAAATCACATCGGCCTCCGATACAAGCCGCTTTGCCTTCAAAGTCATGAGTTCAGGATCGCCAGGACCTGCACCCACAAGATAGACCTTACCTCGCGCCAAACGCCTTCACCGCCTCTAGTACAAGCTCTCGTCCGCCCATCTCCATCAGCCTGCGTCCAATATCTTCAGCCTGGTCCAGGTAACCATCCTCTAAAGAGATCTTCTCGTCCAATCTCACAAACCTCTTTCCATCCATGGAGAGGACCTCAGCCAGGACTCGAGCAGCGCCATCGATCACATCCGCATGAATAGCAATAGGCACTATGCACCCCCCGCCAACGGTCTCCAGGATTTTGCGCTCGATCATGGTCTCAGTTCTGGTTGGCACATCATCAATGGATTTAGAATGCATTTCAGCCTTCGTTCCTATCTTGGATACTACTACTATCGTTCCTTGGTTGGCAGATGGAACGAACGATTCCTTGTCAAGCCTTGCATAATCCAGCTTCAGGCCCATGCGCTGCAGACCAGCCTCTGCCAGAACGATGGCATCGTAGTCGCCCTGGCTCAGCTTTCGGAGCCTCGTCTGCAGGTTTCCGCGCAGGCTAGACACTTGCAGATCGGGCCTTGAGCGGCGCAGTTGTGCAGTGCGGCGCATGCTTGATGTGCCAACGATCGCGCCCTCCCTCAACTCATCCAGAGAGAGGCCATCCCTGCTCACCAGAACATCGGCGGGAGAGTCACGCCTCAAGACGGCAGAAACAGTCAGCTCTACTGGCCTTTTGGTAGGAAGATCCTTCATGCTGTGTACTGCCAGGTCGATCTTGCCAGAGAGCATATGCTCGTCGATCTCAGCGACGAACACGCCCACGCCTGAAAGCTGGTGCAAGGGTTTGTCCAGAAAGACATCGCCGCTGGTCTTTACCAGAACAACCTCAGTCTCAACTCCAAGAGGTCTAAGCCTCTCCCTGACGATCTCAGTCTGGCGCAGTGCCAGAGGGCTGCCACGGCTTCCGATGATCAGTTTTTCAGACAGGTTCTGAACGCCTCCAATGTGGCTTCGATGACCTCTGTGGAATGGGCCGCAGAGATGAAATCCGTCTCATACTGGCTGGGCGTGAGAAATACGCCCTTCTCTAGCATCCTGTGGAAGAATGCCAGATAGCCTGCTTTATCGCACTTCAGGGCATCCATGTAATTGCGAGGCTCAGGACCGAAGAAGACCTTGAACATGCTGGCAATTCCAGAGACGCTGTAATTCAGCTTCAAGTCCTCCAAGATCTCCTGCAGCCTTTTTCGCATCATATCTCCCGTGGCGTTCAGCCTCTCCAGAACGTTCTCTCTCTCCATGACATCCAGCGTGGCCATTCCTGCAGCCAGGGAGATTGGACTGCCATTGAAGGTTCCTGCCTGGTAGATGCCGCCGCCAGGAGCTACCTGTGAGATCAAGTCACGTCTGCCGCCAAAGGCTCCAATCGGAAAACCGCCGCCAATGATCTTGCCGAGTGTGGTCAGATCCGGCACAACCCCGAAGTATTCCTGCGCGCCTCCAAGAGCTAGCCGGAAGCCTGTTATGACCTCATCGAAGATAAGAAGAACGTCGTTGTCTCTTGTGATCTCCCGGACCGATTGAAGGTAACCGTCTACTGGCAGAACGGGGCCGATATTTCCCAAAACTGGCTCCATGATCAGACATGCAACCTCGCCCGCGAACTTCCTCAGCACCTTCTCCAAAGCCAAGGGATCATTGTAGGGCAGTTGCAGGGTGTTCTTGGCGCTGTCCGCAGGGACTCCCAGGGAGTCTGGAGTTCCAAAAGTAGTGGCTCCCGAACCTGCCTTGATCAGGACGCTGTCGTGTGCACCATGAAAGCCGCCCTCGATCTTGATGATCTTATTTCTGCCCGTCGCTCCGCGTGCCACGCGAATTGCAGCCATGGTGGCTTCAGTGCCAGTGCTTACGAAGCGGAGCATCTCCATGCTGGGGTAGAGCCTGGAGATCCTCTGCGCCATTTGGACCTCCAGCTCCGATGGAGTTCCGTAGAGCCAGCCCTTCTGCAGCTGAGAGACCACAGCATTCATTACAGCCGGATGGCGGTGGCCCAGAACCATGGGGCCGTAAGCCAAGCAGTGATCGATGAATCTATTTCCATCTACATCCCAGATGTAGGGGCCATCGGCCCTTGCTGCATAAAAGGGATAGGGCGAGATGGCGCGCACAGGGCTGGAGACGCCGCCTGGCATCAGCCTCTTGCCGCTCTCATAGAGCTTGATCGATGAGTCAAAACGCATTAGAGGAGCACCAATCATTCAATCCAGTAAAGATTAATCAAACTTGCGATGGCGCAACTCATAGACAAGCTGCCCGCCAACCATCTTCTTCCACTTTCTTCATGACCACGCGCAAAGGCAATCCTGTCTCGTCTGCAATTCTCTTGCACTCCTCGTACTCAGGCTTGACGTTCAGCAATTCTCCTTTCATCCTGCTAATTTTGACAGCGACCGGAAATGTGCGATTGCAGATCTCCACATTTACTGTCCCGGCCTCGCGCTCAGCCAGATAGCGGTGCAGGCTTAAAAAGACGCGAACTCCGAGGGATCCTGTCTCCCTGATCATGATCTTTGCCAGTCTATCCATCTCCTCATGCCTGGCGATGACCCGAATCACATTTCCGCTGCGGCCCTTCTTCATCAATGCAGGCAGGACGGATACATCCAGTGCTCCAGCGTCCATGAGCAGCTCCATCAGACGGCCCAGCACCTCTCCAGTCACATCATCGACATTGGTCTCCAATTGCACAACGCGATCGCCGTGCTGCTCATGCTCCGCATCTCCAGCCGCCATCTGTTGCCAGTGAGGGATCTTCGCGACGATGCCTCGAAGGACATTTGGCAGGGGTAGCTCTTTTCTGCCCGCGCCATAGCCTGTCTTCTCGGGCAGAATCAGAGGGAACTCTGGCAGGAATTCGTCGACCAGCGCAGCCAGGAGGGCGGCGCCCGTTGGCGTGAGAAGCTCTGCGTCCACTGGCCCGCCCCTCCAGGGAATTTCATAGGACCTCAAGATCTCTAAGGATGCGGGGCCTGGAACTGGCAGAAGGCCGTGGGCTGATTTTACATAGCCTCCTCCGACTGAGATCGACCGGCACAAGACGCGCTGCACATTCAGGCTCTGCAGCGCAGCGCAGCTTCCAGCAATGTCCGCGAGCGCATCAAGCGCACCGATCTCATGAAACCTGGCCTCGACTTTGGGCGCACCATGCACCTTGCTCTCAGCAGCGGCAAGTATATCCAGAGCCTGAAGTGCTTTTCGGAGTGCATCCCCCTGGAGGCTAGAGCTCTTTAAGATGGAGACTGCCTCGTCCAATGATTGGTATCTCCTGTCTGAGATCACATCAACCCTGGCCGCCATGATATGGCTGCGCTCCTGGCGCGAGATCTCCAGATTGCAGCCTACAGACTCGACCGCCTCGCGGACTGTATTTTCATCTGCACCCAGATCCAAAAGGCAGCCCATTATCATGTCGCCTGAGGCTCCAGCGCTGGGGTCGAAGAGAAGGGCCTTCATAATTCAAATTAATTGTTTATGCGGTTAAATACAAATTGGTCTTTGGGGGAAGAGAGGCTCATGAAGGGCAATCGAGAATGTGGCGTTGGTCCCTTGACTCTCCAGATTCCATTCTCTTTGGTGTCTGGTAAATTTACGCCGAGGGTGAGATTCGAACTCACGAGACCCTTGCGAGTCACCAGCTATCCAGGAGATCTCTCCAGGCTGGCGCCCTACCGCTAGACGACCTCGGCACTAGCTTTATCTTTTTGCAGCTTTTTCGGCCGGAGCGAAAGCTTGCCTCTCTGCCAGCTTCCACGCCTTCGGATAGGTGCCCGGCTCCATTATTACCCTTTCGGTCGTGGCCACTATCCCTGCATTGGATGAGAGCATCTCCTGGCTCGCCATCTGGGCCCGGGCCACGGCCACAGCCTCGCCCTTCAGCGTGAACAGGGCAACATCGTCGCCCTTGTTGATCTCTGTCTCAAGGCTGAGCAGGCCTGGAGCCGCGAGGGGCGCTCCATGGCAGATTGCGTCCACTGCATTGTCGGCAATTGTGAGATGTGGCAGGTGCCGCAGCGCCGCCTCTACTGGCAGAATCACGCGACGCAGCGCTGCCTCGTCCCCCGTCTCCTTCCATTCTTCATAGGCATCCTTGAGCTGGTGTAGCGTCACAAGCGTCTCATCCTCCCTGAAGGGACCAGCCTTTGTGCGGCGCAGCTCCTCCATATTCGCGCCGACGCCCAGGGCGAGCCCGATATCGAAGCAGAGCTTGCGAATGTAGGTCCCAGCCTCACAGCCCACGCGCATGAGCACATGCTGCTCCTCGACCTCCAGGACATCCAGATAATAGATCGTCCTTGTGCGAAGCTGCTTGACCACAGAGGACTTAAGTGGTGGCTTCTGATAGATCGTGCCCACAAACTCACCGCAGACCTCCAAAATATGCTTTCGAGGCAGAGGGTGGTGAATGTGCATGAGGCAGATGTACTCTTTGCCTGCCAAAAGGAGTGTGTCCATCACCCTGGTGGCATCTCCCAGAAGAACTGGCAGGATCCCAGTGACCTTAGGGTCGAGCGTACCACTGTGGCCCGCCTTCTCTACATTTAAAATCCTCTTCACCCAGGCGGTCACCTCGTGACTCGTGGGCCCGGAAGTCTTGTCCAGATTGATGGCCCCAAGGCGCATATGCATCTTCAGGCTGCGCTGCATGGGTGGGACCCCAAAGGCGGGATCTGTCCTGCCCGCTCTCTTTACCAGGACTGACCTGATAGCGTCGGATGGCAGCGAGGAAAGATTCTTAGCATCCTTTGGAGCTGAAGCGCCTTGGCCTTTTTTTCCAGCACGATGGATGTTCACTGACATGCCCTCACAGCTGCCAGAACAACTGCAAGCGTCCCTGCCTCATTGAACCTGCCCGTGTCCACCACAAGGTCATAGCCAGAATAGTCGTTTATGTCGATGTTGTAGTACATCTTATACCGTCTGGCCTCGCTCTCTTCTCGAATCCTCGTCTCCTGCATGGCATCCTCCAGAAGCTTGGACTCACGCTTGGATATGCGCTCGGCCCTGGTTCGCAGGTCTGTCTTTAAAAGCACCTTGAGGTCTGCGCTCAGAAGGTGGCCTGACAGCCTCCCCTCGAATATCCCTGAGCCATCTTTTGCAAGCGTCTTCTGGGCATCATCTATCAGGTAATCGATCTCAGGACCCTTCTCCGCCAGACGGTTCATATCTTTTACCGATATGTTCTTCTCGCTTGCGATCTTTCTGAAGAGATCCCCGGAATTAACCCACCGCAGTCCGAGCTCCGCCGCCAGGCTGCGCGCCAGGGTAGATGTGCCGGTGCCCGGTGCGCCGCTTATGGTTATTATCATCTCAGCTCATGCTCCCGATATCCAGAGCCTTGCGTATGATCTGCGATACAGGAAGGGAACAGACGAAGTACCAGTAGTACCAGAAAAGGAAAGGTCCAATGACTGTAGCATTGATAGGATGCGTCCCCCAGAAGGGAAATGTCATTGTCATGCCGGGATTTTGTTCTATGTAGAGATACGCCCACATGAAGAGCGGTATGGAGATGAGGCCGATGTAAAGCATTGGCTTGAACTGCATCTGCATCATCTTGCCCTGCTCCGAGACCATCTTCATCTGCTCTGTTTGCAGTTGCTGCTGGCGGGCCTGATCTCCTGATAGCTGTGCCTCTCTCATATCTCTTTGCAGCCGCCTCATCTTCTCCTGCTGAGCTCTTAAGAAATCCCAGTCCATGGTGTACTTCTGAATAAGGCTAGCGTACAGGCCCGTTATGGCAGCCAGGACGAAGAGCACGAGATGGAAGGGCAGGATGGAAGGCATCCATCCTATGAGATAGCCAACGGCCACGCCCAAACTGTGCCTCAGGTCGCCGCTGACCATGATCCCGAAAAAGAGGACAAAGCCTACAGCGAGGGCCGCATTATCCAGGGACTTGGTCAGCTTCTGATTCATGTCGATGCTCCGAAGAACTTCTGCATCATTGGGTACATCTCTTGAATCTGCTCGCTGGCTATCTGCTCATAGAGCCTATAGACAATGCTCACCGCCAGGAGCAGACCTGTGCCGCCCGCGCTGCCAAGGGTTCCAAGCAGCGTAGCAACCAAGGTTAGCAGGCCAATGATCGCACCACCGATCACCGTCACCTTGGGGATGTATCTTTCCATAAGTCTCTCGATAGAGGCCGGGTTACGCCGATAGCCTGGAACCTGCAAACCGGAGTTGTGGATCTTGGTTGCAACGCTCTTGGGTCCCATGCCAGTGGTCTCGATCCAGAAGATAGCAAAGATAATTCCACCTACGATCAGGAATGTTGAATCCACGAGCACATGCAAAAATATCTGCCAGTTCGCCAGAGGTGCGAATCCAAGCTCAGTTAATCCCGCTACATTTTGGTTTACCATGCTGGGTATCCAGCTCTCAGGCCCCCTCAGGGCAGAGAGATAATACATCATCCCTGAAACAGGCTGTGGAGACGAAGCACCCATGGCTGCTCCCGTTGCGGAATTGTATTTTGCATAGGATATGAAGTTCCCAAGGATGCTCGAGTATCCTGTGTACACTGTAGTCACGCCTTGACCTGTAACCGATGCCGTGGTAACCGCTCCGATCTTGGCCGCAAGAAGCGCCCCTAGCATCTCAATATTGGCCTGGATGGCCCTCACTAGGATCATGGGCAGAACCGATGCATAAACCAGCTTTACAGGGAACCTGCCTCTAGCACCCCGCACACGGCTGTGTGCCAGAGGGATCTCAATCCTGGTGGACTCAACAAGAACTACCAGCAGGATGATAAGTATTGTAGATACCAGCGCCAGGATTCCACCTGTGACAAGTATGAACTTCATCCCTTCTGAGGTGAAGATGGTGTCAAAGCTTATGAGCTGCAACCGGATGATGTCAATCCATTTAGGTATGATGCCAACGGGCAGTCCGGCATCTCCGGTAGCTGGGTTGATGATGCCCGTGACCAACTGCTGGCTTATCCCTGCCACGATGAACAGCCCTACGCCTGAGCCCACGCCCCATTTGGAGACGACTTCGTCCATATAGACGATGAGAGAACCACCTACAAATACCTGCAGAAATATCAATAAAGATATTATGCCCAGGGGAACGCCAAGAGCACTGGCCAGATCGGCATTGGGCAGCAAATAACCTCCCATGACCTGCGGCAGTGCCTCCACTGCTACCATCACAAATACCAGAGCCTTCTGGGTGCCTTGATATATGGCCTGGTCGCGTGGATCGCTCAGGTCGAGCTTGATTATCTCAGCGCCCACCAGGAGCTGCAGCACGATGGATGCAGTGACTATTGGCCCAATGCCAAGGAGCATCATGGATCCAAAACTGCCAGCAAAGAAAGCACGGTAAGCGCTGAAGATATCAGTGGACGCTGCAGAGAGGCCAAAGAGCGGTATGTTGCCCAGTATGAAATAGAGCAGCAATATGGCCAGAGTCCAGCTTAGCTTTCTCTTAAAATGGACGTGCCCCGTGGGCCGCTCCACCGACGGGAGCCGGCGCACAAAGGGCTCTATCGCATAAAAGAAACTATGCTGGTTCATACTACTACTGCTTGACCACCAGCAGCCTCAATCTTCTCCTTGGCCGTAGCTGAGAAACCAGCAGCACTCACAGTCAGCTTTCTGGTTACCTTGCCGCGACCAAGGACTTTCATCTCTCCGAGCTCAACCTTACCATCCTGCCCAGCCAGCTGATCCAGCATGTCTACATTGACCACTTCTGGTTTTTGGGACAGCGGCAAACGGACAAATCCATGCCTGCCCATCTGGGTGCCGAGAAGAATGGACCGCATGAAGTGATGCTTGCACTTGCCTACGTCTCCACGACCGCCTCGTGAGCCGCCCCCTCGCGCGTTCTTGTGTTTGCCGTGGTACGTCCTATGGCCTCTGCGTTCCTTCGTCTTTGGTCTAACCATCGCCTTCTACCTCATCCTCTTGATAAGATCTGCCAGGTCCTCGCGAAAACCTACATCTCCGCCCTGCCCTGCAGTCTTCTTGGTGGTCTTCAAGCCCCCTCTCGCCGGATGTAGTCTGAAGATGGGCTTTATTCCATAGTCCGTCAGGCTGGCCGAGCCAGAGTTCACAGCCGAAGCAAATTCCCTAAAAGAGCGATAGGGTGTGTTCTCTTTCAAGAACTGCTCTGTAAGACGCCGGTTGCCGCTCAGCCGCCCACGCTTCTCAAGGAGCATGGCCAAAGTGTCATCGTCTATCTTGCCCCAGGCGACGTAATCCTTCACCTTCTGGATCATTCCACGATAGTGGTGGTTCTCCCCAACCACAGCACAGTGGTTGACCCTGTGAATGCGCAGCATTGCCAGGGTATCCTTAACCTCGGGCCTGAGATTAACCTCGCCTCTCAATCTCACTACGGCAAACATCTTCAGGCCCTCACGGTTATGGTATTGATCAATGCATTGTAGGTGGCTTTGGCAAAGTTGAGGGTGGTCCTGGTCGAACCGGCAGTCCTCGTCCAGACATCCTTGATGCCTGCCATATCCATGACCTTCTTGGAGGTGTCACCAGCAGCTATCCCAAGGCCCCGAGGAGCAGGGATGAGCACCACTCTGACGCTTCCAGACTCGCCCACGACTTCATAGGGCACAGTATGTGGCAAACCACAGCCGCATTCCCAGCTACCACATCCACGCTTGACCTTCATGATATTCAGTTTGGCGTTGTCGATACCTTTTTTGATTGCACGGCCCACCTGAACATCCTTGCCTTCACCAAGGCCGATATAACCATCTCTGTTGCCTACTATCACAGTGGTTCTGAATTTGACCCTCCTTCCGGAGTCGGTCATCCTCTGAACCATGTTGATGTCCAAAACCTCGTCCTCAAGACCGGGAATAAGCACATCGATCAGGCCTGCCTCCTTAATTGGCAGCCCCGACGCAATAGCCTCATCGAAGGTAGTTACCTGGCCCTCGAAAACTAGCCTGCCCAGCCTGGTCCTGGGGACCCACTCTTCTTGGTAAAAATCGCGTTTCTTTTTCTGATCCACAGTCTCACCCCAGTATCTTCTCACGGGCCTGCTCAAATTGGGCCACGACGTCCGCTCCGGTGTGCTCCTTTATGTGCTCGCCGCGAATCCTCTCATCCTCTGGGAAGACCTCAGGGCTGTGAGGCACCTGGACGCCTGCGTCAACGACGCCTTTTATTGCAGCATAGATTCTGTTGCCGCGAGTGGATGCATGCAGGCCAATGTCTGCTATGCCCTCGCTCACACCCAGGGCCAGCATCTTCTTTCCAAAGAGGAGCCCTGTAAGGTATGCTGCTGGCAAATTGCCCTTCCCAAGAGTATACCCGAAGCCTTCCAATTCCCTGGAATTGACCGTCAGCAGCGTCCTGTCGCCTTTTTGCTCCGCTACAACCAGCTGTATTGTGGTGCTTGCATTGCTCTTTCTGACCACAACCCTCGGTTTCTTCGATAGTATTAGTTTATATCTGACGTGATAGTTGGTCTTGCCCTCTCTCCGCCTGCGGAAGGGCACCTTGTATCTTGGTCCTGTAGCCAAGTCACTCACCCCTGGAAAGGCTCTTGGCCTTGATGTAGGCATTGAGATGCGAAATGCTTCTGTACTCTCCGCCCTTGGATTTGCGGTAGAGCAACCTGTAGGTATGCCGGTCTATCTGATCGTCATCCCGAAGCTGTCTCAATCTCCTCCTCAGAGCGCGGATCTTCGTCATCCACTGCTCCTTATGAGGCGTTCTAGCTCCCTGGGCTCCTTTTCTGCGCCCTGCTCCCTTGCAGTGGCCGTAGGCCCGCTTGGCTGCCCTGGCCCTGAATCTGGCCCGGCTGTTTCCCTTTTTGGGCTTGGCCTTGATATTTCCCAGGTTAATTTGGGAACGGATATCCTCTCGGGTTATGGCATCCGCCAGATCGCCTGCAACCTCAGGATCGGGATTGATCCAGACGCGGCTTTCGCCCACTGCGAGCTCAGCCGCCGCCAGCCTGCGCTGTGTCGTAAAATCGGGCATCTCAGGCCCCTCCTCTGGAGTTAAGCACCTTCAGGCCCATCTCCTTAGCCTTGGCCTGAATCTCTTGGCGTTTCTTCAATCCCACTGCTGAAGCTATGCGCACAGCATAGCCCTTTGCCCTCTCAAGATCTGAAACGTTATTCACCAGCATCTCAGGCAGGCCGCACGGATGAAATCCTCGTACCTCTCTGGGGCTTCCAAACCCAGGCCTAACCAGCTTGCCCTTGGCAGCTATCTGCTGCCTGAGCTTGTTGTGCAGGCCGCGAGGCTTTCGCCAGCTTGTGGGCAGCCTCTTCTTTTTATGTGAATCGTGAAAGTTAAACTCAGGCTTCTTGGCCTTCTGCCTGGCCCTCACTCTCAGTAATCTCTGTGCCATCCTCGTCACCTCTTGTCCACCAGGTATATCCCATCTTGGAATATCCTGATATCGAATCCTCGCACCCGCGTGGCCTGCTCAATGTTGGCCATGGTCTGGCCAACGTGCTCCTTGTCGATGCCTGTGATCACTACCTCGTCCTTTCCTAAATTCACCTTGGTTCCGGGCAAGATTTTAGCGGATCGAGGCTTCCTCTCGCCGAGGAAGTTATTGATGATAAGCTCGTCTGCAGCCGCCTTGAGCTGGATTGGAAAGTGAGAGTACACGACCTTCATCTTGTACTCATACCCTTCTGTTACGCCTTTAATCATATTGCGTATGTGCGCCGCCAGGGTTCCAACCATGGCCCTCTGACGCTTGCGATCGAGCCTGGAATTCACGACCAGATGAGAATCCTCTTTCCTGATCTCAATCTCAGGATAGGAAAGCTGCCTGGAGATCTCGCCCTTGGGGCCTTTGACCGTGACGGTATTTCCATCCACAGTAACGGCAACTCCTTCAGGAATCTCTACCTGTCGTGCAATCTCTTTGACCATTGCGACCACCTAATATACATAGGCCAGGAGCTGTCCACCCAGTGATTGGGCCCTGGCATCGCTGTGAGCCATGACCCCCTTGCTCGTGCTGAGGATCAGCACTCCGAAGTTCCTGGCTGGGAGGAATCGCTTCTCCCATTTCTCAAGCTCCGAGACTTTGGTTGCAAACCGGGGCTTGATGACGCCGCAGCGGTTTATTCTTCCCAGGAGCTTTACTCTAAACATTCCTGACTTTCCGTCGTCAACGAACTCGAACTCACCGATGTATCCTCTGTCCGCCATCACCTTGAGCGCTCGACCTATGAGCTTGGAGGCGGGATGGATCATACACTCGGGTTTGCCAACGCTCTCCGCATTCTTGATAATGGACAGTGCATCGGCCAGTGGATCTAACAACACGTGTGACCACCTACGAATATTTTTCAAAGCCCATCTCAGGGGCAATCTCTCGGAAGCACTGCCTGCACAGGTATATTCCGTACTTTCTCACCAGGCCGTTCTTGTTACCACAGCGCTTGCAGGTGTTCGCACCTCTTCCGAAGACCTTCTTGCCTTTCTTCATGCTGCCTCCAAGATCACTACGCCGAACCTCTTTTGGACGAACTCCACTGTATCGTCCTTGCTCAGCCTCTGCCTGGCAGGGAGCCTCTTTTGGCATATGCGCCTTCGGGCAATCCTGTAACCGGCTCTCTTCATCGCCACTGAGACATCCATTCCGAAGATGCCGATCTCGGGGTCATACCTCATGCCTGGGAAGTCGGTGTGCTCTTCAATGCCAAATGAGAAGTTGCCCTGCTCATCGAACTGGCTCTTCTTCAGGCTGCTTCCTGCTGCTTTCAAAGCTACTGCCAGAAAATCCTCAGCCGCCTTACCCCTCAAGGTAAGCTTTGCTCCTATGGGCTCTTTCTTCTTGATGCCGAAGTTTGGCAGAGTCTTCTTGGCGATCGACCGAACCGGCGCTTGATGAGTGATGGCTTTCAGGATGGTCTCAGCATTGACCAGCCGCTGGCCACTCTCCCCCACGCCCACGTGCACGACGACTTTGTCGATGCGGGGCTCAAGCATTACATTCATCTAATTGCCCCCAGTTTGATGACCGGCTGATCTTCTCCGATCATATAGACGTAATCTTCTATGGTCTCGAACTCCTCGTCTCCGGAGATTATCACCCTGTTAGGCTGGGAGCTCTTCACGGTTATGATCTCCTTGATCTTTCCAGTCTGTCCGGCGTGCTTTCCACCTACGACCATGGCCAGGTTGCCGACCTTGAACTCGATCCTATCCTCGATGTTCTTCTCGGGGATTGAGAGAACAAGAGAATCGCCCACTTTGAACTCTCCTTCATCGAGCTTATTCGATCCATCTGAGAGATTGAGCTGCTGCCTCTTGCCCTTGAGGATGGTCTTGTTCTCAATTCTGGCCAGCTTTCTCACGGTTCCTGGCTCAAGGAGGCTTAAGTAGAACATTCCTCTGGCATCCTTCAGCATTCTGTACTGCTGATCGAGGAGCGGAATGGATATTACATCAAATATGCCAACCGGCAGCTTGTAATCCTTCTGGACCTTTCCGTCCACCAGCACCTTGCCCTCGTAGAGGACCCTCTTCGCTTCGCGAGCGTTATCCACGAGCTTGAGCATATCCCGAATTACAGTTACAAGAGGTATGCTCTCCTGCGATGAATGGGGTCCTGGGCTGGTCTTGGCCACCCACTTTTTGGTCTTTCTGGCAATGGGCCAGCTCACGGGAATGGTTACCCTCTTTTGGTGTCTGCTCACTCTGATCGCCTCGCGAAGATCTTCTCCCTCTCTGCGTCCTCAAGCTCGAGCTTTACGATCATGACGTTGGAGGGATGAAGGGTTCTGGGCACCTCTGTTCCGTCCGCGCGAAAGTTGCTCACGCCTGCTACTTTTATTGTGCACCTCTTGAGATCCACATCCTCGACCAGCCCTTCGGTGCCTGCGTGATCTCCACGCATCACCTTAACCGTATCGCCCTTGCGAAGCTCTGCACTGCGCTTCTTCAGCTCTTCGCGCAGAGCCTTGCTCAAGGGTGCGTGCATGTACTTTTGACGCCTGTGCAGCGGTGCAGTATACCTCTCCTTCCGCTGCTTCCTTGGCTGAATGCTCTTCATAATCATCACACAATCATAGATGCCGCTGAGGCTATCTTGCCGAATCTCTCGGCAACCTCGCGGGCCACGGGTCCCTTGACCTCAGAGCCCTTGGGAACGCCCTCGTCGTCTACGATGACGGCAGCATTATCCTCGAAGCTCACCCTGAGGCCATCGGGCCTGCGGAACTCCTTTCTCTGGCGAATGATGACTGCCTTGAAGATCTGCTTGCGCATCTCTGGAGTTCCCTTCTTTACAGATACTATTACCATATCCCCGATTCCTGCGCAGGGCTGCCGGTTTTTCGCGCCTCGGTATTTCTTTACCGAAATGACGTGTAGCGTCCGCGCACCTGTATTGTCCACGCAATCCAGGTATGCGCCAGTGTTGATCGCCCTTGGGATCTTGGCCTTATGTCCTCTCATCTCAAGACCTCCACTACCACGTAAGACTTGGTCTTGGAGAGGGGCCTACACTCCGCTATCCTGACACGATCCCCTTCTTTTGCATCAATGCAAGGGGGATTGTGCGCATGAATCTTGGACTGTCTCTTCTCAAATCGTTCGTATTTCGTTGCCTTCTTCTCGAACTTGCGCAAAACTACCACGGTATTTTCCATCTTGTCGCTAACCACAGTACAATCGAAGACCTGGCCGCGCACAGGCAGGGTACCATGGAAGGGACACTTCGGATCGTTGCACTCCTTCTGCGGCGCGCTAACGTCCAGTCCGATATCCCTCATAACTTCCACCTCGTCCTTTGCATTCTCTTTTGTATTCTGTTCTCGGGCTGCGAGATCAAGACAGAGCCTGAGACCAAAACCCTATTCCCCTCGGGCAGGGCGAAGATCAGGCTCGTGTTCGACTTGGAGATGCGCAAGACTTTGCGCCCCGTCTCCAAAAGGAACGTGTTCCTGGTCTCGTCCACAATCCGACCACTGATTCCAACCTGACTTGGATTGGTGCTCGCCTCAACCAAAACGTCAAGGCCGATCAGTTCGTGCCTTGTCAGGTTCTCAGGGGTCAGATTCACTGCTTTCGCTCCCTCTGGACTGTCTTGATCCTGGCGATCGTCCTGCGGATGTCTCTGATCCTCCCGGGTTTCTCGGGAGCGCCACCGGCAGTCACGATGCCTCTCTCGCGAATGAGCTCGCTCTCGAGCTTTCGCAGCTCCTCTGCAATCTCCTCCTCGTTCATGTTTCGGATCTCATCAATATTGAAGATCGCCATTAGGGGTCACTCCTCCTTGGCCCGAGGTTCAGCACCGGGCCTCGCCTCAGCATGAAGAGCGTCCTCTGCCACGCCCTCGTCTGGTGAGGCTGCTGGCGAGTCGTCTGGGGATTTGGGCTCCACTGCCTGAGCTGGCTCCAGGAGCTGATCCAGTTCGCTCTTCTTCTCGGCAGCCTGCTGTGCAGGCGCTGCGACTGGCGCTGCGGCCGGCTCCGCCTGTGCTTGTTCGATCTGGAAGTCATCGGGCAGCCTCACATCTGGTGGAATGATCCGAACCTGACAGCCGATTACGCCCAGCTTCTTCACGGCCACCGAGTATCCCATGTCAACAAGCTCAACAGCTGGCTTGCCTGAATGCTTGATGTATCCCGAGATGAACTTCTCAGTTCTGGATCGGGGGCCGGTCAGCTTGCCGCTTATGACTATCTCGCAGCCGAGAGCTCCAGCGTCCATCACCCTGCGCATCATCGACTGGCCTGCCTTGCGGAAGTACCAGCCGCGCTCCAAAGATGATGCCAGGCGGTTGGCTACAACCCTGCCGTTCAGGTCGCCACGGCCCACATCCTGCACGTCTATCTGAGGATTGTCCAGATGGAATCTACGATCAAGGTCGCGGGTGATCTTGCGGATAAGTTTGCCTCCCTTGCCGATGACCATGCCAGGCTTCTCCGCGTAAACAGTGATCTGAGTGCCCATGGGCGTGCGGTTCATTGTCATGCCGCCATATCCTGCCCGCTCCAGCTCTACAGCCAGATACTCATCTACGAGAGCTTTGGTGATGCCCTCTTGAACGAACTTCTTCTCTACAGACATCAGCTCTTCACCTCGGTCAGGATCATCTCGACTGAGACCGTCTCCGTATTCTTGGGAGTCGCCCGGCCCATGGCTCTGGGCATCCATCCTCGAATGGTTCTGCCCTTCAAAGTGCCTGCGTGGTAGATCCTCAACTTGTCGGATTCCATTCCCTTGTACTCAGCATTGGCCAGTGCATTCTCCAGGACGGCCAGCACAGCCCTTGCCGCCTTTTCCGGATATCTGCCGGCATCTGCGCCCACCAGGCCATGCCTGTGAGCCACATTCCTCCTGTAGCGCTTGAAGGGGACCGGCCTCTTCAAGGCCACTACATCCTCCAAATAGGCTTTTGCGCTATTGGCTCGCATGCCTCTCAGAGTCCTGCATATCTCGCGGGCATGCTTCGGTGAGATGTGAAGCTCCAATCCCATAGCCCTTGATGAGCGTCCTGCAGGCGTAAGCGAATAATTCAATCTGCCCAAATACACACACCTCACTTCAGCGGCACATACTTGCTCGATCTGGTAGCACCCACACCTGCGGCGCCGTGCTGCACACGAGCGCGCGTCAGAGCGAACTCGCCGAAATAGTGACCTACCATCTCAGGCATGACCTCGACCTTCTCGAAGGACTTGCCGTTGTAGATCTCCAGGCTCTTGCCCACCATATCCGGGAGAACTATCATGTTCCTGATATGGGTTCGAACCGAAGTCTTGTTCTTCAGGCCAGCGAGAAGTTTCTTGTTCTCCTTCATCAGGCCTCTTTTGATTGATCTGCGCTGCCGCGCTGGAAGCAGCTCGGCAAGCTCCTCTATGCTCAACTTGGCGAGGTCGGAGATCCTCCGTCCCCGGTACAAGAACTCTTCCTTCCTCTTGGGAAGCTTGGATCCTGCTTTTTTTGCCAAAATCATCACCTAGCGCTTACCGGTCTTCCTTGCAGCAATCGAGCCAACCTTCCGGCCAGGAGGCGTGTTTCTGCTGACTGTCTTTGGCCTGCCCGGATGCTGACGGCCACCTCCGCCGAATGGATGGTCTATGGCGTTCATTGCAACGCCCCTGACAATGGGCCACTTCTTGGCCCGTGACTGGAACTTGTAGAAGCTCTTGCCGGCCTTGACGAGAGGCTTGTCTAGCCTTCCGCCCCCGGCAACCACGCCTATCGTCGCCATGCACTTGGGGTTGAGCCACTTCATCTCTCCACTTGGGAGCTGAACCACTGTAGCTCCAACGTCGTGAGCCACCAGAATTGCACAGACCCCTGAGGATCTTGCAAACTGACCGCCGTGTCCGGGTTGCGATTCTACATTGCAGATTGGTATGCCTTCGGGTATCTCTGCTAAAGGCAGGGTGTTGCCAGGCTCGATGGGTGCAGAGATGCCGCAGGCCACTTCCTGGCCCACAAACATGCCCTCTGGAACCAGGATGTATCTCATCTCACCATTGCTCAAGGCCACGAGCGCTACAGGGGCGCTCCTGGCAGGATCGCGCATGATCTCCTGGACCACGCCTTTGATCGTCTCCTCCTGGTCGACTTTGATATGCTTGATGTCTGCCCTGTACCTGTGAGAGGGTGCCCTGTACGTAGGAGATCCTTTTCCTCTGTTCTGAGATATGATTCGCTTTCCCATAATCATCCACCTACAGCAGTCCTAGCCTCGTTGCCAGTTCATTCGCGCTGCCCTCTCCGGCCAGCTTCACGATTGCCTTCTTCTCTCCCCGGGGGGTTATCATGGTCCTTACCGCCAGGACTTCTACATCATAAAGCTCCTCCAGGGCTTTCTTTATCTCCGGCTTGGTGGACTGCATGCTCACCAGGAACTCCAAGGTGTTGTCGGAGTCGATCATGCCGGTGACCTTCTCTGTGACGTATGGACTCTTGATTATCATTGCAAAGCCTCCTGGGAGCTCTTTGAACTGAGCTTTTGCAGGGAGGACTCTGTCCAGACGGTCAATCTCCCAGCATGGGTTCCAGGTGCAAGCAGCTCAGCATTCAGCCTATCCACAGTGACGAAGTCCACGCCTGGCAGGTTCCTCGCTGCCTTTCCCAGGCCGCTATCAGCGCCCGCAACGATGAGCAGGCTCTTCCGTCCCTTGTATTTCCTTCCCCGCAGCTTGCCTTTGCCTGCCCTGATATTCCTTCCCAGCTTCGCCCTGAGAACATCATCCCAGAGGCCTGCTGCCACAAGGAACTTTTTGACGTCTGCGGTCTTGTTCAGGGATTCAAGGGCATCCTGGACAACTACTGGCAGCTCCCTTGAGAACTTGTGACCTCTGGCCGCTACAAGCTCAGTGCAGGCCGTAGCGGCTATTGCCGAGCGGATTGCCTTTCGCCGCTCCTTGATGTTGACCTTCTCTGTTAAATCTGCGTTTGGCTGAGGCGCATGCGACCGGCGTCCGCCCACAGCCATGGGTATGCCCGCGGCCTTTCGGCCGTTCTTCAACCTTGGAACCCTCGAGACGCCATGCCCAGGGCCCCAGGACTGAGCCGAGGTGTTCATGCCAGCATAAAAGTGCGGCCCGTAAGCCTGAAGCCTGTTCGCTTGTGCCGCAAGCACAGCCCTCTTTATCAGATCCGGCCTGTACTCCTCCTCGAAGACTGAAGGGAGCTCAACCTCCCCGCTTGGATTTCCTGATAGATCAATGACATTAGCCTTCATCGCCTAGACCCCCTGCTTGGATTCTCTGCTCACATAGAGGAACTCAGGCGCCTTCACGAAGTTCATTCCAGGCCTTATGGCATGCCTAATCCTGACCAGCCTCTTGACCGGCCCTGGCACGCTGCCCTTGATCAATACATACTGGTTGCGCACTATGCCATATCCTGGGAATCCGCCTTCGGGCGTTATCTCCGAACCATCGTTCCCGATGAACATAAGCCTCTTATTGTACTCAGTCCTCTGATGGTAGCCCATCTGACCCAGTTGTGGAACACGCCAGCTAATGTGCGAAGGATGCCATGGTCCCAAGTTTCCAACGTGACGCACCTTGCCTGTGCGAGCGTGCTTTCTCTTCGCGATGGCAATTCCCCAGCGTCTGACTGGACCCTGAGTGCCTTTGCCTTTGGTCACTGCAGATGCATCCAGCAGATCGCCCTGCTCAAAGACGCTTGAAACAGGCACCTGTTGGCCCAAAAGCGTCTGAGCATAGCTGAGCCTGTCAATCATTGCCCCGCCGCCAACTGGTATCTCCATGAGCTCCGGCACCTTCTTGGGAACTCCCGTGATGAGGATTGGATTGGTGTGCGCCAGAACTCGTACATCTGCGATATCATCTTCCAGGGCCGCGATATCTCCGGGCAGTGTTTCGCGGGCCTTCTTTGGCACTGTTATGGCCCTTGCAAGGCTTGGGTCCAGGTTCTCTGCCCAGGCCTCGCCTGCAGGCCTCAGGCCTCCGTTATAGTTCTCGTAGGCTCGCACCGCCACAACATTCATGGGCGGCATCTCCAGGACCGTAACGGGCACTGAGATCTCCATGCCTTCGGTAAGGCTCCTGGGTCGATCGTCTATCATCATGACGTGGGTCATGCCTGCCTTGTAACCTGCAAAGCCTGCCATCCTGGCTTTATCCTCTTCCAGCCAGCTTCTGATTCTGGGGACCTCGCTCTTCGCCCTCTTTCTCGGGCTGTAGGCCAGCGAACCTCTTCTTGGTCGGTGTATCTTTGCCATTTAGTCCTCCAAACGCACCAGGCCAAGCAAAGCCAATGTGGCGAAGACTGCCTCTTCCACTCGAACAGTCTCCGTTCCCTGATGCGGAATGGTGTTGATCATGTCGTACCTGTTCATTGCTTCACAACTCAAGAACGCATCTACGCCTCGTGCGGGTGAGCCGAATACCACCGCAAGATCGCGCTTCTGGCCCAATCGACCTATCTTCTGGAGGGTTTCTGGCGTTATGGCCTCTCCTTTTCTGGAGGTGAGAAGCACAAAGGCGTCGTCCTTCGACGCCAGGTAGCCTTCAAGGCTATCGACTACTTCTATCTCATACCCCCAGTAGTGAGGGATCTCCTTTCGGTCTACTGGCTCAGCGGCGAGCGGTTTTCGCGAAAAGATTCTGACATTTAGGCGTTGCCCCACCGAGTACCTACCCGCGGTGCGGAGGGGAATTGGGCGATCGATTCCGATTTCCACCCAGACGCCGCCATCAGATCCGACGCTTTCAACGACTGCTCCGACGCGAAACTCGCCAATCTTGAGCGATTCTGATTTTGAGTTTGTTGGATGATGAGGGGTGCGCAAGGGCGGCAGCATTCCAACATAGCGAAGCTCCTCCCTGCGTGGGATGAGCCTCTTTCGCAGGTACTGCGGCGTGTCCATATAGCGCAGAACCATGGCTATGAACCTGGAATCATCGTGCTCCGGATCTTTGTAGATCACGATGCGGTTCATGCGAAAGACTGCTGCTGCGCGGGCGATCAAGCCAACCTTCATCGTATTTACGCGCCCATCTCTGCTCTCCATGGTGAGAGAGGACGGGATCACGATGGCCCTCTCGCGGCATCCTGTCATCAGATTTCCATCTTCCAAAGATGGTAGATATATAAAAAGGTTTGGAACGGAACTGCACAAACAGGAGGCAAGCCCCAGGAGATTCAAAGGAGTCGATCAGGTCACAGGTGCAAAAGTCCTCGGGTCAAGATAGACCTTATTCTGGCAGTAGCTGCAGACGGTCTCCAGGTTTGAACCCTTCAGCAAGGCAGAGTCTACCTCAAACTGCGGTGTAAGGTATTGTGTCATCTCCTCCCCGCATCTGGGACAGGTCACCTTCAACCACTCCAACCTGCTCAGCTCACGGATGGTCCTTATCAAAAGGCCGATGCAATCGGCATATTTTTCCCTGGTGAATGTTATGGGCTGCAGGTGCTCGATGAGGAATGGCAGCTTTGTGCCCTCTTCCAGAAGAGGAACGACCAGAAGATCAAGGCCTCGCGCCATGCCGATCTCCTGACATACCATCGCGGATCTAGAACCATTCTTTGTCAGCAAGGCCACCACACACTCTGAGTTGCGTATGCAGTAAGATACACGCTCGGCGAGAGAGATGGTAGGAGACAGATTATAAATGGCCGCATAGCTCTCCAGGCCCACTCTCCAGAGTGCGCAAGAGAGCAGCAAGGCCATATCTTCATCCTCGCGACTGTGAGATATATAAATTCTTGAGATCATCCTTCAGATTCCAGTAGGGCTGATGTGACTGCTAGCATGATTGAAGTCATGAGCATTTGAAGCCTTTGGCCGTGTACTTATTCGACTGAATAGGTTCCAAATATTGAGGATAGACCGGGTGGCTGAATAGTTGCAATTAGGAATCCTCATGGCATTCCTTCGCCACAGAGCCTTTGCTTCAAGCTTGAATATGCTCTTTTGTGGACCATTGGTCATGAAGATCATATCATTGCTTCGGACCAATCTTTTTATACTCCAAGGCCTGTATTGAAATAGAAATTGTAGCAAGAATAGAAATTGTAGCAAGAAGGGTGATACAAAATCCATAGGATGGTAGCAGCTGATGACATGCCTTAGTGGTGAATATTTTGATGTCCATGGTTAAAGGATCGGTCGGGACCATTGTGGGAGAGACCAATCCTTTGGCGTTCAAGTTTCTCATCAATAAACAGGTCGGGCGGGGCACGTACATCAAAGCCAAGGCTGAAGGAAAGGACTGGATACTGGCCCAGGTTGAGGACGTGAAGCGGTCCAACTCTGCTTACAGTGTGAATCAGCTGAGCGACGGTGCTAGAAGTTATGATAGCAGAGAGATGATGATCGCCGAGGCCAGGGTTATTGGTGTTGGCAGCAATGGCAAACTGCATCTTCCCACAAGTCCTGCAAGGCCTGGGGAGTCCGTATTCATAGCAGATGAAAAGCTGATCAAAGCAACTTTAGGCCTGGCCAAAGGAGATATGTACATTGGCTTGCTGCGTGGCTACGACATCCGCGTTGAGCTGGATGCCAATACTTTGGTCCAGAAGCATTGCAGCGTTTTAGCCAAGACGGGATCTGGAAAATCCTATACTGCAGCGGTGATTTTGGAGGAGCTTTTAGATCGGAAGGTTGCCCTCCTCATCATCGATCCTCACGGCGAGTACGCTTCTATGAAGGAGCCAAACAAGGAAGGCGACTTTTCCAGGTACAAAGTGAAGCCCAGAGGCTACGAGGTAGTAGTCTACACCCCTGGCGAGATGGCCATGAACCCGAAAGCAGATCGACCTTTTCGGTTCAATGGGCTGAACCTGTCAGCACGTGAGGTGGCGAAGATGATTCCACACGAGAGCAGCAGCAGCGGTCAGTTGGGATTGCTCTACGAGGCAATCAGCGCACTGCGCTCGGAGACAGATGCCTACACCTTGGAGGATATAATCGACCAGGTGGTGAGAAGCAACTCCAAGGTTAAGTGGAACTTGGTTGGCCAGTTGGAGGCCCTGATGGAGCTGGGCCTGTTCTCTGGAATGGCGACGCCTGTAGATGAGCTGCTCCGTCCTGGCAGGGCGGCGGTCATTGACATGACTGGGATCGCGCCTGAGCTACAGGCAATGATAGTCGCTCGACTCCTGACGGAGATCTTCGAGGCCAGGAAGCGTAGGCTCATCTCACCTGGCATGGTGGTTGTGGAGGAGGCGCACAACTACATTCCCGAGCGTGGCACAGGAAACGCAGCCAGCACCAACATAGTGAGGACAATTGCTGCAGAAGGCAGAAAGTTCGGCCTGGGACTGATGGTCATCAGCCAGAGGCCTGCCCGTGTGGACAAGAATGTCATCTCTCAGTGTAATACCCAGATCATTATGCGGGTCACAAATCCCAATGATCTGAAGGCTCTCTCCAAAGGCCTGGAGGGCATGACCTCGGAGCTCGAAGAGGAGATCAAGAGGTTGCCACCTGGAGTTGCCATGCTGGTGAGCAACGAGATCGAGAGGCCCATCACTGTGAACATCCGTCCCAGAAAGTCCAGGCATGGAGGCGTGAGCACCCAGATCGTCGCCAGAGAGAGGGCAGGCGCTCCGCGAGGATCGAGGGGGCCGGAGTCCAGGCCTGTTGCATCGGCAAGAAAGAGTGGATCCGAGAAGAAATCTGGCAAAGGGCTGCTCAAGAGGGTCTTCGGAGCCAGAATAGCCTGAAGTGCAGAGAGATCGTCGATCATGACCAAAGCTTTCTCTACAACCACCATTGCCAGACGAATGGCTTGTTCCTGAGCATTAGGATGGTATTTTTTTTATAGCTGATGACGAATGTCTTCCTCACACCGCTATCCTGCTGGGCACTCCAATTCGCCTCCGGGTCCAGGAACTCGGTGGGCTTGGGACGTAGGTCGATATCAAGTGGCGCAAAGCTGGTAGGATCTGCACCCGCTTCAGCGTTGATAACCTCCCCGCCCGTGGTCAGATGGATTGCTCTGAACCTGCCCTGCCAGAATCCACCTTCGGAGGATGATGCTGTGAAGCTCCCCTGAAGCTCTCCTTCAGTACAAGAGCCGATCAGCCGTATGAATATGGTCGGACTGTGACGAAATGTGATGGCAGCTCTCATGCCATTGCTTTCGCAACACCCAATCAGGAAGCCATCGTCACGAGGGCCAAGGGTTACCCTACCTTGCAGAGTGGAATCCTTTTGGTTCAAAGAAGCCACGCTGCCCTGGGTCAGGTCGTCAGAGTCGCCACTCTCAACTTCGTAGCGGATCTTCCAGCGACCTGAAAGATCATCAGAAGCTGTCGCTGTTACGGCTACTAACAATGCAATCAAAGCTGCAAGCAGACCTTGACCTTTTGTCGCCAATCCAAGAACCCCTGATCTTATTCTTTCCCAGGATGCTGCATCATCCGATCAGATCTCTGATTTTCTCAGCCCGTTGGCCTCGGCGTAGGCGGCATCCGCCTCAGATTCACGCCCGAGGGCATGGAGCGCAGGGGCTCTGTTGTGCCAGAACTCTCCATCAAGTGGATAAGGATCGAAGGTGAAGGAGACTGCCCTATCTAGCGGCGTGGCATTGTTGAAGGCAGAGATGGCCCTGTTCGAAGCCTCGACGGCTGCACTGTAGGCTGCAAGCGCCTCATCGCGTTTTCCTAGTTTTGTGAGAGAATCTCCCCTGCCCTTCTGGGCACGGGCAATCACTGCGTCTGCGTGCTCCGGGAAAAGCTCCAAGGCTTTATCGTAAGCTTTGACCGACTCGTCGTATCTACCGGCATCTCTGAGGGCATCGCCCTTTCCAGTCCAGGCGTAGGCGGCATTTTCTGCAGTTAGTTCAATGGCCTTGTCAAAGGCTTGCAGCGATTCGTTATAATCCCGCAGCTTTGCCAGAGCATTGCCCCTGCCGCGCCAGGCATTGGCCAGGCGACGATTTGCGCCCTCGCCTGTGAGGTTCAGGCCGATTATTTTTTGGTAGGTCAGATCGGCCTCCTCATATCGGCCCAGCTGCATGAGGACATAGCCTTCAGCTGCCCAGGGAAGTGACTTGATCTCGGGCTGGGAGCTGGCTGCTTCAGTGGCTGCAGCTCCCTCGAAAGCCTGGAGTGATTCGTTATATCTTCCCAAGTATGCGAGAAGCTCTCCCTTGAAGGCCCAGGCATCATAGTTTCCGGCAGGGTCTATCTGCACGGCCTTATCGACAGCCTCCAGAGATTCGTTGTATCTCATCAGCTGCCAGAGGGAGATGGATTTAGAGGTCCAGATAAACGATAAAAACTCGGTCTGATTCGCATGAATATCTTGCCTGTAGCTGCTTATGTTCTCTATGGCCTTGTCGTAGGCCTCCAGGGACTCGTTGTATCTCTTCGTCTGGTAGTAAAGCATTGAGCCTTTCTGCTCCCAGGCTATGGGATTTTTGGGGTCTATCTCCAGCGCCTTGTCAATGGCCTTTAGGGATTCGTTGCGCATACTCTGATTGTTGGTGGTGAAGGCCAGCATGTTGAGGTTGGGCACAATGGCCGTATAGAATGTGGCATTGTTGGGTTCAAGCTCAATAGCTCTATTGTATGCGAAAACAGCCTCCTCATAAGATCCGTTTCTACCCAGATCTCGCCCTTTTTTATACCAATCTTCTGCAGTCTCATTCTGAGCTGCAGCACAGATGCACAGCGCGGCCAGCAGACCAATTGAAAATAAAATAAGATAACCTTGTTTCATCTTTTCATCTCCTTCTGGAGGCTAATTATCCTCTAGGCTGGCTTGCACCAGGACGAACCTCTGGTTCTCGCTGCCGGGAAGGTCCAGAGCGATCAGGAAGCCGTTCCAGACCAGGCCGTTCTCGTCCTCGGTGCTCCAGGCGCTCCAGGATGACGGACCGCTCTGCCCTTCACCCGTCCGTGTCCAGTTGGCAGCATTGAGCTGGTCTGCATAATGGTCTTCCAGAGTGGAGCTGTTAATCTCCGTCTCCAAAGTAGCGGAGACTGCAGCTCTGTTGCCGCCGCCGGTCATCATCTCATTGAACTGCCTGGACCCTTCGGGTGCGGATAGCTTTGGAATGGGTCTCAGCCAGTCATCGAAGCTTGCCTGTGAGCAGGGCGAATAATCAGGATCACTGCTGATGCCTATGTGCAGGTCTGTGCTGTTCTCCTGGGGATGGGCAGTGACTGTCAATGAGGGGTTCTTCATGCCTTTGCAGAAAGTTATTCTGGGGTCTCCCTGCACAAATCCCCGGTCCATGCCTGGAATATCTGTTTCCGTCCAGTTTTGAGAAGGCAAAGCTTTGCGATAAAAGTCAAGCGCCTGATCCGGCATCAGGGGTACATCCAGGACTATGTAGATGCCCTTGCCCTCCTGAATCTCGCTTCCTATGATCCTGGCTCCATCAGGAATAGGCAGGTCTACAGGCATATCATCTGGAAGCTTTCCTGCAAGCAGCGGCACCTCATTTAGCTCTGCGCTGCCCGGATATGTGGCCTGCAAAAGCCTGGTTGCAAGCTCCTCGACGGATGGCTCTGCCATTCCTGAAGGTTTGCCATTCACCTCCTCGCTTGCTGCCAGCCCAATCAGGGCACACATTACTAATGCTGCTGCGAACTTTGAGTTCATTTTCATTCACCGCGCTCTCCTATTGATATTAAAAATTTAGACAGGGGTTACCTCTGATACCCCAGCTTCTCTGCCACCTCGAAGGCCATGTCAGCCTTGGTGCGCTTGCCCATGGCCTGGAAGGCCTCTCCTTTGCCGTGCCATGCATCGTAATCAAGCGGATACAGCTCGATCGCCTGCCAGAAGGCTTCCAGGGCCTCCTCATCTCTGCCAGTCCTGAGGTAGACCTCGCCCTTGCCGAACCATGCCTGCTGCACGCCCATCGACTCCGGAGAGAGCCTGATCGCATTGTCGTAGGCCTCGATGGCCTCCTCATACCTGCCCATCCTGTAAAGGATCCGGCCCTTGTCTAGCCAGGCGATGTAGCTCTCAGGGTTCTCCTGCAGCTCCCTGTCCTCGATCTCCAGAGCCCGGGTGTAGGCGGCCATGGCATCCCCTCGCCTGCCAGTCTCATTCAGGATATCGCCCTTGCCCATCCAGGCCCTGGCCTCCTCCATGAACTGGGGCTGAAGCTCCAGGACCTTGTCATAGGCCTGCATCGATTGGTTGTATCTGCGCTGGTCTTTGAGAAGCGCTGCCAGTCGCCACCATGCTACTGCATTCTCTGGCTGTAGCTCTGTGATCCTCTCGTAGGCCTGCTGGGCCTCATCTCGCCTTCCGGCATCCTCGAGTGACATGGCCTTGATCTCCCAGACGAAGGCCTGTTCTCTGGCATCGCTTGCTGGAATGGACTGCAGGGCTTGGTCAAAGGCCTCTATGGACTCGTTGTGCCTTCCCTGCTCCTCCAGAAGATAGCCAGCGGCAAGCCATGCATCTGCCCTCTTGGATCCGTTCAGCTCGGCAGACTTCCTGTAAGCGAGGACGGCCTCATCTTCTCGGTAGAGGCTCACCAGTACCTCGGCCATCTTGAACCAGGTCTCAGAGTCCTGCGGGTTTTCAGAGAGCGTCCTGTTGTAGATCTCCACAGCCTTCTCGCGGGCCGCTGTGGCCTCGGCCTGCCTCTGCAGGGCGTCCAGGGCCACGCCTTTGCTCCATAAGGCGTCGGCATCCTGTGGATCAACCTTCAGATCCTCATCGACGATCTCCAGGGCCTTTGAGTAGCCTCCCAAAGATTCGTCTCCTTTGCACAACAGTTCAAGTACCAGGGCCTTGCTCAGCCAGATGCTGACGTTTCTTGGGTCCAGCTGCAGGGCCCTGTCAAGAGCATAGTCTGCCTCTTTGAGGGAGCGGTTGTCTAAAAACTCGCCGCTCTTCCTAAACCAGTAATTAGCTGTCTCTTCCTGCCCAACCACAGAGGTGCACAGAATTGCCAGCGACGCCAAGCAAAAAATGAGCTTGAAGCTGGCATGAGGCATTTCAGGCAGTCGACGATCAACTCTTCTTCGCTCCGCTAATTCGCCTAGATCTACCATCAAACCGCGCCCCTTATGGATCCGTTTCTACCGATGAAAGGGATCTAATCGCGACAATGCCGCAGGTTATTCGGCTACCCCCAACCCAAAATTGCCGAACTCTCTTACGGCATTTGCCTGATTACGGCATTTAACGAATATAAATTTTGTGGCAGGTCATCCCAGTCCAGAGTCTTCCAAAAAACCTTCGACAGGTCTCGAGAATTGCCTCCGTACAGTTAATCAACGGCTCAGATCGCCATCTTGCACTGTGACCTCTATCACCCGAAGGGGTATCGATCCCAGGGCCTTGCCGATTATGGACTTGGCTATGCGGCCTGCATGCTCCTCGCTTTCTGCATTGAATATTTTTATCTCGAAGAGGAGAGCCACAATTGCTGTGCTGGCTACGAGAAAAACGCCTGCTAGTGGCTCGCAGCATTTCGGGCAGTCCCACTGACCCACTTCTACCTCAACGAAATCCATCTTTCTTTGATTCAATCGCTTGCCCGCCTCAGAGATGGCGACGCCTATTGCATCATCCTCCGTCTTGACATCTCTGACCAGCCAGGCACCCTCCAGCAGGACATTGAAATTTGGCATCGAGGGATCGTTTATTTGAATGGTATATTTGTCTTTTCGGTGAATTCAATTAATTTACACGCATTATCATATTCTGTGAAATTCCTTTGGCTCAATATCTACCGCCGGTCCGGGTTCACATCGGGTCCTTCAAGAGAAGAGAGCTTGACCACTTCTATCTTGGCTCCAGATTCTTCGCAGTAGGTTTGAATCCTTTTTACTGAGCGATCCACCATTCCGCCTGAGGTCATTATCAGTGAATCTTTGCCGCTCAGAGACTTGAGAATGCACTTGTCTATGACGCCGTAGGTGAAGTCGAGTATTATTCCGGCTCGCTCAGCCAGAGCCTTGGCGTTCGTCCCCATGGCGCCTGCATAACTTATGTGTGCCCCTTCAAGAATGCTATTGATCTCGTCCGGCCCTACCTTATCTACATCAGCGATGTGAATTTTGCCTGTGGTCCCTCTGGATATCGTCCCCCTGTTTCTTGACTCAACAAGATCGGTAAGCTCAAGGACGTTTCTCGGTGGATTGGAATCGCTCAACAAACCTCGGCTGACCAGTTCTCTGTAGATGTCTACCACGATTGGCAGCTTTAGCCTGGCTTTATTGATCAGCCCTGGATCTCCAAAGACCTCCTGACCTGTGCCTCGTTTTAGGATCCTGCCACCCTCCATCAAGATGACCTCATCCGCCCAGCGATAGGCCAGTTCTACATCATGCGTGGAGATGATTATGGTCTTTCCTCCACATTTAAGCTCGTCCAGCATATCCATAATCTCTTCAGAGCTGGCTGGGTCAAGGTTGGATGTTGGTTCGTCAAGCACGATCACCTCAGGCTCCATGGCAAGAATGCCAGCAATGGCTACCCTCTTCTTCTCGCCACCACTGAGGTGGTGAGGCGGACGGCGCTCATAGCCGCAGAGGCCAACGTAGGCCAGAGCATATCCCACATATCTTTTCACTTTCTCTTCAGGAAATCCGAGGTTCACCGGACCGAAGGCGACATCCTGGTATACTGTAGGGGCGAAGATCTGGTCGTCCGAGTTCTGGAAGACCATGCCAACTTTGCGCCTTAATTCTCTTAATGAGGCAGGATCATACCGCAAAGATTGCCCATGAAAGAGAACTTCTCCAGAGGTCGGCCTCAGGATGCCGTTGAACATGAGCATGAGTGTGGATTTGCCTGCTCCATTGGGCCCAACCAGAGCGATTTTGCGGCCCTCTTCAAGCGATATGCTCACACCTCTCATGGCTTCCATTCCATCTCCATATGAATAGCTGACATTTCTGGTTTCGATGATGAATGTCATGTACTCTCACAGCAGTTGGATGTCTTTGGTCAGAAAAACGATAGCTTCAACCACAACTAGGTATCCCACTACGGCAAAGATCGCTCTTGGCTTTGCCTTAGCTCCCTGTTCCATGAGGACTAGTTTGCCATCATAGCAACGGGCATCCATGGCCACTATGAGCCTCTCACCTTGTTCCCATGCCCTCAAAAATAGAACGCCTGAAAGCATGGCGTGAGAGTTCAAAGTGTTTTTAATTCCTGCATCCCCCAGCCGCATCACCTGAGCATTGTGGATCAAATGAGCTTGGTCGATAAAGACGAAAATGTACCTGTACATCAGCATGGAAAGATCGACCAAGAAATCCGGGAGGCCCAAGGACTTCAGCACTGAGAATATCTCCATCATCGGCGTGGTCAAGGATATGAAAAATAGGGAGCACATGCCTCCAAAGGTCCTGGCGATCAAGAGCAGTGCCAGGTTTGCCCCATCATCTCTTATCTCAAACATAAAGCCGAATAGATTCATGGCAAATAATTGACTGCCTCCTCCGTGCATGAAGGCCACGACACCAGAGCTTAATAGAGCGAAGGACAAGGGTATTAGCAGCAGAGTGCAGTAAAAGCGCCCCGGAATTTTGGCTATCCCTACAGTTATGAGGCTCATGGTAATTGCTATGAATAAGGGCGCAATTGGCGTGGCTGAGGAGATGCAAATGAGCATGGCTCCAAGTCCTAAGAGTAGCTTCAGCCTAGGACTCGTGTTTATCAGAGCATTGGAATGTGTGTAATCATCCAGAAGGTCGTGCATTCAAATTTCCTTATTGTCTTTCCTCTGGATGTGCTGAAGCTTCAGCCTTCGCCAAACCTCTGTAGTATCCCAGAAAATAGCCGATAATGATAGCACCGAAGGCTGCCTGCAAAGCGAAGAGCAGGCTCTCTATCTCGCCGCTAGGTGGCTCCCATACACTATTGGCCCAAGGCTGATATGTTCCTCCTGTCAATTTGTCTATTGCGTTTCCGGCCTGATCGTCAGCCCCGCCCCATTCATGGTTTCCCATCGAGCTGACATAAGCAAAGGCTGCTATGAATATCAGAATAATTGCAAGAGTTATGTACTCCAGCTTCATGTGGATGCCTCCTGTAGTCTCTTAATGGTGTCTGGGGATGCCACATTGAGCTTTAAAAGGACGTCGCCCCTGAGCTGGACGATATACTTGAACAAGAGCGCACTCACAGCTCCCTCAACAATGGCCAGTGGGATCTGTGTTAATGCAAAGACCCCCATGAAAGCCTCTAAAGATGCAAGCAACCCCCCAGAGGCTGCTGGAAAAGCTAAAGCAAGCTCGATAGATGTGACAATATATGTGAACCAGTCTGCGAACAATGCTGCTAGAAAAACGGTGAGATACAAATTAACATTCTGTTTCATACATGTCTTAAAGACCAGATAGCCTACGATTGGTCCTACTATTCCCATGGAGAATGTATTGGCGCCCAAGGTAGTCAGACCACCATGTGCGAGAAAGACGGCCTGAAAGATCAGGACTATTGTTGACAGTACCGAAGTAATCCATGGACCGAAGAGTATTGCACCAATGCCGGTGCCCGTTGGATGGGAGCAGCTACCGGTGACCGAAGGCATCTTCAATGATGACAGGACGAAGATGAAAGCTCCGGAGACTGCGAGCAAGGGCAGAATTTCGCGATTCTCTTTGATCATTATGTTCATTTTATATGCCCCATATGCGACAATTGGCAGTGATATTGCGTACCATAAAACGCACCAGTAGAGAGGCAAGAATCCCTCCATTATATGCATCCGATCACCATTGAGTGATTCTAGTCTTAACATATAAAGATTGCTTGACCAAAGAAAATTTTTTTTGTCTTATTGTATGAGATTCTCTGAAGAGCAAACGGAGTGCCTGCATGACATTTCTACAAGCCAATTTCTTCAAGGAGCCATTTTTTTTTGGATCTTATTCATCTTTTTTATTCATCTTTTCAAGATCGAATGAATTAAATGCTCTGATGTCCCAAGTCCCGTGCGTGAAAATAATATACTGTAAAGGGTACGAAGAGAGGTATCCTGCAAACCCAGTAGAAAATCCGGACAGGGTCAGATTGTCGATGGAAGAATTGAGAAAGGAAGGCTACGATTTCGTAGAACCCATTTATGCATGTCTGGATGACATATCAAGGGTGCATGGCAAAGAGCACATTGACAGAGTGCGTCGCAGCAGCCACTTCGCTATTGCGAGCCTCGCTGCCAGTGGGGCCATCACCGCGGCTGAATTGGCTTTGCAGGGCGAGCCTGCATTCGCTTTGATCCGGCCTCCTGGACATCATGCTTCTGCAAATAGAGCATGGGGGATGTGCTACTTCAATAATATGGCAATTGCAGTGCAGAAGATAAGGCCGAAGGCGAAGCGAGTGTTGATCATCGATATTGACCTTCATTTCGGCGATGGTACAGTCAGCATCTTTCGTGGGGACCATCGCGTAAGAGTCGTAAATCCTGGATCAATTGATATCAACTTCGATTATCTGAGCATGGATGTAAGTGGCTACTTGGCGCAGATAAAATCAGCGTTCAAGGATGATGACTACGACATCGTCGGAGTGTCTGCAGGCTTTGATACCTACATAAAAGACTGGGGAGGGCTTCTAGAGACAAAGGATTACGAGACGATTGGAGAGATGATCTCTGAAGGCTCACAAAAATGCCATGGAAGGCGCTTTGCGATTTTAGAGGGCGGATATCATCCTGATCTTCCATTAAATATAGTAAGTTTTATTAAAGGATTTGACTAAAAATTTGTATGTACTCTCACTTTTTACTTGAGGATATGATCTAAATTAGTAAAATCAAAAACACTGTATAATATGTATATTATATTAAATTTAGGTTTTGATAATATTAATAAAAATATTTTAATAAAATAATTATTATTAATTATACTATCTTACATGTACAAAAAATTATTAAATTTTAATTATGTAAAATTATGCTGTTGTAAAAATTAATATTAAGATAGTGAAACGTTATTTTAAATTATTAATTATATGTTATATTCAATAAATTTGTTTCTCGATGTCGTGTTGATCTCTCGGTGGTACAAGGGATTATTCTAAGAATATCGGCTGATCTTATAGTCTATGTGTACAAAATCAATCTCTGCAGCGTAACATGGATTTTGTTAGGAGGATTATTCCAAACACTATGTGAATTTTATCTCCTTAGCGCATACACCCATCCTTCTCGACTTGATAATTCTCTCAAAAGAGGCCAATTCTTTTGAAGCCCAATTGATTCACATAAGATATAAGAATTTAAGATCTGAAGGTTAATTATATCAATCAATTTTATAGATACCATATGCACATGAGACTTCTATACTTTGTAAGTAACAAATATATCTATAAAAAATCTATTATTAATTTTATTAAGTTTTCAAAGAATTGCTAAATAAAATTATAAATTATAATTTTCATCTATTGAACGTTATTTCTCCATAAAATTTGGTTACAAAAATGATATTGTTAAATTAGTTATGTTTTGTTAGAATCATAAAAAATTAGTTAAAAATTTTAATTTTTTTAATAATATAAATAATAATATGATTAATAAAATTATGTTTAATCAAAAAATTTAAATATTTTTAATTTTTTTAAATGTTTTTAATTTTATTGTCATTGTATTCTACATTATCTTCAAAAAAGTTAGAGTTCGGAGGTTCCCAAATTAAATATATTATTAAAACCTTAAATTATATTCTATTCATATTCTGCAGACGAAAATGCTTCCCCCGAGTTGAACATGAACAGCGCTCAATTGTGAAGAAACACCCATGACCCGAGGTCGCCCATGTGGATGAAAATGGATCTTTGCGAGAACCATTTTCATACCACCATTTTCATACTACCATTTTCATACCACCATTTTCATATCACATGACTGAGGCGAAGCTTATGTGAGAATGTGTTGGTTGATATCAATTAAAAGTAACTGTGCCAATATTCAAGTAGTAATAGCGCGCATATATCTTATCGATTATCTTGTAGATTGTTTGGAAATGTCTTGGGCGTTCCTTTGAGTTGAAACCCAGACGTTCGACAGATCGACTGAGCACAATTCGCTTAAAAAAAACGATATCTGTAAAGAGGGAATTGCCAGATGCAAGGAAAAGGTCGAAAAAAAACAAATAAGCAGAAGGAGCCATCCTCAACCTCCGTTACAGGCAAAAGAAAACCGAAAAAGGAAAGAAAACCTGCAAAATCAGAAGTAACTCCGAGCAAGCCCGAAAATCTGCGAACTGATAGAGAAACCACCCTCATGGGTCCTGTTTCAGGAAATCCCTCATTGCTTCAGAGGATTGATGGCAATAAAGGCAACTTCGAGCTGGTTGTTCCAATGCCCGAAAGCGGCATTGCCTATTACTGGCGCAATAATGACGACGAGATGCTGCCTTGGAATGGACCTGTCAAGTTCGGTGCAGACGCCGGTCGGGTCGAGGGGGTGTCTCTCATCCAGGGAGATTTCGGTGAGAATGGCAACCTCGAACTGATAGCAACAGACCTTGGAGGCCGTCATTTGATGCATTTTTGGCACGATCCAGCCACACCTTTGGGCTGGTATGGACCAAATCAGATCTCCAAGAGATCCCTCGTTCCGGTCTTCTCAGGAAACCCAGCCATGATCTGGAGCAATTTTGGGCACAGAGGAAACTTCGACCTGGTGGTGCCGTTGGTGGCAGGCGGATTTTCTCATTACTGGCGTGATAACGACGATCCGACATTGCCCTGGCGCGGTCCTTTTAACTTCGCCACTGATTCCGGAATATTCGACGCTGTAACGATGATTCAAAGCAACTTCGGAAGCCCTGGGAACCTTGAGATTGTTGCACGCTCAGGAGACCGGCTGGTATTCTTCTGGGGCGAGCCCGGCGAGGAGGAGATGAAATGGCACAGACCAGAGGTCATCGCAACAGGCGTTTGTGGAACGCCCTCTTTGATTCAGAGCACCTTCGGCAATAAAGGGAACTTCGAATTGGTTGTTCCTCTGTCATCAGGCGGCTTAGGTTATTACTGGCGTGACAATGACGATGACCATCTGCACTGGTATGGACCCTTTATGTTCGGCATGAGCATGGGCCGAGTGGAAGGCGTCTCGCTCATCCAAAGCAACTTTGGAGATCCAGGACACCTGGAGCTGGTGGCTCAGGTAGGAGGCCATCTTGCATTCTTCTGGCGAGATTCCGGGCCTGACTTCAAGTGGAATGGGCCCCAGTATCTCACGATGTGAAACAATGGTCTGCGCATAATCTGGCTCTCGCATGTGGTGACAAATTTGTGGCTGACTTAAGGTCAGCCACCCATTTCATGTGAACATCCTCAAGTTCTCCTCCGAGCCCTGAACCTCGTCCCCGAGAACCTTGTTTATTGCACTATAAAAGTCGGATCTATTTACGCTTGATGCGTTCCTGCGCAGCGCATTCATGCCAGCCTCCACCACTATGGCCTTGAGGTCTGCGCCACTCGCCTCTCCAGTTACCTTGGCGATCTCCATCAGGTCTACATCTGGATCTTTTCTCATCTTGCCCGCATGGATCTGCAGGATCTTGAGCCTCCCTTCGGCAGATGGCATGGGTATCTCGATGATTCTGTCAAAGCGTCCTGGCCGCAGCAGAGCGGGATCGAGGATGTCTATCCTGTTGGTCGCGGCTATGATCTTGATGTCGCCACG
The DNA here is from genome assembly GCA_002067755.1 of Methanosaeta sp. PtaB.Bin018. Taxonomy (GTDB): domain Archaea; phylum Halobacteriota; class Methanosarcinia; order Methanotrichales; family Methanotrichaceae; genus Methanothrix. Next base: position 52,562 of record MVQH01000059.1, read on the forward strand.
CGTCCTGAAACCGTCCATCTCAGCCAGAAGTTGCATCATCGTCCTGTTGACCTCGGCGCTCCCAGTAGTACCATCGTGGGTCCTGATGCTGCCCACGGCGTCGATCTCATCGATGAATATGATGCTTGGGGCCTTCTCGCGAGCCATCTGGAAGATGTCGCGAACGAGCTGCGCTCCTTCGCCTATGAACTTGTGGACCAGCTCTGAGCCGGACATGTGAATGAATGTAGCCTTGGATTCATGGGCTACTGCCTTGGCCAGCATTGTCTTGCCAGTCCCCGGCAAACCGTAGAGCAAAACGCCCCTTGGCGGCTCAATGCCGATATCTTCGAATATCTTTGGGTTGGTCAGTGGCAACTCCACAGTCTCCCTGATCTCTTGAATCTGGCTTTCAAGGCCGCCAACCTGTTCATAGGATACATCAGGTGCCTCGACCAGCTCCATGACTTTTGCCCTGGCATCCAATGAGTGATCCAGAACGCGAACGATGGTCAGTGAGTTGTTTATAGCCACGCGAGCATTGACCTCTAGCTTCTCCATCAGCTCAGCAGGAGCAGTGGTGATGAACTCCTGGTTGTTTCCGTGCTGCCTCAGCAGGACATAGTCGTTTCCAATCTCCACCACTGTGGCAAGGAATAACGGCATCCTCTTCAAGAGGAGGTTCTCTTTTTTTAGCCGCTCCAGCTCACGCAGATATTTCTTATTTGCGATGAGGGATTCAAAGAGCTTGGCTCTTACCTCCTCTCTCTCCACTTTGGTGGTCTCAAGCTCTTCGGAGAGGCTCCTGTTCTCTGATTCAAGAGCTGTTATCCTTTTCGCAAACGACTCCTGAATGGTGTCTTGACCGGAAATGGCCGATGATTCACTCATACAGATTGAACTTCAGCATTTCATGCTTATAAATTCATTCCCGCGGAGTTATGTGAATACAAGGTTTTCCTTGCCGCATTCATCTTTTTGAGGCGAGAGGGATATTAATCATGACTTGTCCAACTATAATTTGTGATTTAATGATAACTCTACAAAAGCACATCATCCCTCCCATTGAGGTTGTGGAGCGAAAAGGCATCGGCCACCCTGACACACTTGCAGACGGGATCTCCGAAAGCATCTCGCGCTCATTATCTCAGTTCTATCTTGACGAGTTCGGCCAGATATTGCACCATAATGTTGACAAGGTTCTGATCATCGCAGGAAAAAGCGTGCCTGAGTTCGGAGGAGGCTCGATCCTAAAGCCGCCAAGCGTTATCGTGGGTGGCAGAGCAACGAAGCCATCAGGAAAGCCGGTTTTTGAGATAATCGAGGACTCTGTCACCTCCTTCTTTAGAAAGACTGTAAAGAACCTGGAGCAGTTCAGGGTCGAGCCCCGCGTCGAGGAAGGTGCTCCTGAGCTGCGAAGCCTCATTGGCAGGGGAGCAAATGACACATCTATCGGCGTTGGCTATGCACCCCTGAGCTACACTGAAGAGCTGGTGCTCGGCATGGAGAAAGAGGTGCGAAGTGTGCGTGGCGTTGGCGAGGACACCAAACTCATGGCCGTGCGAATAGGCGATGAGCTGACCGTGGTAGTGGCAGCAGCCATGGTCTCCAAGTTCATAGCCTCCCGCGAAGAATATGAGGATGCAAAGGCCAGGGTATTGGAGGCGGCCACAAGGAAGGCCGACGCAGATGTCTGCGTGAACTGCGCAGATGCAGGCGACAACATTTACCTCACAGTGACAGGCACATCGATCGAGATGGGAGACGACGGGGCGACCGGCAGGGGAAATCGTGGAAACGGCTTGATAACGCCCATGAGGCCTATGACCATGGAAGCCATTGCAGGAAAGAATCCAGTCAGCCATGTGGGCAAGATCTACAATGTGCTGGCTCAGCGGGCAGCGTGCGAGATCGCAGAGCTGGATGGTGTGAAGGAGGCGAACGTCACCTTTGTCAGCAAGATTGGGTCGCCCATCAGCCAGCCGCTCCTGCGTGGCGTGAGGATATCCGGCGACCTTCAGCTTACACCATCGCTGGAGGCTCAAGTCGACTCAATCCTAGATTACATGCTGGAGAGCACTGACCAGTTGGTGGAGGAGTTCGTGAAGGGAAAGCTGAGCATTTATTGAATCACTGACCCTCAGTCCTCGCCTCCCTTCGAGACCTCTTTTTTTGCCATCTGCAGCCTTTGTTTGGCTGTGTAGCCAGTAGCGCCCTCCAGAAAATCTCTGTAGCGTTTGTTGGTCTCCAATACAACATCATCAGAGACGTCTGTGGCCGATTCAGTGACGACGAATAGCCTCTTGTTCTCTATCCAGACTGCAACGCTCTTCATTGCTCCGTAGCTGAATAGCAGCCTGCTGTTCTCCTGTTTTATCTCGCAAGGAAACATCTCCTCAAGAACATCCCGAATCCGATCTATGTTGGGCTTGAATCCTCTCTTAAATGGGTAGTCCATGATGGCATGCTCGTCGCTGATCAAGTATAGATGTTTCGAGTAGGTTCTTTGCAGTAATCCATTTGAGGATCTTAACGATATCGGGCAGAGAATGGCACAACCCTTAAATATGATATGTGCTACCATGAATCATGTTAGCATTTGTGGGATGGTAAAATTTGAGCGAAATAGGCAAAAGAGTGAGAATTGAGAGGATAATCGACAGAGATAGCGGAAACACAGTCATAATCCCCCTTGACCACGGCATATCTGTGGGGCCGATCAAGGGGCTTGTAAACCTGCCTGAGATGGTGAACAAGGTCGCCAAGGGCGGGGCAAATGCAGTCCTGCAGCAGAAGGGAATGGTCAGGCACGGCCACCGCGGCTACGGAAGGGACGTCGGACTCATCATCCATATGAGCGCCTCCACATCGCTCGGACCCGATCCCAACAACAAGGTTCAGGTCTGCCAGGTGGAAGAATGCCTGAAGATGGGGGCCGACGCAGTATCAGTTCACATCAACATCGGCTCTGAGACTGAGTCGGATCAGCTCAACATCCTCGGCAGCGTCAGCGAAAGATGTGACTTCTGGGGCATGCCGCTCGTGGCAATGATGTATCCCCGAGGCAAAGGAATCGCAAATCCAAATGATGTGGAGGTTGTGGCACATGCTGCCCGCGCTGGAGCGGAGCTTGGGGCTGACATCATCAAGACCAACTATACGGGTGATCCTGAATCATTCAGGCGTGTGGTAGAGGGCTGTCCAGTGCCGGTGGTCATCGCTGGAGGGCCAAAGACTGAGACCGACATAGAGTTTCTGCAGATGATCGAAGGTGCCATGCAGGCAGGAGCTCGCGGAGTGGCAATAGGCAGGAATGTCTTCCAGCATGAAGACCCTGTGAAGATGACCATGGCGATTGCTGCCATAGTCAACAAAGGCAAAAAGGCAAAGGAGGCCGCAGAAGTCCTGAAAGGGTGACTTCAATTCAATGCAGGGAAAAAGACGTTTGGGAGATGTGTGAATGCTCCCTGGCCTAAAGGCCAGGGCTTCTATCGATCATGCGAAGAGATTGCATTCCCAATCTCAGAATGTTTATCGCTGCGTTCCAATCCC